>PBEQ01000053.1 GCA_002719695.1 bacterium | reverse complement strand
AGTTAACGATTGGATGGGCTTTAGTTGAAGTGGTTCAATGCATTTAAAATTAAAATCAGATTCATGAATAAAAATATCATGCCAAGGTAAGGTGATAGACTTTGAATAAAAAAAAGATGATAAAGGGTTAATATGAGGGCCAAAGGATAAAGGAATTGAGGCTAAAAAACCTAGTTTTTGAAAAAAGGGTTCACCCCAAAAAGCAATATATAAATCAAATTTATGGTCCTTGATAGATTCAATAAATGTTTGTTTATCAGCAGCAGAAGGTGATAGATGGATATCAAAAGAAATAAATTCATCAATAATAGGGTAGTGATAGAGCAATTGTTTGTTTCTAGATGAACAAAGAACATAAATAAGAGCATCTGGAAAGTGATGACGAAGGGTTTCAATAACAGGTAAGACTAAAACCAGATCCCCTAATCGCTCAGCTCGTTGAATGAGTATTTTGGGTTTTATTAGCGATTTAAATTGATTAATATGCTTGATAAGATTTTTCTTCAACAAGCTGCGATCCTAAATATATATTAATATCTTTTTTTAATGAGGCACGTTTATCATTAGTGATATAAACAGAGCGTGCTAATTGAACAAAGGTATCTGAAAAGTCTTGATCTCGCTCACAATCCCGAATATCATCTTCAATTTCCCAAAGTTTTCCATTAATTAATTTTAGTTCTTGATACAATGCGTCAAGTTTAGATGATTGTGAAATATCATGCTGAACAATTGTTTTTAAGCTATCATATTCGTAAGATATATTGGTTAATTTTTTTTTATCTTTGATACGTTCTAACTTGATTTCTAAAATAGTTAATTTGTCTAAAAGCTCTCCAGGAGAAATAGGAATTGAGATAGTATTACGTTTATTAGACATGAAACATCAACCTTCAATTTAATTTTATACAACTTAGTTTAAACTATACATTTAGAAAAAAAAATATTTTAATTTTTGTAGAAATAAAAAGCTATGATAGCTTATTTCCAGAATCATCAAAAAAGAATATCTCTCTACGATATCAAAATCAGGAAGTTAGTTATTCTAACAGGCATATGAAACAGAGAAGAAGACTTTAGGTAGTATATGCGAATGTATTTCAAGGAGATATTCCTTTATGGATTAAAATTGCAGTGCATATTTACATGGGATCCATTGCCCATTTTTTACAGCCCGTTAATGTATCAGGGCCTATTTTTAAATTAGCAACAAAAAAACTGGTAGCTAAATAAAAAAAAGCCTATCAAGCAAGAGTGTAATTACCACGTTTTTGTTTTTAAGATAGACCATAGATCACTAAGGTTATATGGCAGTAATTTAGCTAGAGACACAAAGATTGGTTTTCGATACTGAAAAATAGTACCCATAGTAAATCGAATGATCCATAATAGACCCGCGGGAAGGGTATGGGCCATAATAACGGTAATATTTCGTTGTCGAATAATATTAATAATTGAAAAAAGTTGAAAAATCCAAATACGAGATAGTGTAAGTTTAAAGAGAACCAATCCTTGATTTTGCAATTCCTTAAAGCAAGAAAGATCATCGTTATTAAAAGGAAGATGTGATCGTTCAATCGTTAGTACTCGAATACTATATTTAAGTAAACGATGATGTTTTTCTTCTTCGGTTTTAGCAATATGTAAGTTTGAATTGCGAGTTAAATTATAGAATGCCTCATCAAGTTGTTTGATAAGGGGAGTGGGATTATCAGAATATGTAAGATAATCGTAGCGAATAATAACGGCATAATCAGATAAAGGCCCCCATGCAGAAGGTAATTGTGTTTTTAAAGGACTATAAAAAATAAGCGGTTTATTTAAAAATGAGGCAATATGAGAGGGCCCTGTATCCCCACCAATAACAACATCTGCTAAATCAATAAGGGTTATAAGTTCAGCTAATGTTGTTTGATTGATTTTATTCCAAACATTGTTAGAACTAAAGGATGTTAATGGATCACTATGATTAAGTTGACCCACTAAAATAACATGATAGGAATGAAGATGATTAGAGGTTGTTAACCATTCAATAATAGATTGTGATGGGATAGGATCGCTACTACCACCTGTCCCACATAAAATAACAACCGTTTTTTCTAATGAAATTACTTGCTTCCAATACTCATACTGCGCTTGATATGAAGCAGGATCGGGATAGATTGAACGATTTACAGAGTGCTTCTTAATTCCTAATCCTGATAACACCAAGCTATTATAATGAGTTTGGTGATAGGTTGCGTTCGCCCAAGGTAGAGAAGCGGAATGGTTATAACAAATAGCAAGAATTAATGATGAAGAGTCTCCACATCGAATAGGAATATTAGCAGCAAACCCTAGCCATGCTAAACGAGGATGATTCCATAAACTGACATACGCATCATATCCCTGTTGTTTTAAAAATTGAACTTCTTGAAACCACGAAGCCCAATCTGTTAAAACCTCGCTGCGGCATATGCGAATACTTTTTATATATGGATGGTGATAAAAAAGCTCACAACCAACTGACGATGTTAGTAGGTTTATTGTTGCATTTGGGAAAACCTCATGTAACTGTTCAATAACAGGCGAGATAAAAATCGCATCTCCCAAGCGATCTGCTCGTTGAACAAGAATGGACGGGTTGCTTAAGGATTTTAGATGGTCTAATCGTTTTATTTGACTTGCATTTAGCACAATATCCTCGCGTTGCTAATCATTGAGAAATTAAAATGGATTCATTTTAATTTTATTTAATTTAGTTTAAACTATACATTTAGAAAAAAAATATGTACACATTATAAAAGAACATGAACATATGAAATTAATATGTCTAAATTTTCAAGATTTAAAAGAAACTCACCTGATTTATGCATGGTACATTCTTTATTTATTACAAGCTCGTTATTTTACTAAAAATCTGGTTTGTTTAGCAGATCCTTCTGTAAAACCTTATTTTGATCAGTATAAGCTCGTTCCAGTATTTTATAACAAAAAAGAGTTTAATGCTTATCTTAGAGACAAGGATATTGGTGCCGATATTACATGGGATGGAGTAAGCAAAGTATTGGTCACTAAATCAAAAAAAGATTCTAAACGAATTTTAAAACCTTGTAAAAAAGAACGGTTTATTAAACGTTTTAGAAACTCGGGTAAATGGCTCTACTATCATGATGCAAATATAATTTTAGAGAATCTCTTTATAAAAAGAAGAAAAGATGACTTTATATCTGATTTACCAAAAGATGAAGCGATAAAAAAAATTATTCGAAATTTAGATAAAAATAAGACCATTTTATTTCTTTCAATGAATGAAAAAAATATTTCCTTGGCAAAAAAAGTGTTTTTTAAGCAATGGATAAAAAAAATTCTTGAAACAGAGTCTGTCAGTATAATGTTTAAATCACCTTTTGATGTTGATATAAATCATACAGATTTTTTATGGTTAAATGCAACAAATACATCCTTTTATGACACCATTCATTTAATCAACGCAGCCGATGTTTATGCTGGTTGTTCAGAAGATAATGAACAAATTGCAACATTTTTAAAAAAACCAATTTTTTTATTTATAGCTAATGAAAAGCTAACGTTTGATGATAGTTGCTGGGTAAACTATTTAAAATGCTGTAATATTCGCGATGTTGATCAGTTAGATAACAAAGACATTCTTAAATTAGCGGATAGTGCTTATTTATTATTTTCGGATTTAATCTATGACGTTAACTTAAACATTAAATTATCGACACAACAGTTATGGGGATTGCATTATTTAATTCAACACCCAACAGCAATGTTGTTTTTTGATGCCGATGATCATCATCAATGGGAAGAAAAAAATTATAACTTTAAAGAGTGGATCATTCCTTTATTACATGAAGGAAAAAAGGATCGTATGGTTTTAAAACAAATTAAAGAAAGACTTACAAATAGTTCTGTAACCACTATTTTTTGTGACCGGTTAACACCTTCTTTTAAAGTTAAAAAATGGGTATTATTTCAAACTAGGAGCAACTTGCGATCGATCAAATGGATAAAAAATTCATATTATAAATTTGTACCAATTGAAAATTTAGTTGAAGGAATGCAATTTTTAAAGGAAACTCAGGTATATGGACGATAGTAAAATTTGTATTGTTAGAAATGATAAGTTAGGAGATGTGTTGTTAACGTGTCCTATGATTCATGCTGTAAAGACGTTATGGCCATCATCAGAGGTTACCGTTATTGTAAGTGAATTAACGTATCCTGTCGTAAGTCGGTTATCAACAGTTGATCATGTCCTTATTGATTATCGACAACAATTTCGAGTGTCATCATTAACATTGATTAAAAAAGTAACGGAAGCATTAAACGAACAATCCTTTGATTATATTTTCTTTGCTCATATGGATCCTTTGTACGTGTTTGGAGCATATTTAGCTGGAATTAAAAATAGGGTTGGCGATGCCAATAACTTAATATTAAGCCGATTTATTTCTAAAAAAGTGCCGATTTCATGGCATGATTTCACTAAGCATGAAATTGAGCAACAAATGCGCTTGTTAGAGCCATTTTTAAATGAAAACGTTCCTTTTAAACACCCGGAGTTTATATTTGAAGAAAAATTAGAAGAGGAAGTAGCAACTTTACTAACACCTCAAGCAATAGAAAATGGGTATATTGTAATTCATCCAAGTTACGGCGAGGGTAATCGTGGCTGGTCAGCACAAGATTACGCAAAATTAATTGATTTAATTCAAACAAAAACATCTCTTCAGGTGGTAATAACAGGATCAGATTTAGAGCAAGATATTGCTGAGGTTATCATGGAATTTACTCATACTAATCCTATTAATTTAGTATCAAAAACAACAGTAGAGCAACTGTTTGGGTTAATTAAGGGGTGTCATTGCATTATTGGCGCAGAAACAGGCCCAGTTCATATGGCAACCTTATGTAAGCGACCCGTAATATCGATATCACCAACCAAATATATAAAACCATTTCGATGGGGACCCTTTGGCACCAACCATGTTGTTATTAAAAATAATCAAAAATGCGATTTAATATGCCATACTTATAAACAAAACTGTGAAGAAGATTACTGTTTAACATCAATAACTGCAAATGATGTTTTTAGTGCAACAACATTTATTACTGAACAAGAGACTTTTCCTAAAAATCAATTATATTATTGGTTTAAAACAAGTGGTACAGTGGCGATTTTATTAGATGATCTAAGCAATGAAGAGATCATTGAAACCACGTTGCCAAGTATTATTACATTATTAAATCAAGAAAATATTAGATGGTTTTTATGTACTACAAAACCTATTGTAAAAGATACATTAAGTAATTTATATAGTGATATTTTTTTGGCCAAGAAAACACAGATTTCAAAGTGGGTAAAGCAGTTTTGTGTAACCGATGTTACTGTAATTCATACGTTATCTGAGCCACAAACATTATGGATAGAAAGCATTAAAAAATTCATTGCTTTAAAAATAGATAAAGAACCTGTTTTAGTAAATCAAACAGAATCATTTTCATCTATCAAAGAGTTACTAGATTATTATTTACAAACAGCGCAACGTTTGAGCCAAAACAAGTATGAACCAAGCAACTCCTAAAATAAGTATTGTCATTGGAAGTTTTAATCAGTGTGACATACTAAAGATTGTTTTACCTACGTATGAAACGGTACAAACATCGTTTGATTTATTTGAGGTTATTATTGTAGATTCTTCATCAACAGATGGTACGAATGAATTTTTAAAATCATATAAGCCAAGATTTAACTTTACCTATAAAATTCAAGAAAATATGGGAAAAGCTATTGCTAGAAATAATGCAGTAAAACTTGCAAAAGGAGAGATCTTACTTATTACAGATTCTGACATGATTCCTGATAAGACCTTTATCCAAGGTCATATTGATGCTCATAATGAATCAAACGAGCCTTGTTGTTTTCAAGGATTAGCTTGGAACTTATCATCATTAGATCGTCCTTTAAATCTTGATAATGCAATTCCTCAAGTTGCTACATTTCCAAAGCATATGAGTCGGTTAGGATGGTATTATTTTTTAACAGGAAATGTCTCTTTACCCAAAGCTTTATTTGAAAAAGAAGGAGGCTTTAATTCGCTATTTGTAGGGTATGGTTGGGAAGATCTTGAGTTAGGATACCGCTTGTCACAACAAAAAATTCCTTTGTACTATTTAAAAACATCTGTAAATTATCACTACCATGTTATTAGTAAAGATGATGAAATCCAACGAAATATTAAAAAGGGTGAGTCTGCAATATTATTTTTAAAATTACATCCTGAATTAAAATGGTTTCTAGGGTTTAATCCTATATCTTTAGCAATTTTTTTTCGTCTTAAGCAATCATCTTTTATTTATAAGTTTTTTGAAAACCAATTTAAAAAGACACCTATATCATGGTTACACAAACTATCATTTTGGTTTTTAAAAGAATTTAATTATATGAAAGGTGCTCAAAAAGAAATGTCTTAACGATATTTTCTGTGAGCAACATTACTTACAAAATAAATAAAATTGCAAACAATACTAATGTTAGGATTGCTGAAATTCCAATAGGAAAACTACCTGCTTTCAGGTGCATCTCAATTCGATTTTTTTCACTTACTAGTATATTAGGTGATGATTTTTTAAATAGAAATATAACACGATTAAGCATCACTAACATAACTAAAGGAACTGATAAGGCTATCTTATAAATTGAGGGCAGAAGGTTACGATTAACAGCTGTCGTAGTGATGGTATTTAAGGTGTTTAATAGCTTATCCATGGTCTTGTAAAAAAGAGTTGCTCCTTTACGATAAAACCAGTCAAAATCAATTGAAATGGTGTTAGATCGTTTTAATAAAGGCAAGAATAAAAAGAAGACTAATGCAGAAAACATAAGCATTTGCATTTTTGTAACAACTTTAGAAAAGTGATGAATATATATATCAGAAAATGTATAAGACATTTTAGCTTTAACAAGTTCCGCATTTGGTAGGATATTATAAAGATACTCAGGAAAGCAGCCTAAAAAGATACATAAAAATGATAAAAAGCCCATCGCTAACAACATTGATTTTGGAGCTTCTTTGGGTCTTAAGCCTTGATCCTTATTAAAGAATACAAAATACGGGTATTTAATACCAGCTAGTAGGAAAACACCAGCAGATGCTACTTCTAACATTATCCATGGAATAACCAAATGTTCATACTCCGCAGCTAAAATAATAATTGTTTTAGAAATAAAGCCAATTGTTAGTGGTGCAGATGTTGCTAATGCGCCAATAATACAAAATAAAAGTGTTAAAGGCATTGTTTTGTAAAGGCCACCAAGTTCAGTAAATTTTGTCTTGCCTACTTGATGAATAACACTACCAGCCGACATCCATAATAAGGATTTGTAAATAATATGGCAGAATGCATGCGCAGCTGCACCACTTAAAGCAAGTGGTGTCCCAATACCAACTACACAGACCATAAAACCTACTTGGTTAACAATACTGTATGCTAATAATCGTCTCATATTATTTTCTAACAAGGCATAAATCACACCGTAGATAGCCATTGCACAACCAATGCCAATTAATATATCCCAACCAGCAAACCCTCTTGCCAGAGTATAAACAGCTGTTTTGGATGTATAAGCACTTAAAACAACACCTCCTAATACGGTAGCTTCTGGGTAGGCATCAGGTAACCACGATGAAAAGGGAATCGCAGCTGCATTAATTAAAAAACCAGTTAATATTAGGTATGTACTTAAACTTTGTGTTGTAAAATGCACAAAATCGATACTTCCTGTTTCGCTTATATGTAAAATAATACCAGCTAATAAAATTAGCCCTCCTGCGATATGAACTAATATATATCGTTTCGCAGCCCCCATAGATGAGGTGGTTTTTTTAGCTAAAATTAAAAAAGTAGAAAATACAGCCATTAATTCCCAAAACATATACAATGAAAATAAATCACCAACAAAGACAACACCAATTGCACTTCCTACGTAAACTAGAATACTAATAAATTCTAATGATTTTTTTTGATAAAATCCGTAAATAAACGCTGCAAAAGAGCTTATTGTAAAAATATAACCAAAAACCTTACTAAGTTTATCAACACGTAAAATTTGTAAATCGTAATGTAAAAAAGAAAGCGTTTTTATGGTTCCTGGATCTAGATGATGAACGGTAAAAAATGCAATAACAGGAATGCTAATTGCAAAAAGATTTTTAATATGACCCTTTAAAAAAGGGATTAGCAAAGCACCGAATAAAAATAAAAACGCGGGGTTAGATTTAAACAATATCTCTATCATAATACTCTTCCTTAACTTTAATAAAGCGACCAATAATCAAGGATAATACAATACAAATTAGGCATGAAAAAAATCCTAATAAGCCATAAAATCCAAAATATGAATCAATGCTATGATCACCAAAATGACCATGCCTTTCAACAAATAATTCAATAAATAAGAAAAAAATACAAAGCCCCCAAAGTACTCTCCATAAAAGCTTTTTAGTAGATTCTTTTTCAAAAAATTCATTATTTAGAGATTGGCTCATTTAGAAACTCCCACTGCTACTTTTGCAAAGTTTAAAAATAACTCTGGATAAATAAATAATAGAAAGGTTCCAATAGCTGTTAGTACGGGAGGAATTAGAGCGGGTAGTGGAGCTTCCTTAATTTTATTAGGATACTGAGAATCTTCTTCTTTACAAAAAAATGCATTATAAACAATAGGAAAAAAGTATGCGGCATTTAATAAAGAACTAATTAAATAGACGATTAAAATCCATATTCTACCTGAGTCCATAGCACCCAAAACCATATACCATTTACTAATAATACCGCCTGTTAATGGAAGTCCAATAACACTCATAGATCCAATTAAGAATGCAATCATAGTAATTGGCATTTGTTTTCCTAAGCCAACCATTTGTGAAATATATTTTTTTCCAGTTGCTACATAAATTGCTCCCGCACAAAAGAACAAGGTGATTTTTCCAAATGCATGCATTGCAATATGAGTCATACTACCCATAACACCATACATAGTTGCAATTCCTGCACCCAAAACAATATATGATAGTTGTCCTACAGTCGAAAATGCTAACCGACGTTTTAAATTATCTTGTGTTAGCGCAATTAATGATGAAACAATGACAGTAATACTGGCAATAACACATACTACTGTGCTGAGTGATGTTGATGAAAGTAAATCAATTCCAAAAACGCCTGTTAATATTCTTAGAACACAGAATACCCCTACTTTTACAACCGCCACAGCATGTAATAAGGCACTCACAGGTGTTGGTGCTACCATGGCTCCGGGAAGCCAAACATGAAATGGCATAATCCCAGATTTTGCAAAACCAAATAAAAATAATAATAGTAAAACAAGTAATAAGGTAGGATCGGCTGTTTGAGAAAAAATACCTGCATTGGAAAATGTTAGAGTGCCTGTATTTAAATAGGTAATAATCATTGCCGGTAATGCAAATCCAATCGACGTTGTTAGTAAAAATGTAAGATACTTTCTACCTCCACCCCGAGCTTCATTATCTTGATGATGCGTTACAAGAGGGTAGGTTGATAATGATAAAATTTCATAAAATACATACATAGTTAAGACATTTCCTGAAAACGCAACTCCCATGGTTGCAGAAATAGCTAATGCAAAACAAGCAAAATAGCGTGTTTGAGCATGTTCTTTGAGCGGTCTCATGTACCCAATAGAATATAGCGAGGTTACAATCCATAACGATCCTGCAACAAATGCAAATAACATACCAAATCCATCTACATTAAAAAACAAGGGAAGACCTGGTAGCACTTCTGCAATATGATACGTATAGGTATTACCGGCTAAAATCCATTTAGCCATACGAAATAGCAAAACGATGTTAATAGCTGCTGTAATAAAGGTCCAAACTTCTCGTAAATTTTGATTCTTTTTAGTAAAAAAGACAGCAACCGATCCTATAAACGATGTTAAAACGATAGCTGCCGGTAAAAATGATGTAAAAGTTTGCATAATTAGTTATCCATTATAAAAACGTATTAATAAACGGTCGAATAAGATATGTTACAATGTCGGCTGTATAAATACCGATTCCAATTAATAATCCGGCTGTAGTTAGTAAGGGGATGATCATAGAAAGTGGCGCCTCATCACGTTTATGTTTTGGATGGTTATGATTTGGCTCTTCTTCAGGCAGTGCGTGAAAATAACCTACTTCAATAATTCGGAAAAATAAGATTGCATTTACTAAACTTGATACTAATAGAGCAACGAAAAATGGCCAAGCTCCAGCCTCATAAGCACCTGAAAGCAAATACCATTTACTAAAAAATCCACAGGTAGGAGGTATTCCAATCATAGAGAATGCTCCAATTAAAAATCCAACCATTGTTAATGGCATTTTCTTGAATATTCCTTTCATAGAAGCTAATGAAGAATCTCCAATTTTATATATAATGCAACCTATTGCTAAAAATAAACAAAGAGTCATAAACCCATCCGCAATAATATGATAGGATGCTCCTGTAAAGCCATTGACATTTCCTAGCCAGGCACCGCCTACCATATAACCAATTTCAGCTACAATTAAATACGTTAACATTCGTTTAAGGTTGTCCTGACGAAAGGCTAAAATGGATCCAGCTAAAATAGCTAAAACTGCTAATGCTACAATAACCTGTTGCCACTGCAAAACATTAAAAATATAGTCATAATTAAAAACAGACGTCATCATTCTTAACATGACATAAACAGATACCTTTGTCATTAGTGGTGCCAAAAGACAACTGGTAGATGTTGGCGCATAGGTATAAACATTAGGTAGCCAACCATGTAATGGAAACAAGGCCATTTTTGTCCACATGCCAATCATTATAAATAAAAATGCTGCTAGAACCGCATAAGAATACGTATTAGCATTTATAATAGTGGCAATATCAGCCATGTTTAAAGAGCCTGTATTTATTAGTAAATAACCGACACCTAATAAGTAAAAGCAAGCTCCAATAGTTCCCATGATAAGATAATTAAACGTTGCAATGTAAGCACGTCCTTTACTTAGTGCTAACAAGGCATAGCTAGTAAGTGCAGATACTTCTAGCAATACATATAAATTGAAAGCATCACCTGTCATAGTAATACCTAATAAGCCTGTAACTAGCAAGGTGAATAATGAATAAAAATGAGGAATTTTATCACCTAATTCTTTCTTAACATCATGTTTTGAATAAATTGCAACTAGCAACGCAACAATAGAAATCATAGCAATAATAAGTGCATTAAGATGATCTATGACAAACTCAATTCCAAAAGGAGCTGGCCAGTTACCAAACATATAATAAACAGGTCCAATAACAACGACTTGTTTAAGAGTGATAATGGTAAAAATACTTGTTATAACAAATGTTAATACAGTTAAAATCCAAGACAAACGAGGTTTATAAACACCAATGACCGTAATAAAAAGAGCGGCTAGTAATGGTATAACAACAATAAGTGCTGGTGCCTGATCAATCATGATAATGACTCCAGAATTTCATCTTCATTTAAACTTTTATGCTCACTGTAAACGCGTTGCGTTAATGCTAAACCGAGTCCCAATGTTGCAACACCTACTACAATAGCTGTTAACATTAAAATTTGTGTTAATGGATTGGCATAATCGATATGATTGATCGTTTGATGGATAGGATGGTGATGGTCATCATAAGCTTGTTTGATAATAGGAATACTAGACCCTTTTTTAGCTCCCATTGAAATATAAAATAAAATAATTCCTGTTTGAAAAATAGCCATACTAATTAGTTTTTTAACTAAATTACTGAGTGATAACATCCCCCATAACCCCAACATCATGATAATCACAACAATAATATAATTAAAATGGTTTAATATATAATCCATACTTATAATCCCTTATCAAATCGTCCATTAGATGACAGACACAAATAAATTCCATACATACTAACCATTACTGTTAGGGCAACCCCAATTTCAACACCAAGCATAGCATGCGATCGAGCCATAATAGAATCTGTTGCTGGTAAAATTTTGCTTAATACACTGTAGTCTAAAAAGTTGCCTCCAAGGAATAAACAAATAACACCAATACCTGCATAAATTAAAACACCTAAGGCGACTAACAAAATAACTTTTTTTTCAGAAAGATAATTTAATGATTTTTTAAAATCATATGAGATAGCTAATAAAATTAAACTAGCTCCTAAAATAACACCACCCTGAAATCCTCCTCCAGGGCTATAGTGACCATGAGCAACAACATAGAGAGCAAATAACTGCATAAAGGGAATCATCAAATGACTTGCTGTTTTAATAATGACACTATCTACTTTTTGATATGAAGGAACCAATAATTCAAAAATTTTGCTAGTTTCATCATTGTTTGTTCGTGATTTACGTACCCTTAAAATTGCAAAAATAGCGATAAAAGCAATAAACACAACACAGGTTTCAAGCATCGTATCAAAGCCTCTATAATCAGCTAAAACACTAGTAACAACATTAGGAACATGCGTATCATCAATAGAATTTTCTAAGTAGTAAGACGAGAGGTGGGCATTTGCTGGAGCATTTCCATCACCCCATTCTGGTAAGTCGGTAACGGTAAGTAATAACAAGCTTCCAACAATGCAAACAACAAAGAACATTAAAAGCTGTGTTATAAAGCGATTTTTTTTAAATGAATCAACACGTGTTGTACTATAAACAGTTGAAACCAAAAATACTGTACCAACGCCAGCTCCAACAGCTGCTTCCGTAAATGCAACATCAATGGCTGCATTACAAGCCCAAACAATACACATTAAAAAGCTATAAGCCCCAAAAACAATAACAGCGCCCATTAAGTCTTTGATATACAAAGCCAAGATTGCACATAGTAAAATAAGACACAAACAAATTACATCAAATCCAATAATCATGATTTATCCTTGTTTTTTGACCAATATTTTACACCTGCAGATTCAGCTGCATCCATAATGGCATGTGTAGCCGTTGGGCTACCAATAAAAACAAACGCGATAATAACAAACAATTTAAATACCACATTAAATGAAGCTAAATCATAATGGGAGTAGTCCAAGTAATATGCAGCACATCCTAATGTTATTAAAATAGTAGAAAGCGTATCAGCTTTTCCCGCAGCATGAGATCGGGAGTAGAAGTCTGGTAGACGAAGCATACCAATCGTTGTGCCAAAGAAAAAGAACAAACCTAAAAGTATTAAAATTATAGAAACGATAATCATGAAGAAGCTCCGCTGTCTACAACAATGGTTTTTTTATGATGATAAAATTTCGCAGCTGTCACTGCAGCAATATAATTAAGTAATCCATAACCAATTGCAATATCAACAAACATATCTAATCTTCCAAAAATCAATCCTGCAATAATAATTAAATTAATACATTTTGTTCCAATCACATTAATACTTAACAAGCGATCAATAACAGTTGGACCTTTAATAGCTCTAACAAATACTAATAGCATGTTAAGAATAAGAAACAAACCTACGCCATAAAAAAATGTAATCATGATGAAATTCTCTCATTAAATATCATGGCAACCTTTTTTTCCATATCACCAGGAACACCAACCGCAACTTTGTCTGTTAAAGCATGTACCATAAACTTATCTTTAGATACACGTATGGTTACGGTTCCTGGAGTTAATGTAATCGAATTTGCTAAAATGAATTTTGAGATATCATGTTTTAACTTAGTCTTAAATGTTATGATCTGAGGATTAATTTTGGTATGAATATTCGGCGATAAAGAAACAGCGATAATATGAATATTAGATTTTATAATTTCAATTAATAACCAACCTATGTAAGGAATAAATTTAATGATTTCACTTAATCTTGTTATAAATGATTTTTTAGAAGATTGAATTAAAAGTTTACCAGACCATATCGATACAATAAGCAAGGAAATAATTCCAAGTGCAATATGAAACATATCAAATTTACCTGACATCAAAAACCAAAAAGGAACTAAAATAATAAAACTAGTAATAAAGTGCAATGATTCCCTCAATTATTTTGATAAAAAACAAAAAGATTAGAAAATAGTAATGATAGAGATATGTTTCGTCAAGAAAGATAAAAAAATATATAACGAAAGTTTAATGCTTAACAAAAAACATTGTCAGTAAATTTAAGTGTTTGATATAGTTGTGCGCAATGAATCTCTTTAAAATTTTTACAGATAAAAAAATTTTTTGGATAACATTCACTGTTATTGTTGGAGGATGGTTAACTCATGCTATTTGTGGCTATTTCTTTTTAGGATTTAGAGTTTGGGATACAGCTTTACATGTTCAGCCTGTTTTGCATTGGGCGCTATATGGAGAGTATATTGATAAATTTTTAAATGGAGGCGTACATCCATTTGTAAATCATTTTAGACCTATTTTATTGCTATTAGCCCCATTTTTTTATATTTGGAAATCAATGCTTGTTATTCATATCGCAAAGGTGATAGCGTTTGCAAGTTGTCCTTTAATATTTTTATATTATGGTAAAAAATTTGGATTAAAAACATTAGCCTTTGCTATTCCTGTATTATGGCTCATTCATGATGTCTTGATTACAGCTATGTATGCTGGAAATCAAGCGACAGCTTTGGCTCTTCCTTTTATTATCTTAGCGTTTATGTTTGCAATGAATAAATCATATCGAGCCATGTGGGTACCGTTAATATTAATATTATTTTTTAAAGAGAATTTAGCGTTAGTATGGATTTGTTTAGGGATGTTTTTAATTGTGGAGCACCAAAAATGGAAACTTGGGTCATTGATAGTAGGAATGGGGCTAATGATAGGTTTTACAATTTATTTTGTGGTAATTCCTGGATTTACAGAAGGTGTGATGCAGCACAGTGTTGATTCCTTTAAACCATTTGATTACGTAGGGGAAAAAATAATGATGTTAATTAGAGCCTATTTAGCAATGGGGTTTTTTGTTTTTTTTAGACCCCAGGCATTGCTATATACATTACCCGCTTATGGAATCTATTTAGTGGGCGGACATAGAGTTTATTCAGCCTTTTTTTTAGGAGCTCATACTCATGATTTTCCGACAACAATTCTATTTTGTGCTACTTTTTATTTGTTATTAAAAACAGTAACAGAAAACTCTCGTTTTAAGATTGAAAGAAAGGGCCATAGGCGTTATCTAAAAACATGTTTAGTGATTATGTTTTTGTTTTGTATAGCTAAAAACCCTTATTTTCGGATAGCCTATGATTCTTTAACATACCCTGCTGCTCACAAAATCAGAAATACAGCAATAAATATACGAGAAACAATTAAGGTAGGTGATCATATTTATGTTTCAGAGGCTATCTTTGATTTATTTATAAAATATAGAAATATTCATCCCTTCACATTAAGTCATGGGCATAATAGAGTTCCTTATTTAGAATCAGAGCCATTTACAATTATTTTTCCTACTCATTCAAAATTATCATTTTTAAAATCAGATTTTCTAAATGAGTATATTTCAATGGTAAAAAAACATGATGAAAAAGGCTTGTGTGATCTAAAGATTTACAATAAATCAGAAAAGAATGAAGTATTTGTTGCAAATTATAACAAGCCATTACCCAAAACAGATCAAACAGAATTAATGGCATTTTTTGACCAATATTAACGTATTGAAAGTCTGTAAATATGTATCGTGATATAATAAGCTAATGTTTTCTTTCGATGTATCGTTTTGGTTTATAATAGGTATTTTAGGACAAATTTTATTTGGAGGCCGTTTTATTGTTCAGTGGATTTATTCTGAATATAAAAAAGAGAGTGTGTTTCCAGTCTCATTTTGGTATTTAAGTTTATTAGGATCAGCATTATTACTAGCCTATTCAATTCATATTCAAGATATTATTTTTACAGCAGGTTTTAGCTTAAATATGTTAATTTATATTCGTAACTTAATGCTTAGAAAGAAAAAATAGCTTAACAAACAACATGTTATTTTTTTACTCGAAAAGGCTTTGTATCTGTAACTTTATTAAGTACATTAGATAAAATTTCTAAAATAAATCCAAAAGCTAGACAAAAGAAACTTAATAAGACACCAATTAATGAAAAGAAAAATACGGGTCTGGTACCCATATCAATACCAATAACAAATTTTTCATAGAATACATAACATAAGAGTCCAAATGCTAGTAAAAAAATCCATAAACTAATGTAACCAAACAGATAAATGGGACGTTGTTTAAATGAATATTGAAACCATAATAAAATAATATCAAATAGCACATCTAAAACACGAGCTAAACCATAATGACTTTTTCCTGTTGTACGAGGCGCGCTTGTAACAGCCACATCTTTAACACTGCCCCCACGAATCCAAACTAAGGCAGGTAAAAAACGATGTTGACCTGATCGTAAGGGGATATCACGTAATAGATCACCAGTAATGCATTTAAAGCCACCCATATCCTTGGTGGGGCACCCTGTGATACGACGTAATAAAAAATTAGCTAATTTACTAGGAATTTTACGTGTTACAAATGTTTCTGTTCGATTTTGACGAACACCAGATACACAATCAATACCTGTTTTTGCAATGTCTAAGAGTAATGGTATTTCTTCTGGTAGATTTTGGAGATCACTATCAATAATAATTACATAATCCCCTTTAGAATGCTGGATTCCTGCATACATTGCAGCGGTTTGGCCCGAGTTTCGTGTTAGAGCTAAGACATGTAAGTGTTGAATAGAAGACGTTTGTAAAATAGATAACGTAGCATCTGTAGAGCCATCATCAACAATGATAATTTCAAAAGAACAGTTTAGTAATAGACAGGTATCATATACGCGTTTTAAAAATTCTTCTGCACATGCTTCTTCATTATGCATAGGCGATACAACACTTAACAAAATAGGAGTGCTCATTTTATTTTTCTAAATTGATTAAGATCTACAAAGATGTTGGAATAATACATGGTTTATAGTATATCAATAGGGGGTGGGAAAAAAAAGAAAGTAATGTTTTGTGCCAAGTTTTACAATGAATACAAACTTGATTTCCAAGGTCCCCACGTGGGACGATTTTCGTGATTTAGAACATTATTGGGACATTTTTTCTTATATTATAGTAGTGTATGGTTTTATGATGAGCAACTTTTTAGGATAGGTATCAATAATAAGAAAAAAAAAGAATTAATATGCATAGACAATTATCACCAACAGTTTTTTAAATAGCAAGCAAGGTTTTAAAACAATATAAAGAGTTTGGCATTCTTGTGCGAGTAGAGAATGTAACAGGAGAGGGGTATAAGCTTAAATGCAAAAACTCTATAAATGAATATCCCACTGCAACAACCCTAATTAAAGAAGGTCTACCCGTGTGCATGTAAATGCTACAAATAAGGATGGAGAAACAGCTCTTCATTTTGCAGTAATGCATGAGAATACAGATTTGGTCACATTTTTACTTGAAAAAGGGACGGATGTAAATGCTAGGAATAAGAATGGGTGCTCACCTCAAAATTTTGCAGGATATAAAAAGAATATAGAGTTGGCCATATTATTACTTGAAAAAAATATTTCTAAAAAAGGAGATAAAGCAATGAATTTGATTCAGACGATATCTGGAACCAAAGCATTGAGATGAATGAAAAACAAGGCTATGTGGATTATTCGGAGTTGGTTTTTAAGATGGTTTTAAAAATAACTGAAATTTTTTGAAGATTAAAATCGTTAATAAAGTATAGACCTAATAAAAAGGCAAAAAAGCTATAAACTAAAACGAATAAGACAATGATAACAAAAGAATATTATTCAAATACTCGAAATAAACTTTGGAATTATTTTACCAAAGGTAACGTAAGCTGGAATTGGAAAAAGCCAGCATCATTTATGTTTCAACGATTTTCTTTGATCAAGGGGAAATTAGTGCCTAATTTTAGAAAGACTTTATGACGATACTCTAACATTTAATTTCCTCTAGATAACTTGATAAGAACGCCGATACGCGGTGTTTTTAAAAATAAATAAAAAGGATCTAATAAAGAAGAAACGATTATGCTAACAAAAGAAAACTATAAACAATCACAACTAATAAGAAAGCACAAAGTCTGTACAGGTGCTGTTATCTGGGGTTGGATACCGCCTGCTTTTTTCAATATGGATATTTCCCTAGTCTAGGGAAAATTAGTATCAATTATTAGTAATTATTTTGTGACTACATTCTAATATTTAATTTCCCCTAGATAACATGATAAGAACACCGACACCCGGTAATTTTGTTTTGTCACATTAAAAAAATAAAAGAATTTAATAAATAATTTATCTGTTTAAGTAATAAAAAGTTAAAGGAGAAAAAATGAAAAGAATTATAGTAATAAATATCTTTGTAAGTTTAATATTAACATGTTTTATAGGAATGGGTGATTTAGAAGCAAAGCAAGGTAGGGATCATTCATACAAGCATTCACCGAATTTTAAACAACGATCATATGAACTTAATGTTACAAAAAATACAACGATTATTGGCCGTATTAAAGGTACGGATGTTGATAATGATGGGTTAAGTGATACTGAAGAGCTTGCAGTTGGATCAAACCCTTTACACGTTCCTACTACGTTAAATGAATTAAAAATAATGTTAACACATTATTACCAAGCAAATACGCCGGCATTATGTAGTAATATTAATAATTGGGATACCTCTCAGATTACAACTATGTTTGAATTATTTAAAAACAAAACAACCTTTAATTGTGATATAAGCGGTTGGGATGTTTCTAATGTAACAAATATGAGATCTATGTTTTCTGGTGCCAGTGCATTTAATCAAGATATAAGCCGTTGGGATGTTTGTAGTGTTAATGGTTTTAGCAACTTTTCAACAAACTTAACCAATACTTATAAGCCTGATTTTAATTCTTTAAATTGTGATTAATTTAATTCAGACGATATTTGGAACTAAATCATTGAGATAAATGAAAAACAAGGATATATGGATTATTCGGAGTTGGTTTTTTAGTCGTCTAGAAAGTTATTTTTTAAATTTAAGAAAAACTCATAAATGTTATCTGATAAGGTAATTCCTATTGGACCTGCATCAGGGTTGAGAGTTGGATCGCGAAACGTGCGAGCAAATTTTCTGTCTTCTGAAGATTTAAGTGCTGGCATATATTTATAATCGATTTCAGAAAAGAAAATGGTAGCAGTGCCTTCGTTTATAAAAAGCTTTTTTGCCTCGATTTCATGATTAGAAAATTTATTAAGAATAGCCTTTTTATTATTTAATTTAGAAAGAGTAGATTTAATGGATTGGCAAATGATCTTGATAATTAGAAATGCTATTAAGATAGATATTATAGAAAGGTAAACATCTCTAAAGATAAAGTATAAAATTAGTCCAATAATACTACTTAGAAATAGGGAAATATTTGTGGGGACATCTTTTTCTGTGTAGATATATTCAAGATATTTAATTTTGCAACCATGCTAATACCTGATAAGATTATGAGTCCACCTTTTTTATTTTGATACAAATATTGTAATAAAAAGGCATAGTCAATGTAAGTATCCTACTCACCCTCACCAAGAAATCGCAATACGATCTCCCAATTCCTCAGATTGATTAACCTCTTTTAATGAGTCCTGACATTTCTAAATAACCAAAATCACGCTAAACGATTATTACAAAAAATAAGCTACTGTTCTAAAAGCACTTCGTTTATACTAATATATCAATCATGGCACTTTCAGAAAGCGATTTAAAAGAAATAAAAGCAATTCTTAAGAGAGACCCCTCTCCTGTTGAATATTATATATTTGATGCAATGTGGTCTGAGCATTGTTCTTATAAAAGTAGTAAACCAATTCTAAAACGTTTACCTACTAAGGCTGAATCAGTAGCCTTAGGAATTGGTGAAGATTCAGGGATAGTGCGCTTTCATGAGCATGATGGAGAAAGTTATTGTATTGCTATTTCGCATGAATCCCATAATCATCCATCGCAAATTTTACCTATTGAAGGGGCTGCAACCGGGGTAGGGGGATGTGTTAGAGATGTTTATTGTATGGGAGCGGATGTAATTGGCGTTTTAAATTCTCTGCATTTTGGTGTCAAAAATGGTTCTAATAATGGATTTGTTGAAGAAATTGAAGAAAAAGTCATTCAAGGAATTGCTGATTATGGAAATCCGCTTGGGGTACCTGTTTTAGGGGGCGAAACCCTGTATCATCCCAGCTATAATGACAATTGTTTAGTTAATGTTGCGGCATTAGGATTAATTAAAGAAAAAAATATTATTCACTCTTATGTGCCAAAACAAGCAGAAAATGAGCCCTATGAGATCATTTTATTTGGTAAACCAACCGATGCAACCGGTTTTGGAGGCGCGAGCTTTTCTTCGGATACATTGGATGAAGATAATAAAGAAACAAATGTAGGTGCTGTACAAGTTCATGATCCTTTTTTAAAGCGCGTATTTGTGGAAGCAATTAAGGCCTGTTTAGCATTTGTTGAAAAAAATGATATTGAAATTGGGTTTAAAGATTTAGGTGCAGGAGGAATTGCCTGTGCAACATCAGAATTAGCCGTTGCGGGTGGTTTTGGTGTTTCGTTAACGCTAGATAAGGTATTAGTATCAGATTCTCGTTTAAAGCCTGAAGTTATTGCCTGTTCTGAAACTCAAGAACGATTTGCAATGGCTGTTCCGGCAACTCATACTCAAGCTATTTTAGATATTTTTAATAAGCAATTTGAAATACCAAACCTGCATCCAAATGCTGGTGCAAGTTGCATTGGTGTTGTTACAAAGCAAAAAACATATCAAATTACATATAAATCAGAGCGTATTTGTGATTTAGATGTTGCCACAATTACAACTGAGGTACATGCTGATCGAAAATCTGAACCTCGGAGTATTCAAAAGGAAGCTCAAACGCAAGCGTCTTTAAAAGATAATAAAACACTTAAAGACGTGTGTTCGGCATATTTAAAATCAAAATTAAATGTATCCAAGCGCTATGTCTATCGTTTTTTTGATAATGCTGTAAAAGGTAATACCGTCATTTATCAGGGTGAGGCAGATGCTGTTGTAATAAAGCCAATTCCTAATTCTAATGCGGGATTAGCGGTATCAATGGACAGTAATTTATATGGCAATACCGATCCTTATTCTGCTGGAGCTTATGCTGTAAGTGAATCAATTCGAAATATTATTAGCGTTGGAGCAACACCGTTAGCATTAACGGATT
This sequence comes from bacterium, assembly GCA_002719695.1. Lineage (GTDB taxonomy): Bacteria > Margulisbacteria > Marinamargulisbacteria. The sequence goes on along the minus strand of PBEQ01000053.1, from coordinate 5,581 downwards.
GTTTAAACTATGGTAATCCAGAAAAACCAGCTGTGTTTTTTGACTTTGAGCAAGGGGTAGATGGAATTAGAGATGCTGCGAATCAGCTAAGTTTTCATAAATCAGATCCTATTCCCATTATTTCTGGCAATGTCAGTTTTTATAATGAATCTAAGCAAGGAAATGCGGTTGTTCCATCACCTGTTATCTGTTCGGTTGGTAAAATTCAAGATATAAAGCAGGCAAAAACAAGCCAATTATTTAAACCGAATTTAGATTTAATAATGATAGGCAAGCGTTATGAGGAATTTTCTCAAACACAATTAGAAATATTTTTAAGCGACTATTGTAATGTTGCTCCTCAGGTTCGGTTTGCTGATGAAAAAAGACAAAATGAATTAATCTTAAACTTATATCAAGATGGCCTAGTTGAAAGTTGTCATGATATTTCTATGGGAGGCACCTGGATAGCGTTAATTGAAATGGTTTTAGGAGAACGAGGAAATTCTTTTGTTGGAATAACAATAAATTTATCAGACTCTCAGTCTATTTTAGCGGACTTATTTTCTGAAAACGGTGGTTATATTATAGCTACTCACAATAAAGAGTCCGTATTAGCTCACTGTGAGAATGCCAGTGTCCATTATAAAACGCTTGGAAAAACAACCTTAGACAAAACACTTACAATAGCAACGGCTACAAAGCAATTAGAGTGGCACTTAGACACTCTATCACAACAGTGGAACATCTTTAATCCGTAATGGGGCTAACGTTACAATCAGACGTTCAATACATTAAAGGTGTTGGACCTGTTATTGGGCAATTATTAAATAAACTAGGATTATATACCCTTAAAGATTGTTTAGTTTTTTTTCCTAGAGAGTATGATGATAGAAGAACTTTACCCAGTGTTAAAGACGTTGAATGTGGTGATAACGTTACCTTAGTTTTAACGATAGAGTCATTAAGTGATAAAAAGATTAAAAAAGGTTTGCATGTTATTGAAGCCGTTACATTTGATTCTTCAGATTGGATGAAAGCAGTTTGGTTTAATCAACCCTATTTACTCAAAGTATTAAAACCTGGGCTAAAAGTACTGGTAAAAGGAAAGGTAGAAACAAATTTATTTACCTATATGCCTCAAATTAATGTTTCAGAAACAGAACTTCTCAGAAGCAGTGATGACCTCAAAAAAAATACAGGCGTTATTATTCCTATATACAATTTAACAGCAGGATTATATCAATCTCAGATGAGAGAGATTATCAAGCAGGCCTTTTTTGTAGGCAAATCATTAATTGATGATGCCATCAGTGACGTTATTAAGAAAGAATATAGCTTAATGGATTTATTACCTGCGATAACAGAAGTTCATTATCCTACATCGGTAGAAAATTATAAAAAAGCGCGTTATAGAATTGTGTTTGATGAATTCTTTTTTTATCAATTACGCTTAGAAAATCAGCGTCTTCATCATAAAAACATTGCCAAAACAGCCCCTTTAATTGGTAGCAACATGTTGATTTCTCGTTATTATCAATTACTACCTTATACCTTAACCAATGCACAAGCTAGAGTCATTGAAGAAATAATGGCTGATTTAAAAAAACCAGTTGCAATGAATCGATTAATTCAGGGGGATGTTGGTTCAGGGAAAACAGATGTTGCTATCGTAACCTTATTAGCCGCTATTGAAGCAAGGAAAAATGGCGTGCTAATGGCTCCAACAGAAATTTTAGCAACGCAACATTATTTAAAAATAAAAGAATTATTAGATTCTCTTGGTATTCCATGTGCCTTACTTAAAGGCAAGATGAAGAAGCAAGAAAAGCAGGCTGCGCTTGATATTATAGAAGCAACTGATCCGTGTATAATTATTGGAACACATTCTTTAATTGAACACTACGTTGCCTTATCTAATTGCGGGGTTATTATAATTGATGAACAACATCGTTTTGGTGTGATGCAACGAATTAAATTGCAAGATAAGGCCCACAATCCTCACTGTTTGTTTATGACGGCAACACCAATTCCACGCTCGTATATGTTAACCTGCTTTGGAGACCTGGATAAATCGATTATTGATGAATTACCTCCTGGTAGAATTAGGCCTAAAACGTCATTGGTATCGGAAGAGTTTTTACCTCAAGTGTATCAGCAATGTGCAAAACGATTACAATTAGGAGAACAACTATATATTGTATATCCATTGGTAGAAGAATCAGAAAAAGTTGATTTAAAGTCGGCTGTAGAAGGATTTGAATCGATTAAAATTATTTTTAAAGATTATACGGTTGCTTTAATTCATGGGCGGATGAAACCTGAAGAAAAAAAGAATGTTATGCATGATTTTAAAGAAAATAAAGCTCAAATTTTAGTATCTACTACGGTTATAGAGGTAGGTGTTGATATTCCAAATGCCACAATTATGATGATACAAGATGCCGATAGATTTGGATTATCTCAGCTCCATCAGTTACGTGGTCGAATTGGGAGAGGGGGGAAACCAGCGTTTTGTTTTTTAATATCCAAGTCAAATAGTGAACAGGCAAAAAAACGCTTTAAAGCCATTACAGATACGTCAGACGGATTTAAAATTGCAGAATATGATCTTGAAATTAGAGGGCCTGGCGATATTTTAGGAACCCGTCAGGCAGGAGTCCCCCAGTTTCAATTAGCCGACTTATTGCGAGATGAACAGGTTTTACTCTTAGCAAGAAAAGTTGCTAAACATGTTTTAGCAACAGATCCTAAATTAGAGTCTGCTCTATATCAGTCATTACAGAGACAGTTGAACAGCGTTAGTGATACTATTATTGGAAAGCATTTAAATTAATTATGAGAATTATTGGCGGAAAATATAAGGGAAGAAGATTATTTGCAACGATTAATCAGCAAGTAAGACCAACATCAGATCGTGTAAAAGAGAGTGTCTTTAATATTCTTAATGAAGAATGTTTAGAAGCTGATGTTTTAGATGTATTTTGTGGATCAGGTGCCTTAGGCTTAGAAGCGTTATCACGAGGCGCAAACCAAGTTGTTTTTATTGATAAAGATATTGAAAATATAAAAAAAAATATAGAATGGATTGAAGAACAAGATAATATTCAAGTTGTTAAAGGATCTGCAATACCCTTTCTAAAGAAAACATCATTACAATTTGACCTTATTTTCTTAGATCCTCCTTGGAAAGAAAGCAGCTTATTTGATCATGCGTTGAAGGCTATTTTTGATTTTGATATACTAAAATCAAAGGGTATTATTATTTGTGAACACAAAAAAAAGATAATAAATTTTGAGTCATATTCAATACTAAGACAAGTAACATATGGTCAAAAAATGATTACGTTAATAAAAGGAAATCAATGAAGAAAAAAGCACTTTATCCAGGCAGTTTTGATCCCATTACATATGGCCACTTAGATATTATTAAACGTTCATCTGAAATTTTTGATGAGCTAACAATTGCAATTGTTGATAATCCTGATAAAAATCCGCTTTTTTCTATTGAAGAGCGTAAAAAACTAATTAAAAAAGTGGTTCAAGTAGACAATGTTACGATTGATACGTTTAGTGGCTTACTAGTGCAGTATGCAGCTGATAATTCATTTCAAACTATAATTCGTGGCTTAAGAGCTGTATCTGATTTTGATTATGAATTTCAAATGTCATTAACAAATAGGCGTTTAGGTAATAATATCGACACAATATTTTTTATGACGGATGAAAAATATTCATATCTGAGTTCAAGTATTGTTAAACAGGTATGTCGTTATGGTGGCGACATATCATCGTTTGTTCCTGATGAGGTATCGAGTGCATTAAAAGGAAGGCTTAAATGAGTAAATTATTAGGATTGTTAGATGCTTTAGAATCTGAAATTGTTGATGGAAAAAAAGTGCCTCTAACTGAAAAAGTAATGGTAGAAGAACAAGATGTGATGGCTATTATTGATAAAATGCGAGCTGTTATCCAATCTGATGATGTGATTAAACAGAACATACAGGTAAATACAACAAGTGAGTTATCTTCAGCACCAAATCAAGCAACACTTAAGGAACAAACTAGCAATGATCTTGAAAAAGCCAAAAAAATAAAAGAAGGTGCACAAGAGTATGCTCAGTACATTTTAAGTAATTTGCAGTTAATTGTTACTAAAATGCAGAATAATCTAGTAAAATTGGAAAAGAATATTGAGGGAGGGCGTAAAATTATTGATGAAAGAAATAATAGTGAAAAAGATTTAAAAGAAGAAGAATTTGAAAAGGAGATTTTAAATGAGCCGCTTTGATGGACGAAATAATAATGAAATGAGACCCGTATCATTTACTAGAAATTATACAAAATATGCCCCTGGTTCCGTGCTTGTAAAGGTTGGAGAAACCGTTGTGTTATGTACAGCTTCGATTGAGGAAAAAGTGCCAAAATTTTTAAAAGATCAGGGCAGAGGGTGGCTGACAGCAGAGTATTCCATGTTGCCAGGATCTTCTCAGCAACGAATTTCAAGAGAAGTTTCACGAGGTAAACCATCTGGAAGAACAAGTGAAATTCAGCGATTAATTGGTCGATCATTACGGTCCATATTAGATTTTGAAGCATTAGGTGAGAGAACCATCTATATTGATGCCGATGTACTTCAAGCGGATGGGGGCACAAGAACAGCGTCAATTACAGCGGGTATGGTAGCATTAAGTGATGCTATTGATTTTTTACTTAAAGAAAATAAAATTACACAAAACCCCATTAAAGAGTGGATTGCGGCTGTGAGTGTAGGATCCCAAGAAGGACGCTTAATCACTGATTTATGCTATGTAGAAGATTCTAATGCTGATTTAGATATGAATGTCGTAATGACAGAATCAGGAAATATTATCGAAATACAAGGTACAGCAGAAAAAAAATCATTTTCACGAGATGACTTAAATCAATTATTAGATATGTCAACCGATGCTGTAAACTATTTAATTTCATTAATGAAAGTAAATGAACCCGTTAATTGATGAATTTGAAATAATAGAAAAACATTATAAAACGCTTATTAAGCAAGGCTTAGATAACCTTCCTTATGAAACAGGAGGGTTTGTTGGTGGTAAAAATGGACAAATACAAGCCATATTACCAACCTTTAACAAAGATTGGGATGTAAACAAAGATGTTTATACTTTGCATAATGAAGATATCCAGCGTGCTCATACGTTTTTTCATAAACATGGACTAACCTATTATGGCGTTTATCATACACATCCTAACGGCATTCCTTATCCATCTGAAGCAGACATCGCAACTAAGCAGCGATACCATTTCATTATTAGCTTTAAAGAGCAGGAATTTACTGGATTTAATTGTTTTCGTATTGATAATAATGTCCCTATGCAACTTCCGTTAGTTGTTATTTCTGATAATGGCTTTCAATCAAAAGACATTAAAAACAATGCAATTCAAAATGACAGAAACATTCTATCTGATGAAGATGATTTAAATAAAAGAATGCATAATATTTTGGATGATAAACCAAATAAGTATAAAAAAATGAAACCAAAAGATGGTGAGTTGAATTCAGATTTTAGTACCTTTGCTTAGTTAAAAAATTATATCGTAAGTT
>PBEQ01000052.1 GCA_002719695.1 bacterium | reverse complement strand
TCTTTTTTAAAAATAATGATGTTTTAGAGCATTATAGTTTAAAAAAACCAGAATTTTATTTTAATTATTCGCTAGCTAAAGAAAATAGAACGTTTCAGCATGATAATGTGCGTTTTTCAGATCAAGGACGGTTAGATTGGCACGCAACGTTTGATTATGTCACTATTTTTGATCACCATGGACTTGCTGGTAATGATGATTATGCTCCCTTTGTAGGATTTTTTATTCAAGAATAATAGTTTTTTACTTATCTAAATTGATAGTTTTTAAATAAACTGTGATAGCATGAATATCAGATAAAAGAAGTTTTTTTCCATATCCTTTCATTTCTCCCGCCCCATTATAAATAACATTAAGAATAGCATTATGAGAACTGCCATAAATCCATTGATCATCATTTAATGCAACGCCATAATACCGACCAACAGCATCCACACCTTCACCATTAAAGCCATGGCATTTATAACATCGTAATTGATATTGAATTTTACCACGATAACGTATACCTGGGTCATTTTCTAATACATCCCATTGGGATTGCGTTAAAAAGCTGAGATCAGCTAACGGACGCTGCTGAGAGACAATGACACGAAATGCATACAAAAAAAGAAAGACAAGTAAAAAGAATAAACTAAAAACAATAATTTTTTTTTTCATAATTTTGTGTTTTATATGTCGTTTAAAGTGTATCATTGATTCTAAAGGGATTAAATATTTACCAAATTAAGTGCTTAAATCTAGTATCAGTACTGATGTTTTTTTTGGAGGGATGATTATCTATAGAAAAACAATTAAGATAGCTGTTTTGTTGAAATAAAAATATTGAACAAAAAATAACAGAAAATTGAATTTTGAATTTTAAAAAATAATACCTATAATTAGTGGTAATCCAATGAAAAATAAATCAATTTTTAGTCTCATAGTTACGTCGTTACTAGTTACCTACTTAATTGTAATAAGTATGGTTTTCTTTATCTTAAAGGCACGTTTTAACCAAGATGAAACCATTTTAAATACAAAATTAAGTGATCAAATTAATCGAACGATTATTGAAAAAACAACAAATTACTTATTACCTGCAATTATGATATCTGAAATTTCAGGTAACTTAGCAGAAAAATTAGTTATTGATATAAATAATTCTCAGCAGTTAGAAAACTATTTAAGAACTCAAATCAAATCATATCCTCAGCTAGCTCGAATTTATCTTGCAAAAGAAAATGGCGATTTTATGATGATATATAGAAATGAAAAGAAATCATTGAGTTCAAAAACAATTATCCAAAAAACTGCTTTGGAAACAGTAAAAGATTATAATTTATACGAAGATGCAGTAACAACTAAAACAGCTAAATCATCGTTTGATCCGAGAACCAGACCGTGGTACTACGAAGCAAAAGAAAAAGAGACTGAAATTTGGACAGATCTATATATGTTTTATACAGGGAATCAGCCCGGTATTACGGCATCATTTCCTTTTTATGATCAAAATACCATTCTTCAAGGTGTTTTTGGTGTTGATTTAGAATTATCTGCGATATCAGAGTTTTTATCATTACAAAAACAGTATTATGAATCTAAAATATTGATTTTAAATTATAAAAATGAAATTGTTGCTCAATCTGGTGATATTGTATTTAAAACAGCAGAAGATGGGCAGGTAAATCCTCTTCATGTTAATCAGCATAGTGATAATTTAATTAAACAAGCATATCAGCAGTTACTAACGCTAAATGAACAAGACCCTAATCAATCAAAGCAGGTGAAACTAGTATATCAAAATGAACTTTATTTAATTTCAGCTGTTCATTTTCCTGCATTTTTTGGGAAAAATTGGAAAGTAATGACAATTTTACCTACTAAGCAGTTACTAAGTAATCGGGTTTCATCAGTCACTATTTTTTATATAATTATTGGTCTTGTAACGTTAGGTTTAATTATTATGGCCTTAATTTTAGCTAGATCTGTATCAAAACCTTTAAAACAGCTTAGTTTTGATATGCAACGATTACAATATAAAAATATCGATGGTAAGCAAATTAAATCATCACTAAGTGAAATAAATGAATTAATTGATATTTATACAGTTATTAAGAAAAAATATTCACAAACATTCAAATAATATAGAGCTACCCAATTTTTTAAAGTAAATAAAGTTAGATAGCTTTATTTTTGTATTTATTTATAAAAATAAACGCCATTTTATGCATCAGATAAACGATGTTTTTTAGTAAAGTAAGTAACAATAATTTATTTAAATAATGGCTCTGTCATGAAATTCTTAATCTTCACAATTTTCACCTTCGTTATGTAGCTCTGCTACACTTCCTCAGGCGATAAATTATAAATCTTATGCCTTTGGCGACATCGTATTCAATCGATTTTTCTGTTTTGCAACAGTCCCATAATCAACTTGTTTAGGTGTTGAGTTATTTTAATCATATAGTGTTTAAAACTTACTTAAAATAGGTATAACACTTATATATTTCAGATGGACGATATTTTATTTAATTTAAATAGTGATTTAATTTTAAAATCAATAGCTGCATGCTTGATTGGTTTTACAATTGGTTTAGAGCGAGAGTTTAGAAATAAACCTGCTGGTATTAAAACATTTGCATTAATTTGCTTAGGGTCAACACTCTTTACAGATATTTCAATGTCAATCTTAGCTCCAGCTGATCCCAGTAGAGTAACAGCTCAAATAGTATCTGGTTTAGGTTTTATTGGTGCAGGAACTATTTTTCAATCAAGACATGTTATTACAGGGTTAACCACAGCTGCAGAGTTATGGGTTATTGGTGCCTTGGGAGCCCTGATTGGTATGGGGAAATATAGTGAGGCATTTAGTTGTTTGGTGATTATTTATCTGTATTTTGGACTTTCACACATAATTCAAAAACTAGTATTTCAAAAAAGAAAGTTTTATATGGAAATCATTGTCAAAAAGAAGCCCCATATTGCTATGATCGAAGATGTGTTTAATGAAAATAAAGTTTTTCTTAAACAAAAAAGTTGGCGTAAAAAAGACAAACATTATAAAGTTGAATGCTCATATTTTGTAAATCCAGTAAAAAATCAAGATATAAAACTAAAACTAAAAAACCTAGATTTTGTTGTTGGGATTATAAATTAAAACCGCTACAAAACGCTTTTATTAAACTTAGTAACCATTATTTAATTATTAAGAGAAAATAATAGAGCCTTTACATCAGCTTGTATTGCAAGCCTTGTGACTTGTTCTTTATACTTAGCCCTAGTGTCGTGCTTAAAAAATGTTTTAATAATAGCTTTGTATGTAGTTAAGGTTGACGAATAAGAAGGATCATCTTAAGGTGCCTTATAGCAACACTCTAGTTTTCTAACAGCTATTTCAAAAGCCGTATAACCGAGTTCATTTTTTATATCTAAGTCTGGGCCTTTTTTAAGTAATGATTTAAAACATTCTAAATGCTTATGCCAAACTGCCAAATGAAGAGCTGTATAATGATATATATTTTTAATATTTTGATCAGCTTCATGCTTTAGTAATAAGCTAACACCCTGTATGTTCCCATTTACGCTTGCCCACATAAGAGCTGTGTTGTTATCTTCATCAGTGTAATTAATTACTTCGGGATTATTAGATACATTAAGATTTCCAAGTAATTCCTTAATTTTACTTGTATTGTTGAATTTTGCTGCACTGATAAGTTGACTACCTAGACTATGAATATCTACAGATCTATGCAATGAAGAGGGTGTAACCTTGGTGGTGGTGCCTATTATCATTTTATTTTCTCCTTTCAACGTCTTATTTAAAAGATGAGTTGTTATTTAATATATTTATTTTTTAATGTGACAAAGAAAAAAACACCGAATAACGGTGTTCTTATCAAATTAGCTAGAGGAAATTAAATTGAGACTATACTCACTCATTAATTATTGAGTCGTGATACTAATTTCCCCTAGACTAAAATAGTCATCATGTTGAAAAATGCGGGGGGAGTCCAGCTATAGCGAATAGATCCCTTAGTAAAGGGAGTGTTTCGTAATATATCAGCTTCATTAAATTCTTGTTTTGTTAGCATAATAATGATTAATTTAAAGTTTATATATAGGTATCGTGGTTTAAGGGTAAAAAATTTCAATTATTTTAAATAGAATAACGGATTTTATGTTATTGATAAGATAATTCGTTAGAACAAATAAGAAGAATTACTTAGAAAAACACAGTAGAAACATTGACGCTTTGTGTTTAATGATTCAAAATATATCTTTAAATTAATTATGGAGATAACCTATGACACTTGATTTTAATTCTGATATTTTTGAAAAAGAAACAATTACACTTGGAGATACATCTGAAAATATTGTCCGTGGAGGAAGACATTTATTTGATAAATTACCCAAAGCATTTGAAACAATTAAGCAAATTGGTGTTATCGGTTGGTCATCTCAAGGCCCTGCACAGGCTCAAAATTTACGAGATTCATTAGAAAATACAGATGTTAAAGTAGTTGTTGGCTTACGTGAAAATTCAGCGTCTATTCCAAGTGCTGAAGCAGCAGGGTTTAAAAAAGAAGATGGAACGTTAGGTGAAATGTATGATGTTATAAGAGAAAGCGACTTGGTTTTATTGCTAATTGCTGATGGTGCTCAAGCAAAAGTATACCGAGATGTGTTTAAGGCACTAAAGCCAAATGCAACTTTAGGATTATCTCATGGATTTTTATTAGGATACTTAAAAAGTATTGGTGAAAAGTTTCCAGAAAATATAAATGTTATTGCTGTATGTCCTAAAGGAATGGGTCCGTCTGTTAGACGATTATATGAACAAGGTAAAACGGTTAATGGAGCTGGAATTAATTCTAGCTTTGCTGTTCATCAAGATGTTACTGGTCGCGCAACGGATATCGCATTAGGATGGTCAATAGCGGTTGGAGCACCTTTTACATTTCAAACAACGTTACAGTCAGAATACAAATCAGATATTTTTGGTGAACGAGGTATTTTACTTGGTGCTGTTCATGGAATATGTGAAGGTTTATTTGACTTTTTTATTCAAAAAGGACTTACAGAAGAAAATGCATTTAAGCAAACTGCCGAGTGTATAACAGGTCCTATAACAAAAATTATTTCTAAAGAGGGTATGATAGGGGTTTACAATCGATTTAATGATGAGCAAAAAGCAGAGTTCGAACAGGCTTACTCAGCAAGCTATCATCCAGCATTTGAAATTTTATTAGAAATTTATCAAGAAGTGGCTAGTGGTAACGAAATTAATAGTGTCATTATGGCAAATGAGAGATTTAGTCGTTATCCAATGGGTAAAATTGATGGAACCAGAATGTGGGTAGTTGGAGAATCTGTTAGATCTAAACGAAATCAAGATATTTTAGGTAGAGATTTAAATCCAACAACGGCCGGTGTATTTATTGGTACGATGATGGCTCAAGTAGATGTGTTGATAGAACAAGGCCATTCTTATTCAGAAGTAATTAATGAGTCTATTATTGAGAGTGTTGATTCATTAAACCCGTATATTGATTATAAAGGCATTGCCTTTATGATTGATAATTGTTCAACAACAGCGCGGTTAGGTGCACGAAAATGGGCGCCACGTTTTGATTATAATTTAAGACAACAAGCCTATACAGAATTACAAAATGGTCAACAAGTAAACCAAGAATTAGTTCAATCATTTAAATCTCATCCTGTTCATGAAGCCTTTTTAGTATGTGCAGAGTTAAGGCCTTCCGTGGATATTGCTGTTTTAGGATAATCTTAAGAAATTCTTGTGAAAAAAGGGGTTAGCTTAGCTAGCATTATTATCTGCTTAATTGCTAGTACTACAATCCTATTTTCGAACGATAGTAATACTGTCGCTCGTTCTAACTATGGAATGGTATCAACTCAAGATAGTATTGCTACACACGTTGGCGTTGCTGTTTTAGAAAGGGGAGGTAATGCTGTTGATGCAGCCTATGCTATTGGCTATGCCTTAGCAGTAACGCATCCCCAAGCTGGAAATCTTGGAGGTGGTGGGTTTATGCTAGTACATATTGCTTCTGAAAATAAAACCATTGCATTAGATTATCGTGAAAAAGCGCCACGTCAATCCCATCAGGATTTATTTTTAGATTCAAAAGGAGATGTTGATACATCCTTATCACGCTATAGTGCTTTATCTGTTGGTGTGCCGGGTACTGTTTTAGGCTTAGAAACTGCACATCAGCGATATGGGGTGTTAGCAAGAGAGGATCTATTAGCCTACGCTATAAAATTAGCTAAAAAAGGGTTTTATATTAATGAGGGGTTAGCCAATTCATTATCAAAATATAAACAACACCTTAACAGGCGCGAAGCAACTAAAGCTGTTTTTTTTAAAAACGGGGACGTTTTAAAAAAAGGTGATCGATTAAAACAGCCCGCTTTAGCTAAAACATTAAAGCGACTTAAACGGTATGGTTATAGAGACTTCTATGAAGGTAAAACAGCGCAAAAATTGATTGCCTATATTCAAGCAAATGAAGGAATAATGTCTCTGGAGGATCTCAGGATTTATGAGCCTGTATGGCGAGCTGTTGTTACCGGTAATTATAGAGATGTTCAGATAGCAAGTATGCCTCCACCTAGTTCTGGTGGCATTGCCTTAATTCAAGCACTAAATATTTTAGAAAATTTTGATCTTAATAAATATGGGCACAATTCTGCAGATTCAATGCATATAATGGCTGAAGCATTAACTTATGTGTATGCAGATCGAGCACGATTTCTGGGTGATACCGATTTTGTTGATGTTCCTATAAAAAGATTAATTAGTAAACACTATGCAACGTCAATTGCTAGTGCAATAACTACGCCCAATATAAGTAACAGCGATGTCATCTTTAAGCAAGTAGAATCAGTAAAAGAATCACAGGATACAACGCATTTTGTTGTGCTTGATAGCCAGGGGAACTGTGTTAGTAATACCTATACCCTTAATTTTAATTTTGGAAATGGCATGTTGGTTCCCAGTCTTGGTTTTTTTTTAAATAATGAAATGGACGATTTTTCAGCAAAACCTGGTATTCCAAATGCGTATGGATTACTTGGTAACGAGAAAAATAAGATTGAACCTGAAAAACGAATGTTAAGTTCAATGACACCCACAATCGTTTTTAAACAAAATAAACCCTTATTAATTACTGGGAGTCCTGGCGGAAGTCGTATTATAACAACTGTTTTGCAAGTAATTATTAATATAGTGGATCATAACATGAGCCTTCCTGATGCCGTTACAGCTAAACGATTTCATTATCAGGGAAAGCCCGCTATTTTATTTATAGAAAATAATGTTTCTGAACAATCATTAGATACTTTAAAAGATCGAGGTTTTAAGATTCAATCAGTAAATCGTATTGGTTCAGCACAAAGTATTCTTGTAACAAAAAAATGGAATATTGGCGTTTCAGATCCCAGAACTGCGTCTACACGTGCTCTTGGTGAAAAATAACTGAAATATTAATTATATCTTGAAAATAATATATTTTAATTAAAAAAATATAAATAAAATATTAAAAACTGAGGTTTAGAATGCCTTTTTATCTACGAACAGCTTTATTAGCTGCTACAACAGCTGCCGTTGCTACAGAAAATACACTTCCTGGAAGCCCTCGAGGGTTTTCGTCAAACCAACTTTAACTTTAAGCTCTTGAGAAAGTCTATTAAGAAATTCTACGGATAAACCACCAGATTATGCGAAGAAAAATTTAAGCGATAAAGAGGATATTAGTGAATGCAATGTATTACCAAGAAAAGATATGGAAACCTACCATAAAACAAAAGCACCAGGACCTATTGGAGGTGGTGAACGAGAATTAGATCCACTTTATTTAAGTTTAAAACTAGTTCAATTATTAGCTTTAAGAAAATAATCTCATAATATCTATGTTTTTAATTAGATAAAAACGGGTATACATTTAATCGTAGGGAGGGGGGACATGCTAGATAACTCATTTAAAGAATTAGCCGTCAAAGTTGATTTTAAAAGCTATAAAATTATTAATAGAATGCAATATATTATGAATTATGGTGAATATACAATTTGCTATGATTTTTTTCTTAATTAAATCCAGCTGTTGAATAACAGATCAATGTTTTTAATGGACATGATTTAACAATTGTTTGAAAGGATCGTTGTGATAATGCTGATTTTAAGACAAAAAGATGACAATGGTTCTTTTTATAGGAAAGTTGTTTTTTAAGTATAGGTAACATATGTCGTAATGGGTAGGATTCAAAATTTCCTTGGCCCTTCATAATAACCATATCAGACTGAGTGTAATGATCTATATAAGCTTCATTCATACAATAACGAAGTGGAATAACATCGGATGATCCATGGCTAATAATAGTTAATTGTTTGGATTGCTGATAGGGCTCTAGTGTTTTAAATTCTGGTAAACATAATATGGTCTTAAGATCATCGTAGGTAACATCATTTAAAATAGGCTTCTGCTTTGTAACAAGTGTAATAGCATGGCCTTTATTTAAAAAATGTTCAATAAGAAGTAAATCAAATAAGGCTTCTCCTTGATTATCAAGTTCATACAAAATTCTTTTTGGGGCACCTTGTGCCAGATAAAGTAATGAGGTGTAATTTATAAAAGGATTATGAGTAAAAAAGTCAGTTAAGGGCATGCTCTGATCTAAAATTTGATTTAATTCTTCAGGGAAATGTGCAAGAAATGTATCAATCACCGTTTTATCTAAATAAGAATCAATCCAATTAGCTTTGATAGCTAAAAAACATAATGACTCCAAAGGTAAGCCATTGGGGGCTTCTTCTTTAATTAGTTCTATCATAGCTAAACATCGCTGGAGCTGAATTTTTTTTTCACTCTTATAAAGATCAACAGGTAATTCAAGGTGGCTGTTAAATATGATGCATGATTGATTTAAAAATGAAAATAACTCTGCAAAGCTCCAGTTACAAATAGCTTTCCAGTGGGAAAACAAGAGGTTATCTAAATGATTAATAAATAATGATAGGCTATCGTCAGGGATGTTAAACGATAAATTCTTTAAGGGAAGATAGTAGCGCTGACGTAGTGTTGAGGTAATCTGAGAAATAAAGCGATCTTTATAAAAGGAAATATAGCCTCCAAAAAGATAGTTAAGAGTACGATATACATGTGTAGAGCCAAAGGTATTGAGATTATAATAACTTGAGTGGTAAGAACTCTGAGTGTTCATACACCACGTTAAGGAAGGCGCTTGATTATGTTGTTTAACTAAGTCCTGATAGTGTAAAAGCGTCGTATCAAGTTCCTTAATAACCTCATCAACTGGCATTAAGGTTAACGATTTAAATGATCAGCCATACCTGAAAGAGCTAATAGATAGCTTGTAGCACCAAATCCTGTAATTTGACCAATACAAACAGGTGCTACATGAGAATGATGTCGAAACGATTCTCGTTGATAAACATTTGATAAATGAACTTCTATAACAGGAAGTTGTTTACCCGCAATAGCATCACGAATGGCAATCGAGGTATGTGTATACGCAGCAGGATTAATAATAATCCCATCACAGTTTGTTCCTTGGATACAATCAACAAGTTCTCCTTCAATATTTGATTGAAAAAAGGTTAGCTGAAGATTTAATGATTTAGCATGATTGCTGAGATCCTCATTAATTTCTGTTAATGTTTTAGCTCCATATATATCGGGTTCTCGAGTCCCAAGTTGATTTAAATTAGGTCCGTGAATAATTAATATCTGTTTCATGGGGTATCTCCTCTAAAAAAGGTTTGAATAAATGCAACACTTGATAAAATATCATCTTCTGTAACATCTTGAGATAGTATAACCTTTCCAATGTCTGTTGGTAAAATAAATCGAATTTTACTATCTTTAACTTTTTTATCACGACCCATATGATGTAATAAAGCTGTAGTTTTGATAGGTTTCAGTAAAATATGTTGATAATCATACAATCTTAAGATCTGATAAATCGTTTCAGCACCATCTCCTGTAATAAAGTTTTTACGTTTTGCAATGTATGTGGCTGCACACATTCCAAACGCAACACAAAAACCATGTTTGTAAGTATTATAATCAAACAAGGCTTCAATCCCATGTCCAATCGTATGACCAAAGTTTAAAATAGCTCTTAGAGATGACTCTTTTTCGTCTTGTTCAACAACAGCTATTTTATTTTTGATTGATTGACTAATAATATCCAACCAAAGCGTTTCATTATGTTCAAAATTATACAGTTTGAGTACCTGAGCCTGAGAACTTAATACATCAAATAAAGGCTTATCATTAATAACACCATACTTAATAATTTCAGCAAAACCAGAGTGAGCTTCATGTTTAGGTAAACTTCTTAACGTAGCACAATCATTAATAATTAAATCAGGTTGATAAAATGAGCCAATCAGATTTTTTCCAGTAACATGATTAATACCGGTTTTTCCTCCAATAGCAGCATCAACTTGAGCAAGTAGCGTTGTAGGGATATTAATAAGTTTAATCCCTCTCAGGCACGTGCTTGCCACAAAACCTGCTAGATCGGTTATCACGCCTCCTCCTAAACCAATAATCGTATCGCCACGTTCAACCCCAATATCAAAAATTTGATTTAAACAATACGAATATGAATCGATTGATTTAGCCGCTTCACCATCAGGAACAAAGATAAAATAACAATCGCTATTACAGGCATTTTTTAGAATATCATTAATATCAATAGGTAACGTGGTTAAAAGTGATTCATGCGTAATAATAAAAACTCGTTTAGAGGATAGAGAATGACTTTGTAAGGATTCTAAAATACAGTTACTACCAATAATAACATTAGTAGTATGATTACTATTTGTAACTAAGCTAAGCTTATGTAAAATCATACTCTGATAGTATCATATTCAAAATATCTTCAACAGAGAGAGTATCACAATCAATAATAAAGTCAGCATGAGCAGTGTAGAGTGTATCACGTGTCTCTAGCATAGATTTAATAGTTTCTAAGGGGTTTGAAACCTGAAGTAAAGGACGATGGGTAGAATGTTTAACACGATTATAAATAACATGAGCTGAAGCCTTTAAGTAGATTAACGGTCCCATATGGTTTAATAAAGTAGCTGTTTTTTCAACTGTTAGTAACCCACCCCCTGTAGAAATAATACATTGCTTTGAACTTTGAAGTGATTTGCAAATTTGAAATTCCCATGACCGAAAATAATCCTCAGAAATTTTAAAAAGTTCTGGAATGGATTTGCCAGCTGCAGATTCAATCAGTTGATCTGTATCAATAAAGCGATAAGCAAGTCGGTTAGCAAGTTCACGACCCACTGTAGATTTTCCAGAACCCAT
This sequence comes from bacterium, assembly GCA_002719695.1. Lineage (GTDB taxonomy): Bacteria > Margulisbacteria > Marinamargulisbacteria. The sequence continues at coordinate 4,604 of PBEQ01000052.1, read as the reverse complement.
AAACCCAATAAAAACAAAGTTACTGTTAAGAAGTTTAACCATATTACTAGTATAGCAGGATAGTGACTCAGCTAAAATGTGATGAAAGAAGGAAATCTATAATGGTTATACAAGAATAATAAGGGAATGTGCATGATCATTATAGTCATGTACCTTTACAATATTATTATGTATTGGGTTGCCCTTAGTACGGAAGTACGGATACCTAATTGGTGTTAAGACAGTTTGCAATAAGAAGGATATAGCACTTTTGTTAGTTTCTTGTTGGCTCTCTTAAACACTGAACCTTCCTCTTGATCATTTTTATATATTAAGGTCTTATTAACGCTGCTTATTTCTATCGTACCCAATGATTCCTTAAATTCAATATTTTTAAAAAACTGTATATCTTCACCTTTAGAAAGGGTTTTAATAAAATCGTGAATTTTATGTAAAAACTTCATTTGACTCGTTTTAAAAGGAGTAATGCCAACCGCAGGTGAAAAATCCTTTATGCTAATAGAAATAGTGTCATGATTATTATAATCAATTTTAAGTGTATAGAATTCTTTTTGGCTAGGAGATGCTTTTTCGCTCCTTTCGTTTTCGCTCCTATAATTATGTTGTATGTTTAAAACCTACCACAGACTTAAAATTAGTAGTTATTTGTGGATTAGAAAATTGTTTAATTTCTCTAATTAAGTTATTTGCTTCGCTAAGTTTCTGACTTGCTAATGCTGATACAGATGATCCTGCTGCTGGTGGTTGTGCTCTTTCTTAATCATGTGAGGTTGGACTTTTTAGTAATTGAGGTTGACTAATGGTCAAATTATTCATTTTATTTTCTCCTATCATCTTCTTAGTTAAAAAGATTAGTTATTGTTTAATTTATGAGAATGATGTTGTTTGATAGTATCAACGTTTGGTATATGAAAAATTAAGAAAAATATAAAAAAGGTTTACTCACATCATAACGAAGTAAACACTAGCTAAGTATCATCTTAATTTAATAGAGATTGTCTTTAAAATAGCAGTGGGGATGCCAATTCCATCTAATATTGCCAGTAGCAAATGGAAATCGATTGGTTAATTGAGCAACATTAAAATCAAGGATAGTTAACATAGCACTATAGTTATATCATAATCATTCAACAGTAACACTTTTAGCCAAATTACGTGGCTGATCCACATCGCAGTCTCGCTTAATTGCAATATAGTAGGATAGTAGCTGCAACGGAATACTGACAAGTAGGGGAGATAAATCTTCGATTGTTTTAGGAATATAAATAATATCATCAGCATAATCAGCGATTTCCTTATTACCTTCCGTTGCAACAATAATAGTTTTTCCTTTGCGTGACTTAACTTCTTGAATATTACTTAACATTTTATCGTAGGTAGATGTGTTCGGTGCAATACACACAATAGGTAATTTAGAATCAATAAGCGCTATCGGACCATGTTTTAGTTCGCCAGCAGCATAACCAGTCGCATGAACATAAGAAATTTCTTTTAATTTTAAAGCCCCTTCTAAAGCACTAGGAAAATTAATGCCCCGTCCAATAAATAAAAACTGATTACTAAGATAATACTTATCTGCCAACGTTTTAATGGTTTCTTCTTGAGCTAAAATAGACTCAATATAGTCTGGAATTTTGTTTAATTCGTCGATGTATGATTTTGCCTGTTCTGGTGTTAATTCTTTTTTTATCACACCAAGATATAAACTAAATAAATACAACGTTGTTAATTGAGAAATATAATTTTTTGTTGATGCAACACCAACCTCTTGACCCGAATGACTATAGATTACGGCATCAGACTCACGATCAATAGAACTATTCTTTACATTAACAAAAGAGATAATAGGAAAAAAATTAGATTTCGCTTCCCGAATACCAGCTAACGTATCCGCCGTTTCTCCTGACTGAGAAATAGCAAGTACCATGTCTTTTCCTTTGGAAATCATTCTGCGATATCGAAATTCTGATGAATAATCAACTTCAGACGGTGTTTTAGCATAATTTTCTAATAAATAACGCCCAATTAAGCCTGCATGCCATGATGTGCCACATGATTGAATAATAAAACGAGAGACATCCTCTAAAGGAACATCTTTAACTGACTTAAATGTTATGGATCCATTGCTGTCGACATATTTTGAAATAATGCGTCGAACCACTGCTGGTTGTTCATGTATTTCCTTATGCATGAAATGGTCATGACCCCCTTTTTCACTTTGAACAGGATCCCAATTAATATGTTGTAAAACAGCATCAATTTTAGTTAATTCATTATTATAAATTGTGATATCGTCTTTTGTAATAACTCCAAACTGATTATCTTCTAGATAAATCACATCTTTGGTATGTGGCAAAATAGTGTTTATATCTGAAGAGACAAAATTTTCAGATTGACCTTTACCAATAATTAAAGGACTTCCTGAACGTGCAACAATAATTTTATCTGGATCTAACTCAGAAATCATAGCAATACCATAAGATCCTTTTAAATGCTTACAAGCAGCTGCTAATGCTTGAACAAGATTTGATTTATAATGTTTATCAACTAAATGAACAATAACTTCTGTATCTGTTTGTGATCGAAAAACATAGCCTTCTTTTATGAGACCTTCTTTAATATCTAAAAAGTTTTCAATAATTCCATTATGAACTATGGATATTTTTTTAGATTTATCAAGATGGGGATGAGAATTAATATCATTAGGAATACCATGAGTTGCCCAACGTGTATGACCAATTCCTAGCGATCCTTTGATGTTTAAGCCATCAATAATTTTACTTAACTCATGAATTTTTCCAGATTTTTTCCAAAAACTAAGTTCGCCCTCAGAGATAACAGAAATTCCAGAAGAGTCATAACCACGATAACTTAAGCGCTCAAGTCCTACTATAAGTACTGAGGAGACATCTCTATCTCCAATATAACCAACAATTCCACACATAGTTCATAATTATAGCATAATCAATACGTAAAGCCATTTTTTTTTGCTAAGTAATTTGAACTTCTGCAAGCGATTGAATAACACTTTCGCCTCCAACCATTCGCTTTAATTCCGGTGCTTTTTCTTCAGAGTTAAGATACACCGCTTTTGTAATCGTTTCATTTTCTAAAGCTAATTTAGAAATAACGATATGATGGTTCGCACACGCTGCTATTTGTGCAAGATGCGTAATGCAAAGTATTTGTTGATGATGGGCAATGTTTTTTAATTGTAAACCCATTGCATTTGCAACAATACCACCAATACCCGTATCGATTTCATCAAATAAGTAAAGTTGTTTTTTTTGAACATTAGCAAATAAAGAAAAAATAGCTAGTAAAATTCGGGATAATTCACCTCCAGATGCAATGTTTGCTAGCGGTTTAATGGTTTCACCAGGGTTGATTTTAATCATAAAATCAACGGTATCAATACCTGTGCTAGCAAAATCAGATAACTCAGAAAATGATACATCAAACTCAACATGTTCAAAGCCCAGTTCCTTTAAATTTGGTACAATCAGTTGTTTTAATGTATCAGAAGCTAATAGCCTTTCAGTATTAATTAAACGCGCACTCTTTTTAAGACTTTTAGCTGTATCAGCCAGTTTAGATGTTAACTCACTTCGAATTAATGATGCTTGATTGCTTTGCTTGATTTTAGTTTCTAACGAATCACGAAATTCACATAGTTGTTGTAGAGATAGTTGCTTATATTTTGAGGTATATGAAAAAATAAGATCCAGTCGCGATTCAATATCGCTAAGACTTATAGTTTGACCTTGCTGTAATGTTTGATGATGTTGTGACAACATAAAGCTAATATCACTTAGTTCATGAATCATAGATTGTAGTGTTTCGTAGGTCGTTACTAGATTGGAATCATCACATTGTTTAAGTAGGGAGCTAACATTTTCAAGGGATGATAGTCCTGTATTAATAGAATTATTTATATCGTAAAAACATTTTTTTTGATTTTCAGTAGCTGAATACGCTTTTTTCTGAGCGATTAATACCTGATCCTCGCTAGGATCAAAATGATGCTGATGAATATCATCAAATTGAAATTTATAGAACTCAAGTTGACTGTCATCAGCGACGTTTTTTTCAAATTCATCAAGTTCTTTTTTTTGAGATAGATACGTACTGTAAACGTGTTTATACTGATTAATAAGAGTGCTTATGGTTGGGTTAAGCTGATCTAGTAATGCAAGTTGATATTGAGAGTTTAGTAAAGAAAGCTGCTCATGCTGACTAACAATAATCGCAAGATGAGACCCAATAGTTTTTAATGTTTTCTGAGTAACAGACCTAGAATTAACCATGATTCGTTGCGGTTTACCCTGTGATTGTTGTCGAAATATAATCAAAGATTCTTTATCATCTGAAAATGATTCTAAAAAGGGATCTTGGTAATCTTTAATATTAAAAATAGCTTCACATTCTGCAACCTTTGATCCAGTTCGGATATAAGTTTCTGGAAAAGATTTTCCAAGTAAGCAATATAAAGCCGAAAAAATAACAGATTTTCCACTGCCACTTTCGCCAGTAAAAACGGTTAACCCTTCATTAAAATCAAGATCAGCCTCTTTTATTGTAATAAAATTTTTAATCGTTAAATG
>PBEQ01000051.1 GCA_002719695.1 bacterium | reverse complement strand
TTTAATTCACTCAAATCTTGATTACATTTCTCTAAGCTGTCCATTGCATTTAAAAAGTTTGTGTTTAATTCACTCAAATCTTGATTACATTTCTCTAAGCTGTCCATTGCATTTAAAAAGTTTGTGTTTAATTCTGGACTTAATAAAAATGGTGGTATTGTACTTAACATTTTATTTGCTCCTTCCCCTATTTATCCCCCCAAAGAGATAATTTGTTTATTTTTTTGCCTTTTTATTTAGGACTTTACTTTTATTATCGTAAAAAAAAAAAAAAATTGCAAAAAATTGTTAATTATTAAAAAAAAGCATATTGTTTTACCTCCCCTTTTTTCTATTTAGTAAATTACCACTCCAGGGTTCCAATTTGATATTCTCGAACAATATCTTCAACAAAGTTAACTTCTATCATCGATCCTTGTGTAAACTCATCAATCCAAAAAAACATTGTAAAACGTAAAAGAAAAAAATCTTGTAAATGATTTAAAAAAGCTGTATTGTTTGCCCCCCCTTTGTTTAATTTTTATATTACCACTCAAGTGTACCTGTTTGATACTCTCTTACAGTACCCTCAAAAAAGTTAACTTCGATCATGGATCCTTGAGTAAATTCATCGATCCAAGGGTAGGGGTTTTTAGCATTAAAGGCCTTTGGTAGTCCAATAGCCGTTAATCGTAAATCTCCAATAAACTGAATATAATCTTTTAACGTTTCGGGAGTTAATCCAAGAATACCCTCTCCAATACAAGAACATCCCCATTCATATTCCATTTGAACCGCCTCAACAATATTTTGAGACATTTTTTCTTGTACTTCTTTTGTCCATAATTCTGGCTGTTCTTTTTTAATTTCATTAATAATATTAACAAATAACTGAACATGAAGATCTTCATCTCTATTAATAAACTGAATCATTTCTTTTGAGCCAGGCATTTTATTGTGGCGACCAAAATTATAAAATACTAAGAACGCACTAAAAAAGAAAATACCTTCAAAAATTAAATTAGTTGTACAAGCCTCTAAAAAAAGCTTCGCATCGTCTTCTTTTTTAGTATCAAAGTCAGCACGTTTAATCTTAAACATAGATTCCCAGACACGTTTGTTTTTGTAATACAGTGACTTATCACGTCGATATAACCCATAAACATCCTCAGGGTTTAATCCAACAGCTTCGATCATAACTGAATAACTATCAACATGCAGACACTCTTCATAAATTTGCCTTGCTATTGCTAACGAAATTTCAGGACTTGTAATATTAGGTTTAATAATTTCACTCAGAGAATGAACTAATAGTCCATCTAAGTTAGAAGCAAATGCCAAGGCTCTTAAAAACGTATCTTTTTCTTGAGCTGTTAACTCATTATTTTCCCATTGCTCCTTATCTTTTTGAAAGGGAACTTCTTCAGCAACCCAATTATTACGCTGCATATTTTTAAATATTTCACGAGCCCATGGATGCTTTAAGGGAGATACTTGCATTAAACCATCATCTTCTCCATTAATTACCTTTCTCTTATTAATTAATTCTGCATTGGTTAATGCAGATCCTGTAAATTCGCCTTCAAATGAACTTGTTGTCATAATTTTTCCTCCTTATATTTTACTGGCAAGCCTCGCACTCTGGATCTAAAATACTGCAAGCACTCACAACTTCCGTTGCAGCAGCCGTTGTAGTAACAGGCTGAGTATTACCCACATCCTGAACGGTTGCCTTTGTTACTTGAGTTGCCGCTAAGGTTCTTAAATAATACGTTGTCTTTAAACCTAATTTCCATGCTAACGTATACGTATCACTTAGCACCTTACCACTTTGTGTTGTTAAAAAGACATTGGTTGAAGCTGACTGGTCAATCCATTTCATTCTCTTAGAGGCAGAACGTAGCAACCAATGCATATCAACTTCAAAGGTTTCTTTATACTTACGAACAAACGCCTCAGGAATACCAGCAACATCAGCAATCGACCCATCATGTAACTTAATTTGCTTTACCATTACGTCATTCCATAACCCTAACGCTTCTAAATCATCCACTAAATAACGATTAATAACAAAAAAGTTACCCGATAAATTTTCTTTCATATACATATTTTTATAAGCTGGCTCCGTACAAGGATAAACGCCTGATATGTTAGCAATTGTTGCTGTTGGAGCAATAGCCATAACATTAGAATTTCTCATACCATGTGACTTTACATGATCTCGAACAACATCCCATTCAAGACGAGTCTTACGATCAACATCAATAGCTTGCCCGCGCTCTTTTTCTAGAATAGCAATCGTATCAAGTGGAAAAATATTACGATCCCATTTACTGCCTTTAAATGTTTCATAAGATCCTCTTTCCTTTGCTAGCTTAGAACTCGCTAAAATCGCATAATAAGAAATCATTTCCATTGATGCATCAGCAAATTCTAAGTTTTCATCAGACTCAAAATCTATATTTAATTGATACAAGGCATCTTGGTATCCCATTAAACCAAGACCAATAGCGCGATGGCGAAGATTGGCTCGCTCAGCTTCGATAGTAGGATAAAAGTTATTATCAATAACATTATCAAGCATACGAATACCAATTGATACAGTCTCTTCAATCTTAGCTCTATCTAACGCTCCATCTTTAACCATATTTGCTAAGTTTAAACTTGCTAAATTACAAACAGCCGTTTCATCTTTCGATGTATTTAAGGTAATTTCAGTACAAAGATTAGAAGAATGAACAACCCCAACATGATCTTGAGGGCTTCTAATATTACATGGATCTTTAAAGGTTACCCAAGGATGTCCTGTTTCATAAAGCATTGTTAAGAGTTTTCGCCATAAATCAGCTGCAGGAATCACTCTTTTTTGAATAGAATCATCAGCCTCGTACTCACAATATTTCTGTTCAAAAGCAACCCCTGTTAAGTCATGTAAATCAGGAACATCAGCCGAACAAAATAATGACCAATCAGCTTTTTCTTCAACACGTTTCATAAATAAATCTGGAATCCAACATGCCGTATTAATATCATGTGTTCTCCGACGTTCATCACCTGTATTTTTACGTAGTTCAAAAAACTGCTCAATATCCATATGCCAAATTTCTAAATAAGCACACATTGCACCTTTTCGTTTACCACCTTGATTAACGGCTAAAGCAACATCATTAAAAATTTTAATAAACGGAATTACACCTTGAGATGTTCCATTCGTACCTTTAATTTTTGAACCAGTAGCTCTCACATTTGTCCAATCGGAACCAATACCACCTGCCCATTTACTTAATTTTGCATTATCCGCAAACAATTTAAAAATGCCCTCTAAAGAATCCTCAGATGTATTTAAATAACATGAACTCATTTGACTAAAACATGTTCCACTATTAAATAGGGTAGGCGTAGAAGACACTAAGTCCATTTTTGATAAAACATTATAAAATTCGATCGCTTTCTCATCTCTAATATCAGCGTTTTCTTTTAACGCTAATCCCATAGCTACACGCATCCAAAACCATTGAGGCAACTCAATAACAGTAGATTTTAACTCTCTATTTCGAATAAAGTAGCGATCAACTAAAATTTGGATCCCTAAAAAATGAAATAAATAATCTCGTTTATTATCAAGTGCTTTGGATAATTTATTAAAATCAAAAGAAAGTAACTCAGGATTTAATAAATCTAAAGATACACCTTCCTTTATGTAAGACTCAAACTTTTGTTGATAATCAGATAATTGCGTTTCTGTATCTAAACCAGAACCCAATATAGCTGTATATAAACGATCTAAAATAATTCGAGAAGATAAACTACTGTACTGGTAATGTGTTTCTATTCGCTCTCGCGCAGCACCCAATATTAATTGATCTAATTCTGACTGTGGAATACCATCATAAATTTGCTTTGTAATAGCCGATATCATATCAGCAATACTGACCTTATATAAATCAAAGGATAAACGTCGTAAATAATCTTCAATACGTTTTGGGTTATATACAATAAACTCTGTCTCAGAAACCTTAATTTTTAGAGTTTTTTCTTGAACTTTTATAAAGGTTTTTTCTTGTCTTAACCGAGTTTGCTGCTCCCGATATAAAATATAACAACGGGCAATTGAGTGATACCCTTGAACCATTAGCTCTTTTTCAACAGTATCTTGGATCTCTTCAACCGTAAGATCACGAGTTGAGCTTTTAGATAATGATTCTAACGATAATAAAACTGAGTTCATAATACCCGAAACGGTGTCTGGATTATTAATATTTTCAGATTGAAAAGCCTTTTCAATTGCAACATAAATCCTATTCCTATCAAATGACTTTTTCTCACCATTACGCTTAATTATATGGGTAATCATAACTCGATCACTATCTCCTTTTATTTTTCCAATGAAACCTTTCTATTATAGCCATATAGAAGCAATCAGAGTCAACATAACGAAAAGAAACAGTCATTAAAAACAATAATTATAAACTCATATATCCGAAAAAACTTAATATACCTATTTTCTATTGTAAAAGAAATTATAAGTTTGACATTCTAACAAATAAACCCTTAAAAAGAGTCCAACGCTCGATAAAACAAACTACTTGATAAGCGCTCTTGCTCACTCTTAGAAAGAGTTAATATCTTACAAATATCATGCATATGATTAACATAACGAGCTCCTACAATAACAGAATCCAAAAATGATTTTTCTAGTAACCAATATAACAAGCAATTCGTATAAGAAAATCCAGCGGTATCTAAACTAAATAAACCCTCAAGCTTTTTCTTAATTTCAGCATCAAAAAAGCAAGGGTTCCGATTACGAACATCTTTTTTACTAAACAAATAAGATTGAGAATATAACGGGTTTACCAGCAACCCTTGTTCAAAAGGTGAGTAGGAATAGATAACCTTATTATCATCACCTAAGCTTGTCATAAGACCTTCATCTCCTTGATTTACAAGGTTATAGTGAAACTGACATAGGTCATAATCATAACCTTGAATGACGTTAAGATGCTCATGTCTAATATTACAAAGCCCCCAAAACATAATATGACCCGCTTCTTTTAACTGACTTAAGGTATCACAGGCTATTCGAATATCTAAATGAGGATCTGGCCAATGTAATAAGACGCTATCTAACGTATCTTTTTTAAAAATATCACGTGCTTTATCAACCGTATCGCAGATATGACGATGACTAGCATCATGAATAACACGATTACCTTGCCATTTTAAACCCGCCTTTAAAAAAACAAGATAACTACTTGGATCATACACTTGTAACGCTTTATATAAAATATGTTGAGATTGCCCCTTGGCATAAAATTCAGCACAATCAAACTGGCGAATCCCATGTTCATAAGCGAATGCAATCACACGATAGGCTTCTTTTGTATCATATAAACCAAAATGTGAGCCACCAAGAGCCCACGTACCTAAAACTAATAAATTATTAAATGAATTATTTTGTAAAAAAGCAGCTAATTTATTCGAAGAAGAACGTTGTTTGTTGTGCAGCTGAAGGTCCTTCATTGGCATCATCGCTATAGCCTAACATATCATCATCACTAAAATCATCATCAGATTCACGAAGATGTGCCATTTCCAATAGATTAAGTAATTCTTCTTTTTCAGCACACGCACTAAATGATTCAATAATTTCTAGCAAGATAACTGAGGTTTGCTCTGAATAAGTCTGAATCGATGGATCTAAAGATGACGCATGCCCCCCCTGAGAATCACCTGACTCTTCATGAGAGTAAGAAATACCAATTTGAAAAAAGTAAGAATGAACCGAATGAAATAAAGGCGACTTTTTCTTTCGTAATGGCTCCCATAATTCAGCTAATTGTTCTAACACATGAGGATCTTCTGATCTATCAAATAAAGCCTTAGCACCTTCTATTAAACGGTTTAACTCATCTAGTAAAGACTCTCCCGTTGGTCCTGATTTACCAAGAGACTTTAAAACATCAGCAACACCCGAAATAATATGCTTTATTGCATCAAAAATTGCTTCAGCAGCTTGAGCTTCGGTTAAACCAACCAAGGGTTGATCATTTTCTAGTCGTTGTAAAATCGCTTCAACCTTAGAACTTATAGGAGGGATTTCCATTAATTGAGTATCTAAAATATCTGAAAAAGCTTTGTTCTCACCAACACCAAACCCATCACCCAAACCACCTAGATTACCACCTAAATAGCGTGAGATACTTGAATTTTGAGATTCTGAATTATTTGCTAGTGGATTAAAATCTAAACTCATAACAACTCCTTTTTCTTACACTTAGTATATCGAAAAAAAAATAAAGCTTAATGTATCGAAATATTATGTTTCTTTAAGAGACTTAGCACCTAGTCACAAAAACTTACATCATTAGCTCCAATTTTTTCTGAATAAAACTTTCTCTTTTTTCACTTCATCATACTAGGTAAATCGGCTAAATCCATAACAGTGTCATTTTTTGTTACAGATAATTGTGCATGCTTATCATTTAATTGTGCAAGCTTACCCATTAAGTAATTTGTATAATTAGGTTTCTCCTTTAAAAAATCATCTCTAAGCCTAATATAGTCAACGTAATGAGTATCAGAGTTACAAAAATGATACTATCTTAGAACAGCTAAAAACTGGCAATAAGCACGACCATCTTTGAACGAAACATCTAGCTCAGAAACATCATTTAATAGCTGACCTAAATCATTAAATGGTTTTAAAGCCTCATAAGCTAATTTAATGTCTGTCTTTATACGTTGAAACTCTTGATAATACCAATTTTTTCTTGCATCTTTACTATCAGGATCTTTAGGTATTTCCTGAAAACCTGTAACCAAAAGATTAGAAAAAGAAACATGTTTCATTAAAAATCAAATACCATAATTATGTTTTTGAGGACTCTCTAAGCCTGAAAAAAAACGCGCCTGAAGAGACCTAGCAAAAAGATAATCTAGATGCTGAATAGACGTAGGGGAGGATCCTAATAAATCCTGCCAAACATCCCAGCGTTCCATACAAAAATAAAATAAAGGCTTGTTACAATCCGTTTGAGGAGACAGATCATCACAACCAAGAGCATCCTGTAAAGTATGAATAATATGACGATACATAGCCATTCTAAGTGGCTTTGGGTAACGCATTTTACCATCATCACCTCGAATCATTTCAGTATAAGTAATGGTTGATGCTGGAAAATTAGCTTCAATTTTCTTTTTCATCTCAGGGTTAAAGCGCAAACTACCTAAAGAAATCCAAGCAATCTGATTTATATTTGTCGCCTTAATAGTATCTCGAATTAACGATTCATACTCTGATTCCCATCCTTCAAAATAAAGCATAGGATCAAAATGTAACCCTACTAAATAACCTGCATCCGTTACTTTTTTTAGAGCTGCTAATCGTTCAGCTAAGCGCGCTGTTTTATGTTCTTGCTTTTCAACAATGCTATGAGCATTTAATGACCATGATACAACGGTTTTATGTTGATGATCACAAGCTAAAATAGAATCTACACAATCAGACTTGGTTTTTAGCTCTAAAATAGCATTAGGAATATCTCGAAATGCATTAATTAAGCGTTGCGCTTGACCTGTTTCATATTCTAAGGCCAAACTATCGCCTAATTCCCACGTTCCAATTCTAAATAATCTCTGAGGTTCTTTTAAACACCGTTCTTTTACCTCATCAATCAACGCCTTATCATCACCCACTACTTTTGTATTACCATCATTAAGATAGTTTTGTAAAAAACAATAAGAACAATCATACGGACAATTACTAACTGATTTTAAGACTTTAACATTACAGCAAATATACTTATCACTTATCGTGGCACAGGTATCAAGTGCTTCACCTTTTTTTTCAACAACCACTAACTGCTTTTTACCAGATCGATAATGCTTCTTAACAGCAACATCGTCATCGACAACATAATCAATCCCTGCCTTTTCTAAGGATTTGATTAAGTCTGAATTAAGTTGAGATGAATCAACAATAGCATTTTTTATCTTAGTCATATGACATTTCCTTTAAAAGTCCCTGTAATGAATCCTGTTGTAACGTACTAACTAACGCCTGCATATCATGTTCTGATGTGACATCTGCCGATAGCTGAAACCCTTTATTTTCTAATGATTTATCCCAATGAATTGAAATAAAAGCAGGCAAATTAAGAGACTTAATATACAAATCAATATGCTCGTTATACTTAAATTGAGTGGGAAAACATAACTGAAAAACCTGATTTCTTAACATCAGCAAGCGCTTATCAGAACTCAAGGTAGTATCGTGCAAACAATCTAAAGCTAAAGCCTTTGTTAACGAATCAATACCGCCTAATCGATGAAAACAATTATGTAAAGACTCCAATAATTCTAAAAACACAGAACAACTAGGATCAATAAAAGGCAAGATAGTTGTTTGAAACCATTGTAGATACGAATCATCATAGCGCGTTAATTGACAGGCTTGTTTATATGACAACTTCTTACTCGAAGCAACCTCTAAAAGGTGCTTGGGCAAGTGTGCAATCTTAATAAAGGATGATAAAACAGACTGCTGATCCACCAAACCCAACAGGGGCATCAAAGACAACACATCATGTCTATTGGATAGATCAAGACTTGCTTGAGCTAAAAACTGAGCTTTTAAAATAACAGGCCATGAAGAAGCTGAAGAAGCAATTAATAAAGCATCTAAACCTAAAAATTGAGCATTATAATCTAAAATTAAATATGGAAATGACGTTAACTTAGCATGATGCGCTGTTAAACAAAACACCGTTTCCGTTTCATCATAAAAAGCATATCCAAAATCATGATTAACGGGACCCAAAGAATCCAATAATAAATGATACGGCTTATGCTTGGCAAAGAGCGGAGGTGATGATAAAAATTTAAGTTCCTTAACAGGCATAAATCATAGTATACACAATATAAAAGTCTCCTAACATACCTCAACGTCTGTTAGCTTGAAATAGTATCACTAATATAAGAATCGATCTGATTTTTACTACAAATAGACTTTAAATCATGGCGTATTTTATTTAATAAGGCCTGATCTGTAGCAAAGGCACCTAAATCATCCGCTAACTGACTCGCTGAAACATTCCTAACCCATTCAGGAATAATCATTGTTCCCGCTATTCGATTTGGCAACGAGACAAAAGGCCGTTTTTTTAAATAAATATAAATTGCTAATTGTTTAATAAATTTACCAAAAAAAGGAATAGATCCTAATAAACCAACTAAACCATCTAATTCTAATAAATCAGGTCTATTTAATGGTAATACTGTAACCATTGGTAACTGCATATACATTGCTTCTGCCGTATTCGTTCCAGGAAGCGACATCATGCACATAGCAATCGTCATAAAATCTAAGGAATTTCCTCTTAAAAAAAATACTCTATCATCCAAAGAAGAGGTATCTAAAGACTGAAAAACATCATCTGATATTGTTGGCGCAATAGACACTAAAACATCAATACTGGATTGCTGTAATAAAAAAGAGCGAATCGCATCTAAAGCAACCTTGCCAAATGCTTTAAAGTGATGAGGTCGAGATCCTAAAAAAACCAATACATACGGTCTATCTGGTAACGAATACTGTTTTAAAAGAGCCTCGCGTGAAGGTGCTTTGGCTAAATAATGAGCAATATTAACCTGCATAAGATCGCCATGAGTATGCTTATAAAATATATGCTTAAAAAACATTCCTGGTTTTTTACGATGTTCGGTATAAACACTGGCAGAAAATCCCAATCGCCAGGCTAATAATTGTGAATAAAAAGGATCGCCTCCTAAACACAAAACAGCACCTTGTTTAGCCTGTTTTGATAATGAGGAAAATCCAAACAAAAATAATACGGTTTGTTTAGGCGTTAGTACTTGATCAACACCCTCAATAGTCGCTGCAACGGTTGCTTCTTGGCCTGTAGCATACTGACAAGGCACCAAGCAAACTGTAATAAAAAGATTAGCAATTCGTTGCTGACATGTTTTTACAACAGGACGTACCCATGCTGCTAACTCTCCTGGAGAATTTGTTTGAATAATTAAATGAAATTTATTGGAATTCTGACTCAAGTTTGTCATAAATATCTTTGATAGCTTGATCATGTTCTTTAGGTAAAATTAATAAGGCATCATCTGTATCAACAATAATTAAATCATCTACATAAGCCAACACGACTTTTTTTCCTTTAGGACTCATCACTATATTACGATGACTATGATGAGCCATTAGATCATGTTTACTGGCATTTTGATTAGAATCTTGGGAAAAATGCGGCGCTAAAGACGACCAACTGCCAATATCATCCCATTGAAATTGAGCAGGAATCAAAACCATATTATCAACTTCATGTTCAAGAACACCATAATCTATTGAAATAGACTCTAACTGAGAATAATAATCAGATACATCCGCCGCAGCTCGAATTCCTTTGCCTGTAAATGAATGAATGACATCATAATGCGTTGGTAAATGTCTTTTAATACAGTCCATAATACGACTAGCTCGCCAAACAAACATACCTGCATTCCAATAATACCCTTGATCAATATAAGATTGAGCCTGATCAAGACTAGGCTTTTCTTGAAAGGCTGTCACAGAATAACCGGCATTATTAGCATTACCTTTCTTAGTATCAACCGCTATATAGCCATAACCAGGATGAGGTCGGGTAGGGGGGATGCCAATAGTAACAAGAGCATCCTCTTGTTTAACAACATCAACCGCCTGTTGAATCGTCTGGCAAAACCCTTCGCTAGAATTTATCCAAGCATCTGCTGATAAAACAACACAAATAGCATCTGGATCTTCTTTTAAGGCTTCACAAGCACCCCAAGCAATACAGGCTGCCGTATTTTTTCCAAAAGGTTCTAATAATAAATACTGTGGATCAACAGATAAATCTAACGAATCAAACATATCACAATGAGATTGACTCCCTAAAATCCAAGTACGTTGATTATCAGAAATCCCTGAAACACGATTTATGGTTGTCTCCAAAAGGGATTGGTCATCAAGAATCGATAAAAATTGCTTTGGTTTTGTTTGTCGAGATAATGGCCAAAAACGGGTTCCTTTCCCCCCAGCCATAATCATTACATGAATCATAGTGTCACTTTACTAAAAAGCGTAATCCTTTGTAAAGTATAGAAATTACCGAGACTGATATTCAACATGCAACAATTCAGTAAAACTTAAATTTGTTAATTTTTTTAATGATTTAACAACATACCAAACTGATAACCCTAAAATAATCATACAGGGTAGGGCAATAACCGGATAACTAATAGCCGTTAAAAAACCAATTTCTTCGTTAAAAGCAGCTGTGCCAGATGGACTCTTTACAATAAATGACGCTAGAAAAAAATTTAGAGCAGCGGATATAAAAAAAGATAAACTTAAAAGATAAGATGATCGAACCATAATAAGCGTAAAATCTGCTAGTTTTTCTTTTTTTTCTAAAACAGCCTGAATTTTTGAAAAATCAAACAATGATCTTAACAAAAATTCCATACTTGGCTTTCCTCGTAGCGACATAATAAATAAGAGCGTTCCAATAAGAAATGGAATAAACGATTCTTTAATAGCAATCCATTCTGAAGGTAAGCGAAAAACACCAATACTACCTGTTAGAAAAATGCTAACAAACCCAAAAACAGAAATAAAAGACACTTGCTTTTGAGAAACCCATTCATAAATTGCAAAACAAGCTGGAAATGATAACGCTAAACATAATAACGTTTCAGGCGATATCATAAGCTGTTTCTTTGATAAGATTAATATCAAAGAAGGAATAACAATGGTTATCATAAGTGATAAAATAGATAATTGGGCTTGTTTAACTTGCTCTTGCATGAGGATTACTTTATCCTTAGAACAATAATTATTCAAGACAATGACACAACTACTCAACTATATACATTACCCTCATACATCGCAACAATCTCTGATTATTATTCATGGATTACTTGGTAGTAAAGATAACTGGAGACAATTAGCACAGCAATTAAGCCACACTTATAATGTCTATTGTGTTGATTGTCGTAATCATGGAGAGTCATTTCATCATGAAAGCATGACTTATGAAGAAATGAGCAAGGATATTGAAACCTTATGTAACCATTTATCCTTAACTAACGTTTCTATCATCGGCCATTCTATGGGTGGTAAAATTGCCATGCAGTGTCTCCAAAATAACCCCCAACAATATCAAAAGGCCATTATTGTTGATATTGCTCCTAAAGAGTACGATCACCACCACCAACTTATATTAAATACCATGCAATCTATTGAACTAACACAGATGATGTCACGCTCGCTAATTGATACAGCATTAGCAACAACAATTTCAGATCAGGCTATTCGACAACTCCTGCTAAAAAACATTAAACGAAATCATGATAATCAATTTGCTTGGAAATGTAATATTCAAGCAATACAAAATAACTATCCGTTTCTTATGGCTAATAGTTTAAAACCCACTAACATAGCAACACCAACCTTATTTATTAAAGGAGAACGATCATTTTATATTAATTTAGCAAATGATATAAATCAGATAAACACGTATTTTAGCCATGCTCATACCCAAA
The DNA here is from genome assembly GCA_002719695.1 of bacterium. Lineage (GTDB taxonomy): Bacteria > Margulisbacteria > Marinamargulisbacteria. The sequence goes on along the minus strand of PBEQ01000051.1, from coordinate 3,135 downwards.
CAATTAACGGTGCGGGACATTGGTTACAAGTAGAAAAACCTCAGGAATTTCTTGAAATAGCCCTTAAATTTTTGAAAAATTAAAAGATAGATGACAAATAAACAACCAAACCAGTAAACTATAAGCATGAACTTACTACCATTAACAACTGCTCAAGTATGCTGTTTATTGTCACTAACGCTTGTAATCATTGAATTAATATGTTTTTACTGGATTAAGCGTATTATTTTGACACATTCTTTTGATGCTATTTTATTTGATCAATTAGATCAGTTTTTTAATAACCTCAAACCAGAACATATTATTGCTTACTGCACTCTATACGCCATTGTCTTATTTTTAGCTAAATATTGGATTTATTTATTTATATTTATTTTTGCAATACAAATCATATCATTAGGTTGTAATAGTTTTATAATACATCGCATATTAAAAAAGAAAAAAAAACATTAACCAGTCTTACTCAACTGCCGTTTTTATTATTTTATCAGTAACCATAACAGGAAACAAAACATCATAAGATACAACAATATAATCCTTAATATCTTCATGATTAATAGGTAATGTATCCAGTGTATCCAATAAACTAATATAGTAATTAAGAAAGCCCGTATCATTACCATAATCTGTATAATCTTGAGTTAAACGACCTGACAACACATTATATGAAAATGTTCCATCAGCAATAGAATTAAATGAGTCTCGCTTAACCAACACATTAGGAGATGCTACAAAATTAGCAACATAAATAGTTAAGGGCACAAACGGATCTGGTAAATCTGACGAATCAACAACTGTGCCTGTAATTAACAAACCATCTATTGCAACATCTTCTAATACTTCCTCTCCTCCACAAGCAACCAACAACAAAAAAATAGTACATAAAACACTAAGACCAAATCGTTGTATAAACATAAAAAATGTTTACCCAAAAAATGATAAAAATAAACATAAATAGTATTCTTAAAAAGAAAATTCTTAACTTTAAACAACAAGAAAAATAAAATATAAAAATAAACCATCTCCCAATTTAGATAAATCCTAAAGCATGAAAGAGGCTTCATCTTCACCCAGACTTAATGACTTTGCTTTCCTTGAAAATAATAGTGATTAGACGCTTAGTGCCCGACTTCTATTAAGATTTTTCTTCACTTCGTCTCCAGTAAAAATAGGGCGTGTAGCCTGACCTAACAAACGTGCCATTTGATCATCAAGTTCTTTTAAAAATCTTAAATAGTCTCTATATTCTCTGCTAGATATATCAAAACCTTGACTATAATATAAATGAGGGCTTACCAGAGAAAAGAAAGAGTGGTCTTTACGTTTATCATCTGTAGTCCTTATTCTTTCAATATCACTAAAATACAAGCTAACAATTTCCTCTCGATCTGACTCTTCCTTAGGCTCTTCCATAGCAAGGGAATTAACCCTTACCTTAATTTTAGTTATATCCTCATGATCATCATTTGATTGATCTTTACCGCCATATATTTCAGTAATCACTCCTGGTCTTCCCTTATGAGGATTACGAACTACAACGATCTGGTCATTTACTTGAAATGGAGGCTGTAATCTAGCAGCGTTATTAACCATTGATGAATAACAAGCCATCGTTTTAATAGGATTACGTTGTTGCGATTCGAAATCAGTCCGCGTAAATTCCATAATATCGTCACTAAAACCTGAGACTACAGCCTTAAGATCATCTTCAGAATATGTCTTCCCTGATTTATTCGCAATATAACAAATAGCTTTCATAGACGAGAGTAGATTCGTATCAACCAAAACCTTTCCCTTGCCATCAAAAATAGTAATTTTAGCAACATAACTTTCATATTTATCTTTACTACTGTGCTGACAAACACTCTTTTCTTTACCTGAAATACAAATAGCTAAGTCATGGATACCATGAAAGTGATTATAGTTCAAAAATTGATCAATAATCTTTAATTCATGTATTCGAGCTTGTAATCGACTGGTATGAAATTCAGACATCTTAGCATCCTCAAACTGTTTTAGTCGGTCTTCTTCAAACGATATTGCTTTTCCAAGTACCTCTATTGAGTTATATGTTGTCTCTATTTTGCTATCAAAGACTTCCTTTGCTTGTTTAAAGGCTACGAAATCAGTATGAACCCCAAGCAAATGTGGAGCTGAATGACTAAATGAACGAAATGAAGTTTGGCTAGTACTGTTGTCGGCGATTTCTTTAGAGCTAGGTGAAACTAGAGATCTTTGGAATGTATTCATTATTTCAGGATCATCATCACCTGAGTCAGAACCATCTAACTCAGGATTAGGAATCTCACCTGATGCACCAGCAATATCCTCATCTAAGCCTAATCCAGAATTGGGGTTGAACTCCCTTTCGAAGCTGTTTACTGTACCCCTTACTGACTTATCACGTTTATGAGTGACTCCGTCCTGAGCCTCATCTAAACCTAATTCAGAACCGGGGTCGAACGCTATGTCTAAGATTTCGTTAGATACTGCACCCTTTTTTGACTTATCACTTTTATGAACGACTCCGTCCTTATCCTCATCTAAGCCTAATCCAGAATTGATTTTTTTAAATCTAGCTGGAACTAGAGGTAGAGCTAGGGTACCTTCATCCTTTAAAGCAGCAGCAGTAACCCCATCTTCACCCAATTGTGGTGACGATGAAGGTGGCGATGGTGATGAAGATAGAGGTCGGGCTGCACTACGTGGAGATGGAGGTGGAGATGGAGGTTTGTTGCCATCAATACGTGAAGATGGAGATAGGGCACCTGCATGCTTTAAAGCAGCAGCAGCATTAGCCCCACCTTCACCCAGTTGTAGTGGCGGTGAAGGTGGCGATGGTGATGGATGTCGGCTACGAACTGCTTCATATTTAAAATGACTATCTATTTCTAATTCATCTTCAGAATGAGCAGGAGAGATGCTAGTGTTGATAATCTTTTTCATAGTAGCAATCAACATGTCGAAATTTCTTTGTAACTGTGGGTTTTGTTCAGAACCAAGTTCAGGAATCACGTTATTTTTTATTAAAATACTAGCGAATATATCTGTAAGCTTTATGCGATCATTTATAATAGCTGATTTGTCTTCCACGTCCGCTGGTGTTATTACAAAAATATCGTTAGAAGATATAGA
>PBEQ01000050.1 GCA_002719695.1 bacterium | reverse complement strand
GAATGCAAAACCTGGGAAACCATCGCCCAAGAATTCGGCTACAACACCATCAACTCCGCCAAAAACCAAAAATACAAGTGCTTGAAAAAGATTGTTGTGTGAGTTAAAATTCAGTTACGTCATAAAAGGATGTTTTTTTAAAAAAAACTACAATCCTTTTTTAATTAATATCAGTTAAATCAAAATGATCAAATGTCAATGAATAGCTTTCATCTAATTACAAATCTATTAGATTTGTAGTGAATGCTTATGATGCATTTGTAGGTTTAAATAAACCGTAACGGATTTACAGTCACATCAAGATTGTCAATAATTAAAACAAAACGAATGAAAATATTAACAATTCTATTTATTTGTATTGCTTCTTCAACTTTTGGTCAAGGAGAAAATTTTGAAAAATATGCGGTTGCATTGAGTGAAATAACAACCTATGCTGACAACAAAGGTTTTATGGAGGAGGTTTTACTTAAAGAAGATGTAAAAGTTAATTGGGAAAGCAAAAATGGATATACATTTACCACAGAGTTAGAATATATAGAAATATTTGCCTACAAAATTTTACATCAGAAGAATGATAATTATGTAATATCGGTTTATCAAGACCCTAAGGGAACAGCAATAAATTTTTATATTTTCGATTTGTCAATAAAAAATGATACTCTTAAATTAAATAAAATAGTAGGAGGAGGGGATAGGTGTAATAATGGCGTAGATATGGATAAAATTAAAATTCAGAACGAAGTCATAAACTACAATCTTCATATTACGCCAGAAGAAGTTTTGACTTGGTTTGAAAAAAATAAATCAAATGGTTGTCTTGAATGTTGTTTTGCATTAGCAAACTATGATTATAACGTTTCAACAAAAAAGACCACTTTCAAATATATTAGGCTAATTAAGGAAAATATTAATCCCAATAGTAAGATTATAAAAGTATATAATGATTTCACTGAAAAAAGAAATTTAAAATCAAGCCTAACTCTTAACGAGAAAGAATTGAAACAGTTCCTGGAATCCTTGCAAGAAAATTAAACTATTGCTAACACCGGATATAATTGATTGCTAATAAGTGTATACTTGCGAAAGTCCGATAGGTCTTTCTATATGTGGTTTATTCACTAAAATTAGCGATTAAACATCGCAAATAAATAATACAACAATACTTTTTATGCCATTAGAAAGGGAGCTGTTTTTTATTGACGATTACAGTATTAGAATAAATAATGAAAAAAATAGACGAACTATCCTAAGAATGCTATTTTAGACTGCCGTGGGTAAAAATATCCCCCCCAATGCTTACCAAACTTTCCGAAAGCTGCCTAAAACTATTTCAAGCCTTCTACTACGAATGCAAAACCTGGGAAACTATCGCCCAGGAATTCGGCTATAACACCATCAACTCCGCCAAAAACCAAAAATACAAGTGCTTGAAAAAGATTGTTGTTTGAATTAAAATTCAGAGCAATCCCACTATGAAAACTCCAATAAGAACATATTATGCAGTTTATTATTCAAACTAGGATTTAAGAATTTAGAATTCTTAATCAAGATATTTCATTACTGAGTGAAATTTATGGAGGTATAGAAAGTAATATTTTAATACTATACAAGAGGCTAATTACAAAAGCTTTTTGGATTTATTTTGCAATTAACAATCTTCTGTACTAACTTGCTATTATCTACTAAAAAGCTAAGTATAGCTGTATGTTACTCATCTAAAAACTTAAGCTAATTACATAAAATTCGCTCTAAATTTAAACAAACTAAAATGAAAAATCATTTGGTAACTTTCTTTATATCTATTACTTGTTTTTCATGCTCTCAAAATGAATGTTGGGAATTCTTTTCAAATGAAAATATTCAATGTGTCAAGATGAATAAGTCTGAAACTTACAAACTAGATGAGCTAACTTTTAAAACAATTTGGGATAATAAACTATGCTACTCTGAAAACATAGGTTTTTATGGCGGAATCAAAATATTGACTATTTATAAAAACAATGAAGAAATTCAAACCTTATTTAATATCGAGGATAATGTTGCTTTGGGAACTATCAATTTTGATTTCTACGATTATAATCTTGATGGTTTTATAGACTTTAGAATACCTGTTACTTGTGGGAAAAATTGTTGGGAAAAATATTATTTATTCAATCCTGAATTAAATAAATTTGAGCATAAAAAAGCATGGGATTATTTACGTATTCAAAAAATTGACAAGAAAAATAAACTAATAATGACACAACCTAATGGAATGGAAGATGATCGAAAAACTTATCAAATAAAAGGAAGTCAGTTAATCGAAAAATAAAAAACCTGATATTAAAAATTATATCAATTTCGAAAAGTAATTCATTGTTAGGTTCTTTACTCTTTTCGATACTAGTGAGGAATATTACTCTAATGATTGTTTATTAAATTAGTTCTTTAATTATATAAGAAACCTTAATAAACACTTTACTATTAAGATAAAACTATCTAAAGCGTTATAAAAAGCCTATTATGAATAAATTAACACGAATTTTTGTGATACTATCAATTATGTTTTTTGGAGCTTGTAATTACAAGAAAAAAAACATTGAGGATGTTTCTAACGACAAACTAAAAATCACAAATCATACAAACAACTGGAATGACTGCCTTGTTAAAAAAGACCTTCAAACATTAGCTAACCTTTATTCAAAAAAAGTTTCTCTTTATGGAGACTCTGTTTCAAAAATACAAGCCATTGCTACCAAGGAAAAATTTTTGAAAAAATATTCTGACTTTAATCAAAGTATCACTAGTGAAATAGTTGTAATTAAAGTTACGGACGAGCAATATAAAGCTAGTTTTACAAAGCGTTCGACTTTTAATAAAAAAACTATAGACGTTCAAGGATACCTGATTTTTAACAAAATTTCAGGTGATTGGAAAATAACAAATGAAAGTGATGATTTAACTGATAAAATTAATACTTCAACTTACATTAATCATAAAGCTGAACTAAATAGTGACAATTATGCCTCTAACAACAAACTAAAAATCACAAATCTGACAATCACATGGAATGACTGTCTTGTCAAACAAAACCTTCAAAAATTAGCTAGACTATATGCTGAAAAAATTTCTCTATACAATAAATCTATTTCAAAAATGCAGGCCATTTCTTCGAAAGAAAATTTTTTCAGAAAACATTCTGACTTTAATCAAAGTATTATAAGCAAAATATCTGTAATTAAAATTACGGACGAGCAATATAAAGCTAGTTTTACAAAGCGTTCGACTTTTAATAAAAAAACTATAGACGTTCAAGGATACCTGATTTTTAATAAAATTTCAGGTGATTGGAAAATAACAAATGAAAGTGATGATTTAACTGATAAAATTAATACTTCAATAAATACTAATAATAAAACTAAATTAAATACTTGCAGAGATGTTGTAATGGCTATCTTGACAACATCACCAGTTTATGTTCAAAGATTTAAAAAACTAAATGAGCTAAAAAACAAAAATAGAGCTTCATCTTTAAAAACAATACTTGAAGGTAGTCCTAATCCGAAAGAGCACAATTCAGCTTGGTATTCTGAAACTTATGACTTTAAAGTTTTTGAAGATTTTCCAGATCATATTGCTACGATTGGTCGTTTCTCATTCGACCCAAAAGACAAGCAATTATATGAGCTTGATGTCGAATTAAATAATAAAAGAATCGACTTTGACCAAAATTTGCTTTTAAAGTTTAATGAAATTTGCGAATAAAAACTCAACGAGTTTATTATTTGGTTAAAAAATTTCATAGCAACTCTTCCAAAAACCAAAAATACAAGTGTTTGAAAAAGATTGTTGTTTGAATTAAAATTCAGTTGAGTTCCGGGAGGTGGAAATTTGTTTTTTTTTATTAAAATTCAAAACTTAAATGTTTCCATTGTATATCGGGATGTAAACTATTTTTAATGACTACTTTTTTAGATGTAACTAAAGTTTTTTTATTCCATATAACTTCTTACTTTTGACCAATATTTTAAGGTCAGAAATAATAGAAAGTGAACAAGTTATTTTATGTTATTGCAGTTGCCTTAATTTTAGCAGTGTTTCCTTTACCAATTGGTTACTATACTCTTTTAAGAATTTTGGTTTCGATAGGGGCCGTAATTTTTTTGGTAAAAGAATTTAAAGGCGAATTTGAACTTTGGATTATTGTTTTCGGAATTATGTTAATAGTATTTAACCCTCTGATTCCCATTTATTTATACTCAAAAGCACTTTGGATTCCAATTGATTTAGCAGCAGCTGGAATCTTTGCTTATTGGGGGTATAAGTATGAGAGAAAGAATAGTTAATACTTAGGTTTGTAAAAAGAGAAAGAAATATTTTTTAAAATATACTCGATTAAAAGCTACAGAAAATTATAAAATGTCAAAAACAAGCATAAAAATATTGAGCAGTATTGCATTCATCTTGTTTTTATCAGTGTTGTTGCCAAGTTGTTCCTCCTCAGAAAGTAATTTGCCTGGATTGGAATTTGGTGAAGCTATTGAATATGATGATTTTTTATTTTTTTCAGGAAGAAAAGATACTCTTAAAAGAGCATTTACATATCAATTTAATGATTGGGCAAAAACGAAATCCAGTTCAGTTAAATTCAAACTAATTTCGTCTAGTGGAAATAGTAGTGACGTCAATTTTTTAATTGATGGAAAACCTTTTGAAAACGGTACGTTCACTCTTAACCCTAATAATAAGTTAGATACAGTTGAAATATCGATGTTTTTTTCTTCCAACTCCAAGAATGATTTTTATGAAGGAGAGATGATTGCATTAAGTAGTTCGCAAATAGATCGTGTAAATGATTCTGAGATTAAAGGACAAGAAACAAGTTTATTTTACTGGTCCGGTTATTCAGTTAAAAAACAGCATCCTGTTCTTCGTGGGCTAAAGCTTTTTTTACTGCTAATTTTAATAGTACTATTTATATGGTTTTTCTTTCTTAAAAGGATGATATATCCATCATTTAAAGGGAAGGTTAAGTTTATTTTTGAAACCCCGATAAGTAAAATAATTAAGTTAAAAGGTGCTAGAAAATTATGTTTTACAAAAAGTGGAAAACAGAAATTTTTAAATAAAGTGTTTACAGGAAGAATTATTTTTGATTCGTCGTTTGAAGAGGAGTTTGAAGTTTCTCCCAGTCCACGATTCAAAAATAAACTTGAAATAAGATCTTCGGAGCATGTTTCTATAGAGCCTTATACCAGATACCTTGAAAGAGGCAATAATTACACAGTAAAAGTTAATAATCAAGAATTTAAAATATCAATATTATAAAAGTTAACGCTATGATTACATTAAAGAGAAGTTTATTTATAGGTTTAGGAGGTACAGGTGCATTGGCATTATTAAATACAAAAAAAAGATTTTTAGATACATATGGTGAAATACCGCCTACAGCGTCTTTTTTATCTATTGATACAGACGACAATACAGAGAGAAAAAGTTTAATTAGAGATAATATTCTTGTAGATCATAATGTTAAAGACGAAAAAGTAAAATTAGATAGATCTGAAATGATTTATATTGGTGTAAATGCAGCTAGGCAGGCTTATGACAGGAAAAAAGATACGCTTTTTAACTGGGTGCCAAAAGAAAATAGCGATGCGTTGGAAAGTTTAATACATGGTGCTGGTCAGGTGAGGTCTAATGGTAGATTTGCTTTGCATTTTAATTATAACGACATAATTAATGTTGTGAATAAAAAGGTGACCGAATTACGTAATATTAATAACACAGATAACAGTAGATATGAACCTAAGGGGGATGAAATAGAAATAAATTTTGTTTTTTCAGTCGCTGGTGGTACAGGTTGTGGGACATTTATTGATTTGGCATACTTAGTTAAGGAAGCCATCAGAAACACTGTTGCAACATCCATTGCATTCATGGTACTTCCCGATGTTTTTACAAATATGCATTCTGGACCAGCAATGGCAAACGTTCGACCCAATTGTTTTGGTGCCATGAAAGATATGGATTTCTTAATGCAAAAAAATATTGGTGACTTAGGTTTGTCCATTAAATATGAATCAAAAGAAATTCAAATTAAAAAAAGACCCTTTGATTTAGTTTTTACAGTAAATAGTACAAACACTAAAGGAGAAACTATTACAAACATTTCTGAAATAGCTGAGCAAATTGGTTTGGCGATGTTTGTAGGTGCCAGCGAGCTTAGTGCAAATATAAACTCTGCCTACGATAATGTACTTCCTGTTATGAGTGGAGGAAAATTAGATGTATTAAACAAAAAAGCATGGGCAGGTGGAGCTGGTGTTAGTGAATTGCATTATGATGGGAATTCCATGGCAAATATCTATGCTAAAAAAGCATCGACTAGTCTTATAAACAATTTGATTACCGAGTCAAGCGCTGCTCAAAATTTGGCCGACAATTTCATTGATGCACCAGAGGTAAACATTAGAGAAAATGATGGAAATGATTTCTTAATTGATTCGTTATTAAGCAAAGATCCAATTTCTCGTTTTCCATCCATTGATGATATTAGCGATGTAAACAGCATTATTGATAATTACCTTATTAATTCTCAAAATAATTCAATAAAACAAATTGAGGAAAGTTATACTGAAAAGGTATCTTCCGTCGATAAAGAACTTAATAAAGAGCTAAAAAGCATCCTAAATAAGGATAGTGGTGTTGCAAACGCTATTGAATTTTTAAGAAGCTTAAAAACTCAGCTGAATATTTTCCACAACGAAATGGAGGAAGAGGAAGTGGAGTTTTTAAACAAAGAGGAAAACTTAAGAAATCAAAATCAGTCGGATCAAGATTTTTTAAATTCTTTGTCTCCTATGGATTTGATATTTAAAAAAGCAGCAATAAATAGTACAAAAAGAGACCTTTCTGATCGAACAAATCAACTTTCAGTAACTCAAAATGAAATTTTGAGAAGAAAATACGCTAAAAAGTTTTTAAAGCAACTTATCTCCACTGTTGAGGACATGAGTGAAATTACATCAAGAATCTTAACGCGATTAAAATCAGCCAAAGAAAGTTTAGCTGTTGAAGTAGAGAAAATATCAAACAATGTAACCGAAAAGCGAAAAACGTTTGTTATTGATTTGCACAAATATGAGGTAAATAAAGTAAGAGTTAGTGACGATGAATTTGTTATTTCTGACTTTATCAATGCTTTAACTTCAGGAAATGGGGTTTATGATTTTCATGAAATAGGTGAGGATGTAATTAAGGATTATTTGTGGAATTTCACCAAGGAATTAAATAAATCTTTAGCCTATCGAAATATGAAAATTGATGACGTAGTAAGGAAATTATCGGAGGAGGAGAGAAAGAATTTAGCAAAGCAGTTGATTTCGAAATCCCATGCGTTATGGTCCTATGATTACAAAGGCTACAAGACCAGCCCTAACATTCATGAGCACTTTTTAATTGGGTTACCACAAGTTGACTCAGGATTCAAGGATGATTTCGCGAGTTTAATGAGTTCTGATAAATTGGATTTTGTTGCAACAGGTATTGGTAATAAAGTAATTTGTTACAGAATGGAAGCCGCCGTTCCTGTATTTGCTGTAAATGATGTTGAGTCTTATGAGAAAGATTATAAACAATCAAATATTTCGCATCATATTGATGTCAACTGGGAAGCAAATATGAAGAGAAGTGGTTATTCCATTTACCCATCCCAGAAAGAAGACGATAGTTTAAGTGCTTGGGTCGTTGGTTTAATTTTTGGATACGTTAAGTATGATTCCAACGATTCAACATTTTTTGTTAAATCACCAAAGTATGGTGATCCTCTGCAGGATTACTGGAAGAAATTAGGAGAGTACAGAGATGTGGCTTATAATTCTTTTGTGCGTGAACAACATGTGGATGAAATTATTGAAATCTTTAACCAAGAGAAAAATAAATTAGGAGAAGACGCTACGAAGGAAAAATTTGCGGATGTTGTTGAGAATTATTTGGGTAAATACAGTAGTAATAATATCAAAAAAGATGATCTTGCAAAAAGAGAATATGAGCAAATTGCTCAGCTTTTAAGAAAGGAAATTGATTTTGTAACCAAAGAATTAACCAAACTGGTATAAAATGAGCAGTATTAATCTTTTCATAGGTGGCAATAATCAGGAATTTATTTCTGAGTTAAAAAACCATGATGCCATCTATGGAGAGAATAATCAAAATAATTTTCTTCTGCAGGAAAATGAAGGGATTATAACCTTTTCAAGTTTACAGAACGATCATGAATGGGTAACAATACTTGAAACCAACGACTACGAGCAGTTGGTAGGGAAATTGTACATGAATTCTGTTATAAGTGATCATACAATTCAAAATTCTATTTTAAATATTAATTTCATTCATTTTGGACGTCAATTAATTGATTTTAAACTTGTAAAATCATTTTTAGAGCACTTAAATAAGTTCAACGAAGTTAATGCTGCAGTTGATATTGTTTTTCGCACCTATTTAGTTTTAACGGAGGACAACTCAGAATTGAATCAAGAGGAAAAAGAAATCTTAAAAAATAATCTCAAAGAATTTGAAAAACTAATTTCTGACAATACTATAATATTTAGAAATATTATTCTTTTAGATACTTTTAATATTTCTGGGGAAAACCTCATTTTAAATAAGGATTCTTTTAGTTATTTGATTTACAAATCAATAAGTTTAATTACGGAGCATACATACAGAATACTTGGAAATATTCAAAACAATAGAATTATCTCCATTGGGATTTCAGAATTTATTTGTGATAAAATCAGATTAGTACGTCAACAAACGCAATATCTGTTAAATGATGCGAAAAAATATCAGAAACACAGCGATGAAAATTCATTGACTCTCCATAAAAAGGAATTAAATAATCTATCTACAAAGTTTTTCAACAATAAAATTGACTTTGAACAATTTAGAGATAAAATTGATGATTTGTTAATTGACAATAAAGAACAACAAACTATGATGAGTTTATTGTTGTTAATTGACCATTTGAGTCCCACTGATTCAGGTATGTTTTCTCATTTTGTACTGAATGAATTGATTTATGAGAAGCTTTGTCGTTTGTATCCTTCAAAAAAGGATTTTGAATTAAAGCAATTCAAACAGGATATTTCAAGTTGGAAAAAGCGTAGTAAAAAATTGAAACAAGAAGTTGAAACACTGGAAACGCATTCTTCTTACAAAAAGTTCATAAAGTTAAAGCAGGAAATTAAAGTATTGGAAGATGAAGAGATTACAAACCTAAACAGTAATCCTGAGGAAAAAACAGAAAAAACACTCACTTTAAAAGCAGAACTAGAACAATTAAAAGCTGATGAGTTCTATGCTGTTTTCGAGAGTTCATTGTTGGAAATAGAGCGTTTGGCTGAAGATGAAGAATCTATTAAAAAAAGAAATGCTCATATTATTTCTAAGCTCAAACATTACAAATCAGGACTTCTTGATATTTTAAAGGAAAAAACACCTGAAGAAAAACCGTCACCTCCTAGAAAAAGAAGTTTTTGGGATTGGTTTAGAAAAAAGCCAGAAAGGCGTCAAAATCCAGTTAGGACAATGATAAGAAAGGGTTCTGATGATAATCAAAAAATACTTGAGAACCTAATAAAGTTTAAAGAGAAAATTAATCAAAATAAGGAACGAATAAAGAATGCTTTGAATCAACTAGAAAGAGTGGAAATAGGTGTTCCAGGAACATATAAAGATTATAATTTTAGAAGAAATGTTGATTTTTCGGGTGAGTTGAAAAAATTCCATGACAATAATTGGCAATTTGTAAGTAAGGAAATATCAAATAAAATCGATGTAATGGTTAGAAACGATAACTTCTCTACTGCCAATTTTCTAAAAATAATTGAAAAACATTCTTCCAATAAGGTAGATGTAGATTTATTTGCTTACTTAATCGATGAAGGTCAAACATTCGGGTTTTTGCCTCCAATATATTTTGAAGAACTTATCTCATTTTTGGAAGAAAAGTCCAAACCATTAGTCCTTTTAACTAGAGACAATTCAAACAATGTAAATTGTGATACGTTCATTTTTGTAAATGAAAATGATAAAACCGAAAGTAATAAAATTCGATTTGAAGAAAAATTGAGAACCGTTGATTGCTTAGCACCTCAAATTATCAATTCTTCAAACGAAAAAGGACTAACTTATTTTTGTGTATCCTATCTAGATGAAATGAATGACATCTCATATTTAAACTAATTTTATGTTACGAGTTTTACTATTTATATTTCTTTCCGGAACCGCTCTAGCAGCACCCAGAACATCACTCGAAAGTTTGAAAATAATATATCTTTTAGATGTAACGCAGTCCATGGTGGGATACAAAGGAAAAACTCCAGATATTTTTGATGATGTTAGGAGCAAACTTATTAATTCTATTTCCCACCTCGGATCGGACAATATTGAAATATCACTTGTGATTTTCACCCATAAAATACAGGCTACTATTGATGCTAAATCCAATAGAAAAGGAAAAGAAAAGCTAATTGACTTTTTAGAAAAATTATCTCCCTATGATTATCCGCCAAAAACTACTAACCTTGATGCTGCATTAAGAAAAGGGCAGGAGTTAATTAATCCCGCTAAAACCAATGTTATTTTCTTATTAACCGATGGAAAACACACTAATACAAACCCAAGCAAGAATGATTTTTATAATGAAATCGATAATTGGAGTGGGAGTGCAAGAGGAAAAAATCAGTTTGCGTATTTGGTTGAATTAACCAATAAAGCTGCTGATGATAAATTGAGGTCTAAAATTAGTGCTGCCTCAAATTTTGATGTTATTAGCGGAATAGAGTTTACACTTTTTAAACCTAAAAGAAGCTATTTTATTGTTAATCTTTTAGAGCCAAATAAATTAAGTTTTAAATACGAATTAGAAGCTATCAATGGCGGAGCGGACATATCAAATATAAAATTGCCAGTTGAATTTGAGTCTAAGGATCCAAGGTTTAATATCGAAATTGTATCCCAAAAGGGAACGGTATTTGATTTAAAACTTGTTCCAAAAAATAATATTGATGAACTAAAAAAGAGTTTAGATGAGGAATTAGACCTATCAGTCAAAGTAAATTATAACGAATCTTCTTATCCAAATATTAAACTATTAGATAAACCACTTAAAATTCTAATTAAAAATAAGAAAGAAAGAATACTCTATATAAATCCAATACCAATAACGAGTAACTAATTTCCTGTATCAATTCCCCAAATTCCTATATTGCTTTGTTTTGCTTGGTTCTCGGAGGCTTCAAAAACTTCCTTAAAAGCATAATTTGGAGCATAAAAACTTGATTTAGCATAACCGCTGTCAATAAGCATTTTATTAAAGTGAATATCATTAATATAAACGTGTGCTAAAACTCTTTTGTAACGATCTCGTTTCCCTTTTTCAAACTTTAACTGCACCACTTTATTAGATAGATATTTTTTAGCAAATTCTGTGGCTTCAGGTCCAAAAGGCTCTTTTCCTTTTTTGGGGTGTTTTGTCTCAGGCGTATCAGCACCAATAATTCTAATTTTTTCCTTAGTGCCATTGTTGTCCTCCAGCACATAAGTGTCCCCATCAACAATCCTTACAACTTTATAAAGTATTTGTTCATTCAGCTCAAATTTTTTGTGGTTTCCAGAACATGAAAAAACAAAAATTAAAGCAAGAGGAACTATCGATTTGAAAAACTTATTTTTAGTTTGAAACATAACTTTTTTTTAGCTGTTGACTGGATGTTAAACGAAATTAGTGATTATAAAACTTTTCTTATCAACAAAAGTTATTGACTAAAGAACAAAAGAATGTTATACTTCTAATTTTTATTATCTAGATATCTATCGCCTAATTGATTAGCCACCAA
The DNA here is from genome assembly GCA_002719695.1 of bacterium. Classification (GTDB taxonomy): domain Bacteria; phylum Margulisbacteria; class Marinamargulisbacteria. The sequence goes on along the minus strand of PBEQ01000050.1, from coordinate 9,433 downwards.
TAATATGTCGTCTTTGCGTGCTAATTGATCAAGCCATCCATTTGGAATAGAATCTGCTCCATAATATAAGCCTGCTAAACCTCCCGCAATAGCTCCCGCTGTATCTGTATCGTGGCCTAAATTGATCATTTCATATACCGACAACAATTTTAGCATTTTTTTACATACGTTTAAAAATACTGTTTACCAAAAGTACATTCTTGTTTAATTACTGTCATCATGTCGCAAACTTTATTAGTTTTAAAACAAATAGTTTTTCTAAGTTGGTTTTTAAAATAATTACTTAGGGTTACTGATGTTTCGATTAATATTGGGTTCGTGTATAAGCCAATATTATAATAATTACGTTATGGCTACATTAAAGAGAAGTTTATTTATAGGTTTAGGAGGTACAGGTGCAAAGGCATTGTTAAATACTAAAAAAAGATTTTTAGACACATATGGTGAAATACCGCCTATGTTTTCTTTTTTAAGTATTGATAGAGACTACTATACAGAGAGTATGAGTTTAACTCGTGATAGTATACTAGAAAATCATACTGTAAAAGATCAAAAAGTAAAATTAGATAAATCTGAAATACTCTATATCGGTGTAAGAGGAGCAGAAATGGCCTACGCGTCAAAAAAGGACACCCTTTTTAACTGGATTCCAGAACAAAATATACACGATTTTAGATATATCCAAAAATATCCCTATCCCTCTCAAATTAGGTCTACTGGTAGATTTGCTTTACACTTCAATTATCAGTGCTTAATCGGTGCTATAAATAAAAAGGTTACCGAATTACTGAACATAAGTATCACCGAGAATGATAGACACATTCCAGTAGGAGAAGAAATAGAAGTGAATTTTGTTTTTTCAGTTGCTGGAGGTACAGGTAGTGGAACATTTATAGATTTGGCGTATTTAGTGAAGGAAGCTATCGGGAATACCTCTGCGACATCCAAAGCCTTTATGGTACTTCCTGATGTTTTCACAAATATGCACTCTGGAATAGCAATGGCAAATGTTCGCCCCAATTGTTTTGGCGCAATGAAAGATTTGGATTTTTTAATGCAAAGGAATGTTGACGAATTAGGTTTATCCATTAAATATGGATCACTAGAAATTAAAATTAAAGAAAACCCCTTTGATGTTGTTTTTACAGTAAACAGTAAAAAGACAGATGGAGAAACTTTAACAGACATTTCTGAAATAGCGGAGCAAATTGGTTTGGCTATGTTTGTTGGAGCTAGTCATTCAAAAGCAAATATAGACTCTAATTACAATGGTGTTCTTTCTGTTTTAAATGGAGGATCCTTAGATGTGTTAAATAAAAAAGCATGGGCAGGAGGATTTGGAGTTAGTGAATTGTATTATGATGGGAATTCCATGGGGATCATTTACGCAAAAAAGGCATCAATCAATTTAATAAATAATTTGATGACCAAGTCTAGTGCTTCTCAAAATTTGGCGGATAATTTCATTGATTCACCAGATGTAAATATTAGAGAAAATGATGGAAACGATTTCTTAATTGATTCGTTATTAAGCAAATATCCAATTTCTCGTTTTCCATCCATTGATGATGTTAGCCACATAAACAGCATTGTTGATAATTACTTTAGTAATTCACAAAAGAATGCAATAAAACAAATTGAGGAAAATTATACGGAAAAAGTATATTCTGTGAATAAAGAACTTAATAAAGAGCTAAAAAGCATCCTAAATCAGGATAGTGGTGTTGCTAACGCTATTGAGTTTTTAAGAAGTTTGAAAACCCAGCTGAATATTTTCCACAATGAAATGGAGGAAGAGGAAGATGAGTTTTTAAAGAAAGAAGAAAATTTAAGAAACCAAAACCATTTGGATCAAGATTTCTTAAATTCTTTATCTGCTATGGATTCGCTATTTAAAAAAGCAGCGATAAATAGCACAAAGAGAGACCTTTCTGATCGAACAAATCAACTTTCTATAACTCAAAATGAAATTCTGAGAAGAAAATATGCTAAAAAGTTTTTAAAGCAACTTATTGCCGTTGTTGAGGATAGGAGTGAAATTACATCAAGAATTGCAAATCGATTAAAATCAGCCAAAGAAAGTTTAGCTGTTGAGGTAGAGAGATTCTCAAACAATGTAACCGAAAAACGAAAAACGTTTGTTATTGATTTGCACAGCAATGAGGTGAATAAAATAAACGTTAGTGACGATGAATTTGTTATTTCTGATTTTATCAATTCATTAACCCTAAGAAATGGGGTTTATGATTTTCATGAAATAGATGAGGATGTAATTAAGGATTATTTGTGGAATTTCACCAAGGGCTTAAAGAAATCTTTAGCCTACCGAAACATGAAAATTGATGATGTAGTAAGGGAGTTATCGGAGGAGGAAAGAACGAATTTAGCAAAGCAGTTAATTTCAAAATCCAATGCACTATGGTCCTATGATTACAAAGGCCACAAGACCAGCCGGAATATCCATGAGCACTTTATAATTGGATTACCCCAAGTTGACTCAGGATTTAAGGATGATTTTGCGAGCTTAACGAGTTCTGATAATTTAGATTTTGTCGCTACTGGTATTGGTAATAAAGTAATTTGTTACAGGATGGAAGCTGCGGTTCCTATATATGCTGTACACGATGTTGAGTCCTATGAGAGGGATTATGAATTGTCAAATAGGTCGCATCATATTGATGCCAACTGGGAAGAAAGTATGAAAAAAAGTGGTTTTTCCATTTACCCATCCCAGAAAGAAGACGATAGTTTAAGTGCTTGGGTAACTGGTTTAATTTTTGGATACGTTAAGTATGATTCCAACAATTCAGCATTTTTTGTTAAATCACCAAAGTATGGAGATCCTTCGCTGGATAACTGGAAGAAATTAGGAGAGTACAGAGATGTAGCTTACAATTCTTTTGTACGTGAACAACATGTTGATGAAATTATAGAAATCATTAACCAGGAGAAAAATAAATTAGGAGAGGACGCTACGAAGGAAAAATTTGCGGATGTTGTTGAGAATTATTTGGATAAATACAGTAGGAATAATATCAAAAAAGATGATCTTGCAAAAAGAGAATATGAGCAAATCGCTCAGCTTTTAAGAAAGGAAATTAATTTTGTAACTAAAGAATTAACTAAATTAGTGTAATCGATTTTTATCTCACAAAATTCAATGAAGGTTTTTTTATACGTTACTCTATTTGTTTAACTGTCCGTTTCCTGCAATTCTTGTGAAAATGAAACAGAAGTCGTTCAGGAGAAAAAGGATTACTCAACAAAAATTAAGGAAGCCGAGAAATATTGTGAGCGTAAAAACCTTAATAAAGACTTCTTCTTTTTAATTGATCTGGCAGAACATTCCGGGTACAAAAGATTCTTTCAATGGGACTTTAATAAAAAATCGTTTGTAGATACCTTTATGGTTAGTCATGGGTGTGGAAATAAACCCTGGGGAATGTATTTCACAAGTGAGAAAGCAGTTGTTAGTAATGTGCCGGAGTCACATAAATCATCCGTCGGTAAATACATTATTGGCCAAAGAGGAGTAAGTCAATGGGGAATTAAGGTTAAATATTTGTTGCACGGGCAAGAGTCCACTAACAATAACGCTGCCAGAAGAGCCATTGTATTGCATTCATGGGAAATGGTTAACGATAATCCCGTTTATCCTGCAGGAACACCAGAGGGTTGGGGATGTCCAGCTGTTTCGAATAATTCAATGAGGAAGATTGATAAACTATTAAAGGGTTCAAATAAAAGGACCTTAATGTGGATCTTGAATTAGAATTTCACATATATACACAAGAGATGTTTTCTTTTAAAATAGAGCCTGTTTACATCAAGGGCATTTGAAATCGTAATAACTTGAAGAGTCATTAATTCTTCTTTTTAATTTTTTGAAATATCTTATTCTCTTTCTATAAACTATGATGTATGAAAAATACCCTAGGTTCATAAGTCTAATTCCTGCAAATAGTGTAAAAAGAATAGCAATACCAGCCACAATACCCAAATCTTCTTCATATTGGCTTAGAATAAAACCCAACCCTATTGTAATAAGGCCAATTTTAATAGCAGTTAAAGTCCCTTTAAATTCTTTTGAGGGTTTGTTCATAGGGGCTATATCGATTTCTTCTCCTTTTAAAATTTTATCTTTAAGTTCATGATAATAAGTTTCATGAATATGCCTAGGTTTATTGAATTCATATGTCCTATAGTGTATCCTCACAGATTTGGTTTAAAGTAAACGTATTTAAATATATCAATTAAAATTCGCTTTTATTTGGTGAATAGTTTTCTTGTTGTTTACCAGTTTTTTTAAAAACTAAAACCAAGGCTTTTTTATTATTACTCCATTTGAAATAATAATCTTCATGTCATTCATTAGTTTATACTTCCCATCTGGAGCAGCTTCTCCGTTTAAAAAAACATTATCACCTTTTTTGTAATCACTCTGCTTCTGCTGGCTAATTACTAAAGTTAATCCGGCTCTTGTTTTATACTCAATATCATGAACAACGTTTTCTATCCTTTGATTTTTAACATAAAATTTCTTGTGGATTTTTTGACCAAAAGCATTTAACGTATGAGTATCATATACACCATCTTCAATTTCTTCAAGTTCTATTAAAACCTTTTTTCCAATATTTAGCTCGTCTTGGGCAAAACCATACTCATCTTTTCCCTCTCCGGAAATAATTTCGAGATATTTTCCTGATGTTAGTTTACAACTCTCAATATTAAGATATTGCCACCTTAGCTCTCTTAAATATTTTAAGACATCTAGGTCCGGTAGAATATTTTCATTCGCCAAAACATAGAAGTTGTTTTTTGTTCCATCTAGTTTAAGAATCATTACAGCTTCGTCTAAAAATCCCTCATTACATAAAATAGTATCTGAACCTCTATTTATTATTATTGATCTTGCTTCAGGAAGGTAATCCCATGTTCCCAAAGTTACTTTTCCATCTTTAGACATAATTAGCTCTTTGTTTTTTTTGAAGATTAACTTTTGAATCTCTAAATCCGAATCAACTAATGCCCAAGGCTTATCAACAATTAAAGATTTTTTATTCAATGATTTGCTGAATTTATTTAAGTCTTTAACTAAGTTTTGTAGGAATAATTTCATGGATGTTATAATTTTATCTTGTTTTCAGTAATTCCAATATATAAAAATTGTTCCTTCAAATTTCACTTAAATTTCAACTCTAAATCTTCAATTTTTCCCAAAACAGAATCGTAGGCATTGGCCTCAACGATTTCGGGTAGGTGGGACTGAAACAGGTCCTTTATTTCATCAAGACTACGTCTCTTCTCGGGATTACTATCCTTGGACACTTCCAGCTCTGATAATTGTTGTTTTATATTGGTAAGCATTTTTTGGACTTTATGAGACAACTTTTAATTTGCTCATTCTTTCTATTTTAAATGTTCTGTCTTCCTCCCTCAAGTGACAAAACCCTGAAATATACTCAGTTCCAAATTCTTCTGAATAATCTAAATTACTTACAGTCCTTTTTGAAGCTTCTCCATTATAATTGGAGTAGTAAAATTCCAATGCTGCATCAGTTTTTATTGCTTTCGCAACAATTAATCTTTTGTCATCTTTAGGAGTGTAAGCTAATTTCTCATTTGGAATATCATTAATTACACTTTCTTTTGATTTATTTTGTGCAATTATGTCATCTAATACAGTAAAGTCAGAGATCGAATCATCCTCAGAATTTGAGGGAGTTTTGTTAATTGAAGCAGATGTTTGGGGTGTAGGATAGGTTTTTTGGTTGGTTTTTGGTTGGTTATAACTAACATCTTTTGATTTTCTAGCTAATGCAATTATAAGAAGTATAATAATTACTACAATTACTCCATAACCTAATCCCAATTTTGCTATTAATAAAATCATTTAATTCAGTATTAATTTATTTATGTCTTTTGTATAATTAGCTAATAGTGCCAAAGGGGTTTTTTCGTTCTTTTCCACTAAACTAGAGCAATATTGGTTATCTCCAACAATATAGAGCTTACCTCTTGCTCTTGTTATTCCTACGTTTAGTAAATGGTAATTAGCGTTCACAAACCATGATTTTCCTTTTGTTGCGCTTGGGGTGATGACTAAGCTGAAAATCATAATATCCTTTTCGTCTCCTTGGAATTTATGGACTGTATCCACTTTTACTACTTGTTTCGTTTCATAATCGATTTTTTTAAAGATTTCTTGATACTGATGTTTAAAAGGGGTTACGATTCCTATGCTGGAATTTGGCTCCTTTATCCTAAGCTTTTTTACCAAGTCAACAATGCAATCAACTTCAGCAAGATTTATATTCCTGTTTCTTGCCATATCGCCCTTAACATCAATCCAAAACATTCCTGAATCTTTTCCAAATTGATCCGGGGTTGTTGCTACCTCCATTGTTTGGCCTAAATGCTTTTGGTAGAAATGTTCGTTTGAGAAATTGATGATTTCGGGGTGGCATCTGTAATGAAAAGCCAAGAAGTCAGTTTCTATGCCTGATAGATTTGCCATTTTATAAGCATAGTCATAAAGAGAATCCTTACAGTATGATAACCCTTTTGTTTTTAGTGAAAGCTTGTTTAGTAATAGTTCTTCTTCCGCTTTTTGAACACTAGTAATATGTTTTAATTGAAGCGGGTCTCCAATGATAACTACCCTTTTTGCTCGATAGATAAGTGGTATTGCAGAGGCTATATCACACTGAGATGCTTCATCAATTACAAGAAGATCGTAAACTTCATTTTGGAGCGGCACGGAGTTTTTAACAGATAGGTTTGTTAGGCAGGTAATCTTATAGTCTTTTAAGATCTCTGTATAATTATTTTTCAGCTTAATAAGGTCGTTTGTTCTGTAAACGTTAATTGGCAGCTGATCGGCAAAGCCTTGAACTGCTGTTGTAGTTTGATTTCTTAGATTTTGATTTATTTTTAAATTTAAGGCGGTTACGCCAGCTTCAATTAACTTGTCTTTAAGCCCTTTAATCTCCTCTAAGTATTTAATTTTATCTTTTTCTAATTTTTTAAGTTCACTACCTTTCTTTGAAAGATCTTCTGAAAGTGGTTTGAGTTCAGCATGGAACTCATTGTTTTTGGCTTTAACATCTTTGCTTAATTTTTCCAGTTCAAATAAGTAGGAGACGTTTTTCAAAGCAACCTTTATTTCATCTTTTCCAACCTGAATGTAAGGGGCGATTGATTCAATATGCTCTGAGATTGCATTCGATTGCTTATCATTTAGTTTTTCTAATTCAATAAAGAAGCTCTTTTTCCAAAACAAATTGAAGAAGAATTTATAAAGACCTGAAGAGTTAACTCTTTTAGCTTGATCGAAGAGCTTTTTAGCTTGAATTTTTGGGAGTGAAATTTTTAAGTGCTGATCAATGAAAAATGTTCTTAAATGAGAATCTAAACCATCTTTCCACAACTTTAGTTCCTCTTTTAAAGTGGTAATCTTTCTGCTTAATTGACTGATTTCATGATTAAGAGAAGGGATTCTTTTAATCTCTTCCTCTAAAAAATCAATACGACGATTTATTTTTTGGATTCCATCAAGAACTAAATTTAATTCTCTCTCCTTGTTTTCAAAGTTTCCTTTATTCTTATTATTAACAAACTCTTTAAGTTTTGGTATCGTCTTTTCTTGGATTTCTTTTTTAGATCCAAATCTTAATAAATAAGGCTCAGTTAAAACCTCTCCAATTCGTTCAACCACATTATCAACTGCTCTATTGTTTTTACTTACAAATAAACAACTTAAATCGTTCATAATAGCGTTGGAAATAATATTCTGAACTAACTGAGACTTACCTGTTCCAGGAGGACCAGTTACAACAGATAAATTCCTTTTGAATGACTTTTTAACAGCTTCTTCTTGTGAGGTGTTAAGTTTGGTGATAGGGGTGAAGTATTTCAGTATATTTTCTTCGTTTTTTGAAATAGGCTCTTTTAGAATGAACTGTCTTGTAAGTTCTGATTCTGAGATTTTACCTTTTAATCCTTTAAGCTCTGAAAGTAATTGAGCAGAGTAGAAACCTGTTTCGCATAAACCAACAGAAAAAGTATCTGAAGGACTTATTTTAGTATCTAGGACTTCCTCCAATAAGTTTACTTTTTCTTCAAAAGTTTCAACACTGTTAACTCCTGTTTTTAGCTCTTCAATAACGTCTTCTGTAAGGTTTATATCTTGGAAAGATTGATCGAAAATCTCGAAGTCATTTATGTCAATATCATATACCGATTGTGAAAATTCACTACTGGGAATAACTGTTTGAAAAAGGGTTTTTGACATTCCTTCTAAAGTTAAGTCTATGCCAATAAACAAATCTTTAGGGAAGCGTTCTTGTTTATTCTTAACGAAGGAAGAATAGAAATGGTCTGATTTTGAAATATCGAGCCTATAATTTGTTAAGGCTTGTTTTTCATCAATGCGGAATTTGTGAACGTTTAGAGTTTTCGGTTCCTTATGTTTTTCAAGATTTATGATTGTACGATAGTATTCAATAACTCTTTCCGAATCAGTTCCTTTTGTATTTTCTAGTAATCGGTTAACTAATGAAATTCGGGAGATATCTTTTCCGTCACCAAATTTTTCCTGCTTAAAATCGAAATTAGAGAGTATGTTCTCATCTCTTATATCAAGAGCTCTTAGTATAAGATTAATTTGATTATCGGTTAAGTTTAGACCGTTACTTTGAATGTCTTTAATCTTATCAATTCCATTTTTCTCATCGGTAACGAAAAAATATCGGCTAATCTTTCCAGGTATTTGACTTGAATTAAATTTTATTGGTCTTTGAAAAAAAACTAAGCTAGAAGTATAATACCACTTTGGTCTTGTAACAGAATCTCCAACTAAATCATCATTATTATTTTTTAAAAAATCAATTAGAGAAAAACGATAAGCTTGTAATTGCTGGTAAGGATTTCTTTGTCTGGCTCCTCCTGCAACATATATGAGTTCACCATTTGAGGTAGTTAATTTCCATGGGTTTTGCTCTGAGAATTTTAATGTTCCTTCATAATCCTTGAAGTCAATTACAATTATTTTTCCCGAGCTTATAAATACAGCATCTAATTGGTGACCATTAACGGAGAGGTTTCCAACCAATACAGATCGCCCTTTATTACTTTCAAGAGATTTTTCAAGTTTATTAGAAAACTCTCTAAAAAAGATGTTTTCATGACTGTAATCGAAAGGCTTTACTAAGTATGAAGTGAAGGACATTTTTTTTATTTTTTCAACTAGGATTTAGATAAATGTTTAATAATTTAAATTCTATGAAATATTTTTTCGCCATAATTAATGCTTTATCCTAATTCATAGTCTCTCTAAAAGTAGATTTTTTAAGTTGCAAATTTAGCTTAAATTTCAAGCACAAAGCTTAAATTTTTATTGAGATGGAATAGTAGTCATCGGTCTGAGTTATTT
>PBEQ01000049.1 GCA_002719695.1 bacterium | reverse complement strand
TACTCATACTACTAGTCATGTTGTTAAGTGTACTTTGTCTACATGAAATGCACACCATACGCGGCATCAACTTATTTTCATTTGGTTATTTTAGCTCTCAACTTCTAACACTGTTTATTACAGTAAGTACAACACTAAAACCTTTTGAATTTATTTGGAAATCACCATTGTTATTTTTGGCTATGTTTACCATGACCTTTATTTGTTTAATTGAACTATTTAATAAACAAACCAAAAAAGAAAAAAACTCTAGTTATTCGCTATTTATTAATACAGCAATAATAAACCTTACATTTCCATATGCTATTTTAATACGAAATGGTGAGTTTGGATTTGAATCATGCTTGTTACTATTATGTGTCATTAGCTCCGTTGATTCAGCTGCTTATTTTACAGGAAAATTAGCTGGAAAAACAAAGCTTTCTTCATTAAGTCCAAAAAAAACAATCGAAGGAATTATAGGTGGTATTAGTACTGGAATTATAATGGGAATCGTAAGTATAGTAATTCTTAAGCTACAATTTTCAGTTTATTTTTGTCTTGTTATGATACTTGTCCTAATTGCTCCAGTAGGCGATTTATATGAATCTATGCTTAAACGAAACTTTAATCTAAAAAACTCTTCAGAGATATTACCTGGTCATGGAGGCATTTTTGATCGATTTGATAGTTATATCTTTTGCTTTCCTATTTTTTATTATCTAACAATCTTATTAAACGCTCTATGAAGACAAAAGCTATCTCAATTTTAGGTTGTACAGGATCCATTGGTGTACAAACACTTGATCTTGTTAGGCATTATCCTGACGCCTATAACGTAATTGGACTTGCTGCTGGTAAAAATATTACATTATTAAAAAAACAACTATTAGAATTTAAACCAAAAATCGTATCCATATCTCACGTTAATGATGCAAAAGAACTGACACTTTTTTGTAAAGAAAACTCCCTAATGATTACTATTGAACATGGAGAAAAAGGACTCGAAACAATCTGCAAGAACCCCGTTGATTTACTTGTTATGGCAATTGTTGGAACAGCAGGTATAAAACCAACATATATTGCGATTCAAAACAAAATTCCAATTGCATTAGCATGTAAAGAAGTTTTAGTTTCAGCAGGGGATTTAATTATAGCTCTTGCTAAAAAAAATAACGTTCCATTAATTCCGGTAGACTCTGAACATGCTGCAACTCAACAATGTTTAGCAACACAAAACACTATAGCTCCAATTATAAAAACAATAACACTAACCGCTTCAGGGGGTCCATTTTGGACATTACCTCACAGTGAATTTAAAGATATAACAAAAGAGAAAGCGCTAAAACATCCAACGTGGTCTATGGGCAATAAAATAAGTATTGATAGTTCAACAATGGTTAATAAGGGATTGGAAATTATTGAAGCCCATCATTTATTTAATATTAGTTATGATAAATTAAAAGTAAGTATCCACAGACAAAGTATCGTTCATGCTATCGTAGAATTTATTGATGGTAATATTTTAGCACATTTATCCCCAACAGATATGCGCTTTCCTATACAATATGCATTAGACTACCCATATAAAAAACAAACAAAATTTAAAGGCCTTGATATCAATAAACTCTCAGCCTTAACATTTGAAGAACCGGATAATACGCGCTTTCCTCTTCTAAATATTGCTATTGAAGCAGGGAAACAAAAAGGAAGCTACCCAGCTGTTTTTAACGCAGCTAATGAAGCTATTGTGACATTATTTCTTCAAGACAAACTAACATTTTTACAAATACACACATTTATTGAAGATATCCTAGCTAAATTTAATCATTTTATTCCAAAAACCATAGAGGATATTATTGATATTGATACCCAAATAAAACATGATATCCTTCAAACTACTTGAATCTGAGCATAACTGCATTGTTCTAAACAATTTTTTTTATCATAATCCAAAATTATTTAATTTTCTGATAAAAAACTTTAAGTCAATTAATGATATTATAGCTAATCAAAACGCTATCATTAACCAATTTAATTTAAAAAACACAACATGTTTTAATGAACTAAGTACCTATTCATCTCAACAACACCAACGCTATTTAAAACATAATGACATCACTATCTTAACATTAAATAATTCTCAATACCCCACTGTATTAAAACAGATATCCTATCCACCTCCGATACTTTTTTATCAAGGCAACATCAAATGCTTATCAAAAATAGCACTTGCTATTATCGGGCCAAGAGAACCTTCAGATTATGCAAAAAAAACAACTGTTCATTTTACAACGATTCTTAGTAATGATTTTTGCATCGTATCAGGCCTTGCAAAAGGAATCGATGGAATTGCACATCAAACAACACTAAATAATAATCAAGCAACAATCGCAATTATGGGTGTAGGACTAGATAAATGCTATCCCTTACATCATAAGGCACTCAAAGATAATATCCTTTCAAAAAAAGGGCTTATTCTATCCGAAATCCCTCTTTTTAAAGCACCTCAAAAATTTCATTTCCCATTAAGAAATCGTATTATTAGTGGCTTATCAAAAGGTATTATTATTACTGAAGCAGCAAGAAATAGTGGTTCTTTAATTACGGCAAATCATGCTATTGATCAAAATCGAGAAATTTTTGCCATTCCAGGAAATATTTTTAAAAAAACATCTGAAGGAGTTAACGATCTTATTAAGCAAGGAGCAAAGTGCACTACATCCCCAGACGATATATACGATGAATTAAACATTAATAAAACGAAACCATTAAGACCCCCATCACATAGTAATGCTAGTATTCCAACACAGGAGCTATCAGAAATCGAAAAAAATATTATTAGTTGCATGCAAACACCAAAACATATTGATGAACTGGTTGAAGAAACTCAATTGAGTTTATCTGATGTATTACATACATTAACGTTTTTAGAGATAAAAAAAATTATAACAAAGAAAGACTCCACTCAATATGCATTAATAAATTCATGAAAAAAAAACATACTTTACTCATTGCAAATAAACAAAATAAACTAAAAACTATTTATCAAATACTTCAAAAAAATCACATTCCTATAATAAAAATGAATCAAACACATTCAAATAATATTCAAATAATAATGACAGCACCAAAAAAAAGAATAACAACAGTTTTAAATACAGATGGCCTAATAACCAATCAAAAAAATATTGCTATAGCAGTAAAATTTGCAGACTGCATGCCAATCATTATTCAAGCTCACGGATATTTATGTCTATTACATTCTGGGAGAAAAGGTACCCAAAAAAAGATTATAACAAAAGCTCTTTCACAATTAAAAAACTTAACTCAAAAAGATAATGACTTTCAGATTTGGATCGGTCCACATATTTGCAATTTATGTTATGAAATAAATCCAAAAACAAACGAAACTTACGATATGTTATCCCAAGCAATCATTCAAATTAAATCTGAATTAGATATTTCAAGAAACACACTCTCAATAAATACAGAATGCACAAAAAAATCAGTAAATTACTATTCATATCGTGGTAACAATTATACAAAAAAAAGAAACTTCTTTATCTGCTATCAACAGTAATCTTTTGTAGTATTAATCTCCATTACTTATTATACTTCTTAAGCTTTTATTTATAATTAAAGATAGGCTCAAATAAAAGAATATGGTATAAATTGAACATGAAAAAAAATAAAGAAACAAAATTTATTTTTATCACAGGAGGTGTAACATCTTCGTTAGGAAAAGGAATTGTTGGCGCATCACTTGGCGTTATTTTAAAAAGCAAAGGATTAAAAGTTACACTTCAAAAATTTGATCCTTATTTAAACGTCGATCCAGGAACCATGAACCCCTACCAACATGGAGAGGTATTTGTTACTGAAGATGGATGTGAAACCGACTTAGATCTTGGTCACTATGAACGATTTATAGATGAAAATTTATCACGTATTAATAATATTACATCTGGAATGATATATTCTGAAGTATTAGCAAAAGAAAGACGAGGCGATTATCTGGGAAATACAGTTCAGATTATTCCTCATGTTACAAATGAAATAAAAAACCACATTGTTGCGGCTAGAAACCAAAATGATTTTGATGTCATTATTACAGAAATTGGCGGAACGATTGGTGATATAGAGAGTCTCCCATTTTTAGAGGCCATTAGACAATTTCAATTTGAAAATAAAGAAAACTGCATCCATATTCATTTAACACTAGTTCCCTACTTAAATTCATCTGGAGAATTTAAAACAAAACCAACACAACATAGTGTTAAAGAATTACGTGCTATTGGAATACAAACAGATGTAATCGTATGCCGTTCTTCAAAAATATTTCCACAAGAAATTAAGCAAAAAATTGCTTTGTTTTGTGATGTGAAAACAGATGATGTAATTATGTGCCCTGATGCTAAAAGCATTTACGAAGTTCCTATTTATTTAAAAAATGAAGCTATTGATACCGTTGTTTTACAAAAACTAGGTCTATCCCAAAGTAATTCTAACTTAGTTGAATGGGAAAATTATATTAATATCATATACCAAAAAAATAAACCTGAAGTAAATATTGGTTTAGTTGGAAAATATACGGCACTATCAGATTCATATCTTAGTGTAACAGAAGCATTAAAACATGCAGCAGCAGCCAACAAATGTGATTGTAAAATAACATGGATTAATAGTGAAACCTTACATCAATCAGATGGGTCAAAAAAATTAGAGGAATGTGACAGCATTTTAATTCCTGGTGGCTTTGGAGATCGAGGTATTGCTGGCAAATTAATAGCAGCGCAATATGCTCGAGAAACAAATATTCCCTACTTAGGATTATGTTTAGGAATGCATATAGCAGCCATTGAATTTGCTCGTAACATCTTAAATCTTGAAGATGCTCATAGCACTGAATTTAATCCAAATTGTAATGACCCAATTATTGATTTTTTACCAAACCAAAAACAATTAAGCGAAAAAGGTGGTACCATGCGATTAGGTGCCTATCCTTGTGTCATTGAACAAAATTCTAAATTATTTTCTATTTACAAACAAAAAGAAATTAGTGAACGTCATCGTCATCGCTATGAATTTAATAATGCCTATAAAGCATTATTTGAAGATAATGGCATTAAATTTTCTGGAAACTCGCCTGATGGAAAATTAGTAGAAGTTATCGAATTAACAAACCATCCTTGGTTTATCGCTTGTCAATTTCATCCTGAATTTAAATCAAGACCATATAAAGCACACCCTTTATTTTTTGATTTTATAAAACAAACACTTGAGCTTACTTCAAGCTAATTTAATTTTATTTACATCAATATTTAATTGATCAATTTTATATCCTAAAATACGATGAGTAGTATTCAAAGATTTTGCAGCTCTAGATATATTCCCATTAACAGAATCTAACATATCAATAATAATCTTTTTCTCATATCGATTGACCTTTTCTTTTAATGAAAGTTTATCTGCCGTATAAACATCATGCTCAGATTCTAACGCTTTAATGGATGGCGGTAAGTGCTTTGGTAGTAAAATATCTCCATTACACATAATGATAGACCGTTCTATACAATTTTCTAACTCTCTTACATTTCCAGGCCAAGAATAAAATGAAAAAATTTCACTTACTGAAGATGAAATCCTTGAAATAGATCTATTATTTTCTTTGTTATACCGTTCTAAAAAATGTTCTGCTAATAACAAAACATCCCCACTACGTTCTCTCAATAGAGGTAAATGAATTGGAAACACATTAAGTCGATAATAAAAATCCTCTCTTACCTTTTTTTGTTGAATTTCTTTTTCAATATCATTATTTGTAGCAGCTATAACGCGAACATCAATAGAGATAACATCATTACTACCAACTCTTGTAAGCTCTCTTTCTTGTAAAACCCTTAATAATTTCACTTGCATTTGTGGAGACAGTTCAGTAACTTCATCAAGAAAAATCGTACCACCATTTGCTGCCTCAAATTTCCCAATTTTAGTTTCAAAGGCATCCGTAAAAGCTCCCTTTTGATGACCAAAAAGTTCTGATTCAATTAAAGACTCAGGAATAGCTGCACAGTTAATTCTAATAAATGGTTTTTTAGCACGCAAACTTTGGTAATGAATTGCATGAGCTACAAGTTCTTTGCCCGTTCCACTCTCACCACGAATAAGTACCGTTGCATTACTACTTGCAACTTGTTTTATAGAACGATAAACATCTCTCATTACTTTACTTTTACCTATCATATTATGAATATCATATTTTTCTGATAACTCTTCTTTTAATGAAACGTTTTCTTTTCTTAATGATTCTTTTTCAAGATCTAAAAGCTTTTTAAGTTTTAACTCTTGGACAATTAATAATCCAACTATATCTAAAAGCTTAATAATAAACTGTAAGTTTTCGTCATCCCTAAACAAAAAATCAACTGCTAACGTACCAAAAATCTCATCACCCAAAATTAGAGGCAAGCAAATAAACGATTCATCTAATACTGTATCAAAATTTTTTAAACCATTAATATCTACAACATCATCCAAGTGAGGAATAATCATTGGCCCTCTTGATTTGAGCACTTTAGCTGTAATTAATTCCCACTGTTTAAACGATTGTGATTCAAATTCTTTTGAGTTAATTCCATAACTTACTTTTATACTTGGTAGTAATGTTTTTTGATTAACTACAGTTAAGATCCCCTTCATAAACCCTAATCGCTCATGTAATAGTTCAAATACACGACTGATAGACTCTTTCAAATCAAGAGACGATGCCAGTAAGTTTGAAACTTCATGCAATACAACTAACTCATTAGATTCTAATATATCGTAATACTTTGGCAAAAAAATCTCCTAATTTTAATGAAAACACAAAAGCTTCATATCATCTTACATTTATGTAGAAAATACGTCTAGTGCCATATTACAATACTTGACAATCTATGTAGGTATTATTAATATAACGAGCTAATAACAATAATTTAGGACGATAATGTGGCAGTACCAAAGAAAAGACGATCAAAATCAAAAAAAAGAACTCATCGTTCACTATGGAAAATTAGTTCTCCACAAATGCAAGTATGTTCTAATCCAAACTGCGATGAATTAACAATTAGGCACCATGCTTGTACACATTGCGGATTTTACAAAGGAAAACAAGTCTTAACTATTAAAGTCAAAGAAAAAAAGGCAGATAAGGAAAACTAATTTGATTACAATTGCCTTAGATGCAATGGGTGGTGATTTTTTTCCAGACACCAACTTAGAAGGCGCATTGTTGGCAGCTAAGAAACTTCCAATTAAAATAATTTTAGTTGGAGACAAAGTTATTTTGGAAAAAAAAATTAAGCAATTCTCAAATTTTCCAACAGACCAAATCAGTATCCATCATGCTGATGAGATTATTGAAATGACAGACTCGCCATCAAAAGCATTTCGAAAAAAGAAAAATTCTTCTATTCACGTAGGTCTTAATCTGGTCAAAGAAAATAAGGCACAGGCATTTGTATCAGCAGGTAATACAGGTGCTGTTTTAACAGCATCAACATTTATTCTTGGCAGAATAGAGGGGGTAGATAGACCTGTATTAACAGCCGTGATCCCATCAGAAAAAAAACCTTTAGTCATGTTAGATATGGGTTCAAATGTTGACTGCAAACCATCACAACTATTGCAATTTGCAATTATGGGAGAATGTTTCTCTAAAGAAATAATGGAAGTTAAAACACCTAAAGTAGGATTGTTAAATATTGGAGAAGAAAAAGAAAAGGGAAATATTATTACGCAACAAACACATGACCTATTAGAAAAAATAAATGTTAATTTTATTGGAAATATAGAAGGCAAAGAATTAACAAAAGGCAATGTTGATGTTGTTGTATGCGATGGATTTGTTGGTAATAATATGTTGAAATTTGGAGAAGGTATAGTCAAAATGTTTAAAGCATTCTTTTCAGAAGAGGCGAAACGATCGCTACTATCAATGATTGCTCTATTATTATTAAAACCAACATTTAAACGCTTTAAAAAGAAATTTGATTATGATGAGTATGGCGGCGCACACTTTTTAGGAGTTAATGGAATAAGTATTATTGCTCACGGAAGTGCTTCTGAAATAGCCATAAAAAATGCTATTAATATGGCCTATCAGTCTGTAAAAACTAATATGGTAAGTAAAATAGAAAATGCATTAACTAAATCTGAGTTACAAAATATTTCAGAGGTAACTGTCAGTGGCGGCTAAAATAATTAGTCTAGGTCATACAAAACCAACTAGAAAAATTAGTAACCAATATTTTGTTGAAATGGGACTTGATACTAGTGATGAGTGGATAAAAGAACGTACAGGAATTCACTCTCGATACTTTACAAATAATGAAAAAGCAAGTTCAGATTTAGGTTACGAAGCAGCTATAAATTGTTTAGATAACGCAAATTTAAAGAGTAGTGCTATAGATCTCATTATAGTAGCAACATCAACGCCTGATCATAATGGATTTCCATCTACAGCGTGCTTAATTCAAGAAAAGTTAAAATGCCCTAACATCCCAGCCTTTGATATTTCAGCAGCATGTAGTGGATTTGTTTATGCATTATCTACAGCAGAAGGTTTTTTGGCTACCAAAAAGTATTCAAATATTTTAGTTATTGGAGTTGACTGTTTATCTAAAATTACAAATATGGAAGATAGAGGAACCTGTATTTTATTTGGTGATGGCGCTGGAGCAGCTCTATTATCTCAATCTGATACCATAGATGAAGGAATTTTATTATCTACAATTAACGCTAACGGATCATTAGCCAATATATTAGCAGTACCAAAAGGTGGCTCAAAGCATCCGTTTAATGAAACTATAGCCAAAGAAAAAAGCCATTTTATTGAAATGGATGGACAATCGGTTTTTAAACAAGCTATTAAATTAGTTGTTAATGAAATAAAACAATCACTATTATCAGTAAACTTAACACCGCCTGATATTGACTATTTAATTTGTCATCAAGCCAATCAAAGAATACTCGATAAAATCTGTCAAAACCTCTCTATTCCTTTAGAAAAATCTATAACAAATATTCATAAATTTGGTAATACATCAGCAGCATCTATCCCTTTAGCAATGTCGGAATTTCATAACCAAACTGGGTTTAAAAAAGGCGATATCATTGTATTAGCTGGCTTTGGAGCAGGTTTTACTTGGGGTATTACCATCATTAAATGGTAGCAAAGTCAAAAAGAACTTTTAAGAAACATAAAATACTGATAAGATTACTCACCAAGATTCTATGAGACTTAAAGATAAAAATATATTAATAACTGGTTCTACAAGAGGAATTGGCTTAGCTATAGCACATGTTTGCGCTGGTGAGGGTGCTAACATTGTTATCCATGGAACAAATAAAGAAAAAGTTAAGGACATAGTTAACTCTCTTCAACAACGCTATCAAACCAAAATTGTTGGTTTTGACTATGACATTAAAAACTACGATAACTGTCAGAATTTAGTAAAAGATTCGATTAATGCACTAACATCATTAGACGTTTTAGTTAATAACGCTGGTATAACAAGAGACAACCTATTAATTAAAATGACCGAACAAGAATGGAATGACGTTATAGAAACGAACCTTAACTCAGTATTTTCTATGACAAAAGCAGTTACACGTCCCTTTTTAAAGCAAAAATCAGGAAAAATTATCAACATGTCATCGGTTGTAGGCCTAATGGGAAATGCTGGACAAGCTAATTATGCAGCAACAAAAGGTGGTATGATCGCATTTACAAAATCAATTGCTAAAGAATTTGGTGCAAAAGGGATTCAATGTAATGCTATTGCACCAGGATTTATAAAAACAGATATGATTGACACTTTACCAGACGATTATCTTGATACTATAATAAAATCAATTCCAGCGAGAAAGCTAGGATCAACAGATGATGTTTCAAAACTAGTTTTGTTTTTAGCGTCAGATGAGTCCAGTTACATAACAGGACAAACAATTTCTGTTGATGGTGGAATGAATATATAAATAAAGTAGGAGGACAAAAATGTCATTAACACAAGAAGAAGTATTCGAAAAGGTAAAAAAAGTAATCGTTGAAGGATTAGGGGTATCAGAAGATTTAGTTAAAATGGAATCATCATACACAGATGATTTAGGCGCAGATTCTCTTGATACAGTTGAATTAGTAATGGCTCTAGAAGAAGAATTTGGAACAGAAATTGCTGATGAAGATGCTGAAAAGTTAACGACTGTTACAAAAACTGTAGAGTTTATTTTAAGTAAAAACTAAGATGTCAGAAAGAAGAGTCGTTATAACAGGAATGGGTACACTTAACCCATCTGGAAATTCAGTTGATGAATACTGGGACTCTTTATATGCTGGAAAATCAAATATTAAAATAATCGAAGCATTTGATGTATCAGATTATACAACAAAATTTGCAGGCTTAGTTGAAAACTATAATTTTGAGGATATTCTTGATAAAAAAGAATGTAGACGTTTATCAAAGTTTATACTGTATGGATATGCTGCAACCGTTGAAGCTATAAAGCAAGCAGGTCTATCAATAGAAGAGTTTGCAGAAGATATTGGCGTAGAAATAGGATCTGGTATAGGCGGAATTGACGTTCTTGAAAAAATGACAATTGCCCTACACGAAAGAGGCCCTAGTAAAGTAAGTCCATTTACAGTACCTATGATGATTATTGATATGATTTCAGGATTTATTTCAATCAAAACAGGCGCAAAAGGACCAAACGCATCAAGTGTTTCAGCATGTGCATCAGGATGTCATGCAATGGGAAATGCCTATCAACTAATAAAAAGCGGTAAAGCAAAAGCAATGATAACAGGAGGATCTGAATCAGCGATATCCCCAATTGGATTAGCAAGCTTTTGTGCAGCAAAATCACTAAGTCAGGATAATGAAAATTTTAAAACAGCATCAAAACCATTTGATCTTAATAGAACAGGCTTTGTAATGGGAGAAGGTGCAGGAATCTTAATCTTTGAAGACCTTGAATTTGCATTAAAAAGAGGCGCTACTATTTTAGCAGAAGTTGTTGGATTTGGATCTTCAGGAGATGCCTACCATATAACAGCTCCAGCACCGCAAGGTGAAGGAGGAGCAAGGGCCATGAAATTAGCATTAGAAGATGCTAATCTTAAACCTGAAAACATAGATTATATTAATGCCCACGGAACATCTACAAGAATGAATGATAAAAATGAAACAGACGCTATAAAATCAATATTCAAAGACTATGCCTATGATGTTGCTATAAGCTCAACGAAATCAATTACAGGCCATTTACTAGGAGCAGCTGCTGCTATTGAAGTCATTGCATCAATTATGATGATGAAAAAAAATACTGTTATTCCAACAATAAATTATACTGAGGCTGATCCAGAATGTGATTTAAACTATACTCCAAATAAACCAATATCAAAAAAAATTAATCATATTATGTCAAACTCCTTTGGATTTGGTGGACATAATGCCGTTATTATTATAAAAAATCATTCATGATTGCTGGTATTGATGAAGCTGGCAGAGGCGCTTTAGCAGGGCCTGTTGTAGCAGCCTGCGTTGTATTTTTAGATAAAGAAATAGATACTACTATTTACAAAGATTCAAAACAGTTAAATCATCAGAAAAGATTATCATTATTAAACAATTTAAAAAAAAGCAATACAATTATTAACTGGAGTATTATAAATCATAAAACAATTGATAAAAAAAATATTTTAAAAGCAACGTTAATAGCAATGGAAAACTGTATTCAAAAATTATCATGTACACCAACAAAAATAATAATTGATGGGAATAAAGCACCAACAGCAAACAACTATCTAATAGAAACCTGTGTAAACGGGGATAAACTAATTAATGAAATATCAGCAGCATCAATTGTCGCAAAAGTTATTAGAGATACCATTATGTCCCGCTATCATAAGTTATTTCCAAATTATTGCTTTAATAAACACAAAGGCTACGGTACAAAGGAACATTATGACGCATTAGCTAAATATGGGCCATGCAAAATTCATAGAAAAACATTTAATTTAAACACACAGCTTACCCTATTTTGAAAAACACTTATGAAATAGGAAAGTTTTATGAAAAAAAATGCACCACATTTTTAACTAAAAAAGGATACCAAATAGAGACAACCAATTATAGATCTCTTTATGGAGAAATAGATATTATAGCTAAAAAAAATAAAGAATTATTCTTTATTGAAGTAAAATCATATAAAAACCCATCTCCCTATATATTATATAAACTAACCAAGCAAAAAAAAGAAAAAATACTATCCACTGCCTTAGATTATATTGAAAAAAAAAACATAAATGATTATCAAATAAACTTTATGTATATGATAGTTTCAAAAAATAATATAGTATATTACGAAAATGTAATAACTATGGAAATAATATAATTTAACGCTATGATAAAAGAAAATCAAATATTAAAAACCATTTATAAATTGATAGATAGTGAAGAATTATCAGAAGATAAAATAACGGATATTCTAGTTTTATTAAATAGTGCATTACAAAAACCAAAACAAAAATTTGATCTTTCCTTATTACTAAAAATTTATTCAAACTTAATTCGATCTATCCTAGATTCTCAAAAACTTAATAATTTATTATTTATAAATTTTTACTCACTACATAAATTTATTTTATTACAACAAACTGAACAAAAAAATATTATAAGAAAGTTTTTACTAATTCTTGAAAAATATCTTATGAATAACGAAAAAAATATTCTTAATGAACAAGTTGAGTTAATGTTATTTATATTACAAGAGTTCATTAAAAGCGATAAAATAATTTTTGTTTATCATTATGGTTTTTTATATTTAAAATTACATGACCTAGTCACACAAAAAGCAAGTTACTACCCTCTTAAAAAAGAATTGTACCAAACTAAAGACCTCATACTTGAACTTTGTCCTGACACTCACGAAGGAAATGATTTAAAAAATATTATTATATCAAAGACAATCTAATGGTTATCAATAACCCTTAACTTTGCCTCAGACTGAATAATATTTTTTCTATAAACTAATTGCTTTTCATAGCTTCGTGCTTTTTGATAGCTTTCTTTATTGTCTGTCAGAGATGCTTTTTCAACTTTTTCATTTAAATCATCATAAAAAAGCATCTCATCAGTCATAATTACAAAACGATTATTCGAAACAGATATAATACCACTCGCTACATAAAATGAATGAGAATCCCCATTTTTAAAATCATATACAACATCCGTATCTTCAATTAAGGATACAAGTGCTGTATGATCAGGAAAAATCCCAAGTTCACCCTCTTGAGAAAAAACCTTTACAAAAGTAACATCTTCAGAAAACAATTCACCTTCATAAGAAATAACAGATAAGTGCATACTATCAGCCATTATCTATATCCTTCATTTCTTTTGCCTTTTCTAAAACATCTTCAATACTACCAACATAAGCAAAAGCTTGCTCAGGGATATCATCATAGTCACCTTCAATAATACCTTTAAATCCTTTTACTGTATCTTCTTTAGAAACATACTTACCTTTAATTCCAGTAAACTGCTCACCAACGAAAAATGGTTGAGAAAAGAACTTCTGTATTTTTCTTGCTCGATAAACAGTCACTTTATCATCTTCAGATAATTCATCCATACCTAATATTTTAATAATATCCTGAAGTTCCTTATATTTTTGTAAAATTTGTTTAACACGGTTAGCAACATCAAAATGTTCTTGACCAATAATTCTAGGATCTAAAATAGTTGATGTTGAATCAAGTGGATCAACAGCAGGATAAATTCCAGCTGATGCAATCGCACGTGATAGTACCGTTGTTGCGTCCAAATGAGAAAACGTTGTTGCAGGCGCAGGATCTGTTAAATCATCAGCAGGTACATATACTGCCTGAACAGATGTAATCGATCCATTTGTTGTAGAGGTAATACGATCTTGCAAATCACCTAAATCAGTTCCTAATGTAGGCTGATATCCAACAGCAGAAGGCATTCTTCCTAATAACGCTGAAACTTCAGCTCCAGCTTGAACAAAACGAAATATATTATCAACAAACAACAATACATCCTTTCCTTCTTTATCTCTAAAATATTCAGCCTGTGTTAACCCTGTTAAACCAACTCTAAAACGAGCCCCAGGAGGCTCATTCATTTGCCCATAAACCAAAGAAGTTTTATCTAATACACCAGATTCTTTCATTTCTAACCATAAATCATTACCTTCACGAGTACGTTCTCCTACGCCAGTAAAAACAGAATATCCACCATGTTCCATAGCGATATTACGGAT
>PBEQ01000048.1 GCA_002719695.1 bacterium | reverse complement strand
TCAGGTCTTATTATAAAAACAGTTCTGACGGTTTCATTATCAACAGCGGTTCGACCCATTGATGTAGTACCGGCATCAGCTTCAAGCATATTATATTGTTTTGCAACGGCAAGTGTCTCATCTGCAATGATTGGGTAATCTGGCTTTTCTCCTGAAACATCTTTAATATCATCTAGCCATTTCAGATGCTCAGCTACGGGATCAACACTTAAGCCAATTACTTTTACGTTTCTTTTTTCAAATTCTGGCTTTAGCTTAGCTAATGAACCGAGCTCTGTTGTACATACTGGTGTAAAATCTTTTGGATGTGAAAATAAAACACCCCAACTATCTCCTAACCAATCATAAAATGAAATATCTCCATGTGATGTCTGTGCCTTAAAATCAGGGGCAATACTATTTATTTTTAACATAATTTAACTCTCCTTTTAATAAGTTCATTATAAAAAAACTTTATATATGATTCAATTCTTATCATTTTTATTGCGCTATTATTTTTATATTTAGATTATCCTTACTTTATAAAATAAGCATGCTTTTGTATTTATTAATTCATAAAAAATGCTATCATAAATATTATGTTTTTCCAGCTAAGTAAAATTTATTGCCTGATATTGTTTATTAGTCTTCTTACTACATCGTTTGCTGTTGCTCAAACAAATTTATTTTCGTTACAATCACTTATTGAGGATGTCTACAAAACACATCCTTTTTTTAAATCAACCGCTATTCAGCGTGATATGGCAAAACTTTCTATTTATAAAGAAAAATCGTTTACGGATACGTCTTATTCTATATCTCCCTCGTTCACTAATACGAAACCTGTATCCTCAAGTCCTTTTTCATCACAAGAAACTACTAGCTTGGGTATTCAATCGTCTGTTTCAAAAAAGTTGTGGTCTACAGGAGGAATATTAGGAGCTTCTGTTGCTCTTAATAGTTCTAATAGCACGTATAGTAGTCAAGCTCAGCAATTTGGCTTACTTGATAAGTATTATCAACATGCTATTGGTATTTCTTATATTCATCCTATCCTTAAGAATAAAAAAGGTGTTCTTAACAAAATTGGAGCTGAAACGAAGACACTTAATTATAAGCAAACGTTAATACAGCTTGCTGATCAAGAACAACAATTTGTCTTGGGTTTAATTAATCAATTTTTAGATTGGTATGGTCATTATCGTGAACTTGCTAATTTAAGAGATCGTTATACTATATCTAGATCTCTTTATAAGGATACTAAAAAGAAATACAAAAAAAATATTGCTGAACGCGTTGATTTAATTCAATCCGAAGATTCTTTAAAAAATCTTGAACAATTAATTATTCTTCAAAGAGCTCAAGTAAATTCCAAAATCAATCAATTATCACTTATTTTATCTGAATCTATTAAAAATAAAATTCCAAAACTTAACTTATCTTATATTCCTAAGTTACCCTCTATAACAACGGATATTCTTAAGAAGGTTCCTCATATTGCTTTGTTATATCAACAAAAGGAATTACTGGAATTTCAAAAACAAATGGTTCATGAAACTAATCGTCCTCAATTAGATTTAAATCTTGCTGCTAACTTAAAAAGTGGGGACTCCTCCTTAGGTGATTCTTTAGGCTTTAATAAACCTGATTACTCAGTTTCATTTACCTATGCTAATTCTGTAGAAAAAACAGGTTATTATGTAGATGATGAGCTGTTACAGCAATCTCTTAACAATCTGGCTCTAACTATTGATAATTCTATTTTAAATTTACAAGCGTCATTGGTTGATATGTCAACTCAGTATGAATCCATCATTAAGGTTATCTCTGCTAATGAAACACGTTTACAGCTTGCAAAAAAACGTGTTAAACAAGAAATCAAACGCTACAATCATGGACGTGGCCAATTCTCGTTTGTTGTTCAAGCTCAAGATAACGTCCAATTTGTTGAAACCATTTTATTACAAAATAAAATCTCTATTTACCGACTCTATATTAATTATATGACAACCTTAGGTTTATTGGATGAATCACTAAAGAAACTTAACGATGAAAGCATTATTTAGATATTTTTCGGCTAATAATACATTTGCATGGTTATTTACTATCATGTTTATTGCCTTTGGTATTAAATCTGTAGTGACCTTTAATCGTGACATGTTTCCTGATGCCGACTTTGGTACTGTTATTGTAACAACCTATTATATGAATGCATCGCCAGAAGATATTGAACTTAATATTACTAATAAAATTGAAGATAGTATTAAAGGTATTAATGGAATTGATTACTATACATCTGTATCACTTGAGAGCCAGTCTGTTGTCTCTATTATTCTTGATCCAGATTATGATGATCAAGATGAGGTAAAAAATAAAATACGTGAAGCTATTAATCGAATTAATGACTTTCCAAATGACTTGGATGATTTGCCCGTTGTTCAATCGTTAGATACTTCTATTTTCCCTCTTATGCTTATCGGATTATCTTCTAATAGTTCTTATGGAGATTTGCGCCGTGAAGCGAAACTATTTGAATCAAAACTCTTAAATTTATCTGAAATTGCTACGGTTGATAAGATTAGTTTTCGAGATCGTGAAATGCAAATTGATATCAATCCCAAGAAATTAACGTTTTATGAATTGTCCTTAAATGCCGTGAGCCAAGCGATCCAAATTCGAAATCAACGCTCTAGTTTAGGAACATTAGAAACTAAAAACAATGAAGAAAATCTTTTTACTAATGCCGAAATGAGTAATAAACGTGACGTTGAAAACTTAATTTTACGATCTACTTTTAGTGGGGAACTTGTACGCCTAAAAGATGTTGCATCGATTACAAATGGATTTGAAGAGGAATCTGTCATTACGCATGTGGATGGTAAA
This sequence comes from bacterium, assembly GCA_002719695.1. Lineage (GTDB taxonomy): Bacteria > Margulisbacteria > Marinamargulisbacteria. Next base: position 11,578 of record PBEQ01000048.1, on the reverse strand, counting down.
AAAGCGATTGGATTTTTAGTTAATAAATCAGGATCTGCTGATATTATTAATACGGCTGAAAAAATTAAAGATCTTATCAATGAAACTCAAGAAAGTTTTAAAGAACGAAACATGGATTCTTTTGAACTTATTTATGGCAATGATTTTTCTAAGTATGTTAAAAATCGGTTTGCTGTAGTTAAAAGTAATGGAAGTGCAGGTTTATTTCTCTTATTACTTGTTTTAGCGTTATTTTTAAATTGGCGAGCTAGTTTTTGGGTTGCAATTAGTATTCCTGTTACGATTTTAGGAACCTTTACGATTTTACCTTTCTTTGTCGATCATATTGATATTTTGTCACTTGCAGCCATGATTGTTGTTATGGGGGTTGTTGTTGATGATTCTATTATTGTGTCAGAAAATATTATTAGGCATCGTGAAATGGGAGCATCACCACTTGATGCTGCGATGAATGGTATTAATGATGTATTTAAACCCGTACTCACAACAATTTTAACAACATTTATTGCCTTTGCTCCGATGTTTATTATTCCTGGACTGATTGGAAAATTTATTATTGTTATTCCTCTTGTTATCTCGATTGCTTTATTTGTTTCGCTTCTTGAAGTTACCATTGCCTTACCTGCACATCTAGTTCCGTCCATTAAAGGAATTAAACCTATTTTAGAAAATAAAAAACCTTCTCGCTATTTAAAAATAAAAAAGTCCTTTCAATCATTTGTTCGTAAATCATTACGTTTTCGCTATTTAAATCTTGTTTTTTTTATAGTCCTTTTTGCTTCCTCATTAATGATTGCAAAAACGATGGATCTTGTTTTTTTCCCTTCTGATGATGCTGAGGAATTTCATATAAAATTAGAAATGGAACGAGGGACTCCTCTCAATGTTACAGCTCAAAAAACAGCCGAAATAGAAGCCTTAGTTGAGGATTTATCTGATAAAGAGGTTATGTCTTATGTTACTTATATAGGCTTACGTGGCCAACGTAATGAACGATCTATTACAAAACGATTTAGTACTGTAGAGGTTTATTTAACCCCCTTTTCAAAACGTGATAGTAAGCGAACGGCTAATGATATTGTTGAAGAACTTCGGAAAAAAACTGATTTAATTACAGGTGTTAAAGAAATTGAATATAATATTGAACAAGGAGGCCCTCCTGCAGGAAAAGCAGTTGAGATTCGTATTTCAGCTCTTTCTGATGCCGATCGTTATACTGCAGTATCCAGCTTGATTGCTTTGTTAAATAATAACTTTGATAATACTGTTACGGATATTAATCGTAATGATGAACTTGGTAAAGATCAAATTGAGTTATCCATAGATTATGAAACCTTATCTCGCTTTGGCCTGTCTATTTCTACAATCATGCAAACAGTATCGACGGCATTTCGTGGTTCCGTTATCACATCCTCACAAGTTGATGATGAAAAATTATATTATCGTGTCCAGCTGGCAAAACAATATAGAAATGATATTCAAACGTTATATAATTTACCTATCTCAAATGCTCAAGGTCGCTTAATTCGCCTATCAGATATTGTGACCTTTATTAATAAACCAGGTGTTCCTAACTACTATCATTATGATGGTGATCGAACAACAACGATTACGGCTAACCTAGAAGGAAAGACATATACCCCTCTACAAGTACAAAAAAAACTTGAAACATTATTAAAGGAATCCCCTCAATTATTACCTACAGGGGTTCAGCTAGATTTTGGAGGACGATCTGAAGAAACTGCTAACTCTTTTCGTGAATTAGGAATAACATTTATGATTGCCTTAGTTGGTATATTTTTGTTGCTTGTCCTATTATTTAACTCTCTAAGTTTGCCATTTCTTGTACTACTATCTGTGCCATTTGGTATTATAGGTATTATTTTCGCCTTCTATTTACATAGTGAACCCTTAGGGTTTATGGCTATGATTGGAGCCATTGGTCTAACAGGTGTTCTTGTTAATGATTCATTGGTCTTAATGTACCGAATTCAACAACTTCGTAGACATCACCCTGATAATGATATTCAAGATATTATTGCAGAAGCGACATCAGATCGCTTACGCCCTATCTTTTTAACCAGTTTAACTACAGTTGTTGGTGTTATGCCAATCGCATATGGTCTTTCTGGAGCCTCAGATCCATTTATAGCTCCCTTAGGGCTAACATTGGGATGGGGTCTTGTTTTTTCAACACCGCTTATCTTAACCCTACTTCCAACCTTTTATATGATTAACGTTGATCTTTATAATACTTTTTCTCGTATTAAATTATTGATACAAAATAAATTTTAGTTCTCAAATAATTTACTTGTATCGTAGCCTTTTTCCCAATCAATTAACTTTTCTATCTTACGTTCAAACTTTGGGGTATATGCTAAGAATTCTGCTAACTCAGCACGGGTAATAAGTCGATCAGAATCTTCTACTTCTTCGTAATCAATAATACCGGCATTACTCATTAAGTAAATTACTTCTGTTAATGTTAATTCCTGATCTGGTTTAAATGTTCCATCTGGAAATGCAAAAATCAACCCTTCATTAACGCCTGATTGAATATATTTTGCAAATGGATGATCAAATGCTACATCTGCAAATAAATTCGTTGTTACCTCTGCTAAGTTTTCTTCTTCTTCTATTGATAATACCATTAACTTTGTTACAAATTGTCGTGTTACATTCTGTTTTGGATAAAAGTTACCATCATTATCTCCGTGTAAAATTTTTAATGTTGATAAAAACTCAATTTCTCTTCTTCCTTTAACTTTTGAATTCATATCAGGATAACTTACTAACCGAAGTACACGTGTATAATAGGTTAACGTTTTATTTCCTTGTGTTTCAAACGTTGATTCAATAATATTTTTACCTGGATTTAGATCAATAGGTAATGAAAATCGATTTTCAAGGTCTATCTTTGTTTTTTCTCGATTAATATAAATATCTTCAATTAAATTGGAAGAATTTCCAATTACTAGAACGGTATCATTATAATGAACATGTTTATCAACTGGAAATGTAATTGATCCAAAAAATGATAATGGACCAACTTCAACACTATTTCCAGATTCATCTGTAGCAAATATGTCAATTTGACTCATTTCTTCTGGTGGAGGAGTACCGTTATATGATTTCTTTTTTAATGACCTCTTTTTGCTATCCATATAGCTTGGTAATTCTGCTCGCCCAATATATTTTGTTGCTTTTAAATATACATCATCTCTTGCTTGATTTTTCCCTACCAATATACTGATAATACTATCTTGCTCCATATCATCTTCTACTACTTTCTTTTCTTTTAACTGACTATGATATTCCTTTAATCGGATTTTTCTACCATCTATTTCTGCAGAAATATTCGCTAATATCTCATTTGATTCTATTTCAACTTTAAGTACTGAATTATCTGGAAATAATGTGACATTAATATTTGGTGGTGTCCTATCAGAGATTATGGTTACACTATTAGAATCTAACGATAAATCATTGCTCATATCATATGATTTGATGTAAATATTATTTTTACCTTCTTGTAAATTGAAATTCTTTATTTTCCAATCTCCAAATTTATTTGTTTGAATTGATTTTTTAAATATATCATTATTATAAAGACGTATTGTTGTATTTTTAGGGCCTACGCCTGATAAATTTGCTGTATTCTCAGAAATTAATTGTATTGATTTTCTCGGCATTAAAATTTCTGGTTTTTTTGGTATGGATCGACCTAATGATGCTAATGATAATACATACGTAGGATGATCATTCATAGGAAATGCTGATTGGGTATAATTAAAATCTAATCTTCCTTTAAACCCATATGTGGATATACCCGTTGGAATATTATCTAGCGTAACCCCTAACCCTACCTTGATATCCTTTTGATTGGTTGATCCTCTAATAAAAACGCCTTCTTCAATCTCAAATTCTGATCCTATTGAAAATCCTAAGTTATTTATTGATGATAATAAACTTAATCGATCATTCCATAAATTTAGCTTAGTCCCCAATATGATTTCAAATGGTAACTTTAATGTATTCCCTGTTTGTTTCATTAACATCCCAGGACTTAGTGCATTATGAATACTAGCTCCCAATTCTAAACTAGATATAATTTTATAATCAATATATCGCATTGCAATAACCCCTACATCTACGCCAATCGTTGATGTTTTACTCGAATCTACATAATATGTTAATGCTTTGAAAGCTGCTCCTAAAGAAATTTTATTAATTGATATTTTGTTGTAAAAATTTGTTCCTAATCCTAAGTGAATAAAATGATAACCAGCTGAAAACTCTCCAATTTGATAAGGCAGTCCATCCTGATTTATTGTCTTTGGCACTTTATTTATTGATAGGTTACTATAGGATAAGCTAATCCCAAATTCCTTTCGATAATATTCCCCTTTTCTTTTAAATTTTATGGTACCAGGCAAACCTGTTCCTAGTACCAAATAATTAAATTCACCCAGTAATTGTTGTGATGTTATTGAAAATGGTAATTGATTGATGCCTGCATTTGTTGCTGGGTTTAATATGCTATGCCCCAAATCTCCATAGAGTGCTGGATTTAACCCCAAGGAAATACTTCTAGCTCCCACCATCATCGATTGTGGATTTGTGATAGATATTGCTTGCCCTATTAGCCCCTTACTTGATAGTAAGCATAAACATATTGCTATAGTGAAAATCTGGTTTTTAGTCATTAGTAAATCACCAATTTTGTTGTTTTAGAAGATACAACATCCCCATCTTGTTTTGCTATCATCCGACAAATATAAATTCCAGGTATCATAAAGTCTTCTGTATCAGAAATTTCTAATGTATTTAAACCAGAATTTACAGTTTGTGATAGATTATAAACAAGTTGTCCTAAATGGTTATAGATATATATCTCTACTTCTGTATTATCTCTTGAGATACTATACCCAAATTTCAAATTACTACTGCCTAAACTATATGGATTTGGATAAAACAAAGGGTTGGTTAACTCAATATCCTCTGAAATCAAATAATTAATGGACATTAGAGGTAAACTATTGCCAGATAAATCACTCATGGATAGGCTTATATCAGCCGATTTCTCTCCAACATAAAACTGTAATAAATTTTCTTCTTTATTAAAAATAAATGTTTTCATGTTTTTATTTAGTTCTTCTTTCTGAAATAAATTATCAGTTCCTCGAATCAAACGAATCGAACTCTCATCGATACTTGATGCATCTACAAAAACTAATGACAAAATTTTATCCTCTGCAATACTCGCTCCATTTAAGAAACTCTTACAATTACTAATACTACTTGCTTTAGAATCGCAAAGCTTTAAAGGATGCGTTACATATGATGGGGGGATATCAGCTGATGTTATATCACTGAAAATATTTTTTTGTAAAATATCTGTCCCTGAAACTAAATGCCAATCACTTTCTCCATCTTGATATCGAAATAATAAATTTTCTTGATCAGGATCTGCTGTTTCTTGGTACTCTATGTAGGCATCTAATATGCTCACTCCACTAGAATATGGAATATTATGTGAACATGAAAATAATAGTTGTTCTTGTCCGAAGGCTACTAATTCAAAGGGTATTGTTCCTACTGATGCTATTTCACAACTAAACTCATAAGAAATATCTAGCCCACTTTTATCATTTAAATAAAATTTTGGTTCTAATTTAGTAACCGTAATCTTTGTACTACTTGGATTACTGACTGTTATATTAAGATTAAATATTGTTGCATCGGCTGATGAATTATTTACTATTGTTACCGAATCTTGCTCATGTAATAAATTGTCTATTGGTATTATTTGCGCTACCTCTCTTGTTGGGAGTACACCGCTCACGCTTGATGATCCATCTGTTATTTCTATATTTTCTATTTGTGCAGCAAAAGGTTTTTCTTCTTCAGATGCCAAAAGGCCAATATCATATAAAATTAAAAACTCATTTTCATAATTAAACTCAATATTTTCTAATGAAGCTTCTCCTGTAGTTGTAAACTCCGTTGTACTTCTTAAAAACTTGTCGGTATCATCCAATGCTTTATTCCCATTTTTATCTTCATATATCCATATTTTTGTAACTCCATTTGCTCTCGAATAAAAATTTGCTTGGTTATTTTTTATTGTTAATTTTCCAGCTTGTGTAATAACATCCGATTTGAATTTTAGGTATAACATTGGCACCTTAATTTCTCCATCATAAGCATTTGTTTCTGAAATATCTTCTGTCTCTATAATTTGTATGATTGTCTCTACTAACTCAACACTTGCTACTGGAGTTGATGATAAGGTAGATTCATTTCTTGCAATACTTGCTTTAAATTCAACAAAATTATCATCTCCTAAATTTCCACTTGCTACTATATCTCCAATTTCAGCTGTTACATAGTTACTTGTAGCATTACTATTTGCTTCAATATCACTTGCTACATGATATACAACAAAAAAGGTTTTTGCATTGTCGTCATTATTATCAAATGCTGATAATACTACGTTATTTAGTGTTACAGGTGCTCTTTCTGATGTGTTTGTAGAATCAGGGTTTAAGATAAGGGTTCCTACTTTGGTATCTAAATCTGTCGATAAGGTATTGGTTTGATCATCATCATAATAAATACTTATTTGCTCGATATTTTCCGCAGGTCCCTCTGTTGCAAAAAATGGTACAGTCCCATTATTTATAATGGATATTTCCTTTACTGTTGATGATGTTTGATGCGATTTTAATTTAAAAGATAAAATAGGAATAGCTGTATTTCTATCGTACACATCATCCCCTGATAAATTTGTAATATCTGATATTTCAATACCTGCAAATGGGATTTCATGTACGCCATATGTTGGTGTTACAATGGTATTTGTTGACTGAGTATTAAATCCAAAAAAATCTTCTGGTATAATAGATACTTTAAACGAAGAATCAGCGGTCACTACTATATTATCTCCAAAATCATAGACTAGCCACATACCATAATCTGTTCCATTGTCTAAAGTTGTTAATCCCGTCCATGTATTTAATGTTACGACTGTATTAGACCAAACATCTATACTGTCACTTGAGATCTCTTGAATTACTTTAGTAAACCCTGCTTCACCATCAACTGGAGAGCTATAGGCACCTGGATCTTCTCCTAATAAAGCATCCATTTGCTGAACTAACGATACACTTGTTATTCCACTGTCATCTGAATCAGAAAATTTACCGTTGGTATCTTTAATCGTTAAATTCATATTAGTTAAATCGTCGCCTTTTGCTGTTATATTAAGGTAAGCTATAGGAATATTTGTAGATCCGGGAAAAATAAAATTTGGTTTTATATCATCAAAATAACTTAACTGTATACCTGTTGCTGTTATTTGATTAACATTTTTATCACTTAGTATTGTAGGTGAACAAAACTCTGACTCATCACATACTTCTACTGAATGAAATGTAATCTCTGATTGAGCGCTAAATGTTGTAGTATCTTTTAGTTTAAATACTATCCAAAATGTTTCATCTTCTTCTGTACCTATTGTTTTATTCGTATTTTCTACAGTAGGTGCTAATGTCGTAGTATCACCAGAGTTATCTGTCTTCTCTGCTGCCAGGCCATCACTTTCATTAAATGAGTTGTCCCCACCATCTTGATATACTTTAATATACTCAAATTGATCAAAATTAAAATCTAAGGCTGTTTTATCAAACACCATATCACTTAATGTCATATTAGTTGTAGTTGTATTATTTTCAATTGTTAGTTGAAATACAACTATGTCTGAATCTATAGGAACAAACGATTTTTCTTTTGAGACACTAGCTGTATGTTGTGGATTGGCAAAGCTGTCATTATGTACCCAAAAACTACATAGTATTACTAACATTAGTACAATATATCGTTGTGTTTTAGTCATTACTTACTACCCTTTTAATAATGATTTGCAATATCTTTTTGCATCCATTATTTTATGGCACCCTCGAATTTTATTTCTTGATATGTTCATTAAGTTACCCCTTTGAGTATAAAACTAAACATGTATTATATTTAATTTTTTGATTCATTCTATATTTAATCTCAGGACTCTGAAAGTTCAAGATTTGAATACACATCTTGAACATCATCGTCATCTTCAATTTTCTCCAATAAAGCGGCTACGTTTTCAAATTGTTCTGCTGTAATAGTGACAAATGTTGCCGGAATTTTTGTTAAAGTAGCGGTTTCATACTCAAAACCTTGATTATCATAACAGGTTTTTAATGATTCTAATTGATCAATAGGGGTAATAATTTCTATTTCACCCGCCGGTTTTGTATCAATATCATCAGCACCTTCTTCAATAGCTAGATCAATAATTTTATCTTGCTGGTCTGTTTTTTCAAAATAAATAAGTCCTTTTGTTTCAAATAAATAACTTACAGCTCCTTTATCTGCTAAATTACCGCCCCCCTTATTTAAAACCACCTTTAAATTTGTAATGGTACGATTTCGATTATCGGTTAATGTATCAATGAGAATAGCAATACCGTGGGGACCATATGCTTCAAATTGTAACTCTTCTAATTGATTGTCATCATCAGATCCCACTCCCTTTTGAATGGCTCTTTTTACATTATCATTAGGCATATTTGCTTCTTTTGCTTTTTGTAAGGCTAATCGTAATCTTGGATTCATGCTTACATCTTCGCCACCCATTTTTGCTGCTACCATAATTTCTCGTGCTATTTTTGAAAACACTTTTCCTTTTTGTGCATCTGTTTTTGCTTTTTTATGCTTAATCTGTGACCATTTATTATGTCCTGCCATTGTTCGACTCCCTTCTATATAACGACATTTTTCTTCTTATTTTTGCATGTATTTACATAAAAAATCACATAACACTTCTTGATTTTTTTTCACCAACATATTCTGATATCACGCCTTCTTCTTCTAATTCATCCATAATCCTAGCTGCTCGATTATAACCTATTCTTAATTTTCTTTGTAAATATGATGTCGATGCATACTTAGTACTCATTACTAACTGTTTTGCATTTTCATATAAATCATCTTGATTAGAACCACCTTTTTTACTTGTTTCTTGTTCACCTTCCAATGGTTCTACATTTATAATTTCATTTAAATAATCTGGCTTTCCTTGCCCTTTTAACCAAGTTACAACACGTTTTACTTCGGGTTCACTTACAAAAACACCTTGAGCTCTAGATGGATTAAACGATCCTACTGGAAAATAAAGCATATCCCCTTTTCCCAACAACTTTTCAGCTCCAGCCATATCAATAATGGTTCGAGAATCAATTTGTGATTGTAAATAAAATGATACACGTGATGGGATATTAGCTTTTATTAACCCTGTAACTACATTTACACTAGGTCGTTGGGTTGCAATAACTAAATGAATTCCCGTTGCACGAGCCATTTGAGCTAATCGACAAATCGTCTGCTCTACATCTTGTGATGCTACCATCATTAAATCTGCTAATTCATCAATAATTACAACAATATAAGGCAATTTCTCAAGTGCAAGATTATCATCCATGATAGTAGCATCAGGATTCTTTTCTAGTTCTCGTTTAACATATGCATTAAATCCCGAGATATCTTTTACGCCAACTCTAGAAAATAACTCGTACCGGTTTTCCATCTCTACCAAGGCCCATTTCTTAAGTGTCGCGGCTGCTTTATTTGGATTGGTTACAACGGGTGCTAATAAATGTGGAATTCCTTCATAAAAACTAAGTTCCACTTTTTTAGGATCAATCATTAAAAATTTTACTTCATTTGGTGTGGATCTCATTAAAATAGATAAAATAATACTATTGATACAAACACTTTTTCCGGACCCTGTAGCACCTGCAATTAATACGTGAGGCATTTTTCCTAAATTCATGACAATAGATTCCCCAGTAATTGTTTTTCCTAATCCCGCAATTAATTTATCTTCTAAATTCAACACTGAAGGTTCTTCAATAATAGATCGTAATGTAATCATCTGAACATCTTGATTAGGTACTTCTATCCCAATTAATGCTTTTCCTGGAATCGGTGCTTCAATCCGTATATCTGGAGCCGCTAATTTTAATGAAATATCTTTACTTAATGATGTAATCTTACTAATTTTTACCCCATCTCCAGGTTGGAGTTCATAACGTGTTACTGTTGGCCCAGGTGTAATATTAATCACTTTAGCAGCCACATTAAAACTGGCTAATGTCTCTTCTAATATCGCTGCTTTTTCAACACGCTGTTTTGTTTGTGATTTTAAAGAATGTTTTGGCTTTGTTCCTTTTTCCAATAACTCCATAGGGGGGCATTGAAACTCTTTTAAAGGTTCATTATTGGAACCTGACATCGGCTCCTCTTTTAAAAATGAATTATCAATAAATTGTTTTGGCTTTTTGCTTACTATCTTTGTTTCTTCTCTCTCTTCTTCTGGATCATTCACCGTTGCTAATGCTTGTAATCGATTTAAATTATCGATTTCAAGATCTCTGTCCTCTTTTTTAGCTACCTTATCATCAACATTATCGATATTAATATCATCAAAATTAAATGGGTTTGATTTACTAGATTCTTTTTTATTTAAATGAGGATCTGGCAATGCCATTGTTCTTGCTATTAATTCTTTTGTTTCAGGTTTTAACGGTTTTTTAGCTTTTATCGGATTTTGAGGACTTAATTTTATAAAAAATAACTTATGGATAAGCCATACTTGAAAACTTTTTCCTTTTCTACTCTTTTGATATTCAATCACTGTATTTTTCATAAATCCAAACAACCAACCATTAAGGGCTTTTAATGATATAGGAATCCATTTAAATGGTTTAAATACTTTAAAAATTGGCCAACCAATTGAGTATGTATTTAGGGTTAATATTACTACGGCATACACAACTAAAGCTCCTATATTTCCAAATATAATTAAATTAAATTTGTTAATGGCTAAACCAAGATATCCAATATCACGTAACTCTAATGGACTTGATAAGTTGATACTTAAGGCTATTAATTGATGTATCCCAATAAATGATGTGACACTAACAATAAAATGAAACCATAGTGACTTTTTAACAAACGCGGCTAATACACCTGATCCAATTAAGCAAAATGGAAGTATTAAAAATCCTAATATCCCAAATCCTTCTAACGTTGTTTTTTCAATAAACAATCCCACTAACCCTTGATCGGTATCAATGTATTGATGAATCCAGATAAATACACCAAAAACAATTAAGATCACCGAAAACAATTGTTGAAATACTAAATTAACAGGACTTAATTCAACCTTTGGTTTTTGCTTTGATCTTGGTTTCTTTTTTTGAGATTTTTTTTGTTTAGGCACCCTAAGATTTTACCACTAAATTATTAAGTTTTACATTCTCTCTTATTTCTGGTGGGCGGTACAAGAATCGAACTTGTGACCTCTTGCATGTCAAGCAAGCACTCTAACCATCTGAGCTAACCGCCCTAAAATAATGATGTTAAATAGTATCATATGTCATAGGTTTTGTTGAGATTTTTGTTTAGGTTTTTTTGTTACGATATTCTCATTAGCCTATGAAATAACAGAAAGTAGCCTTGGTGGACAAACCAATGT
>PBEQ01000047.1 GCA_002719695.1 bacterium | reverse complement strand
TGTTTTTTCATTTTTTTTCTCCTTTTTTATAACCCGAATGAAAGTGATATTAAATGTGACCCCACATGGTTGTGATAATCCGTTGTTCGAAACGCATAACTAATCATCAAACCAGTTAAATTGATATGGGTTCCAATTGAAAATCGAAGATCTTTATCGAGTCCCTCTTGTTGTTCATAGATAGATCCTGTAATACTAAAATATTTGTACGGAACCCAAGATAGACCACACGATAGTAACTGAGATTCTTTGTTATCGTATGTTGAATTAATGAGAATGAGTCGAGGATAAATATGAAGCCAATGGATAGGATTGATATCCATAGAAGCAATCGCTAATCGTGGTAATGTCTCCTTACTATTATCATTATATACAACGTTACGTTGTGTAATGTTGTGCAAGGATAATGACATATCAATCCATTTTCCATTTAAGATAGCACCAAGTGATCCATCAAATCCTGTCCCAGAGTCTGAATCAAGGGATGTTATGTAAGCATTAACACCAGCACCAAGGGTTAATCGATCATTAAAAGAGTGATTAACAGAAAGTTTAGCAACACTATTTTGATAATTGTACGTTCCTGAAACACGAAATGGGTTATCAGGAAGTGACGTATCAATGCTTGTTTTATTCATATTAGTTTCAGCGATTCGTATTGCAGAAAGTGAAGCCGATGTTTTATTAAAATGAACTGAAATAACAGCTGAATTAGCCATTAACGATTCATATAAGGTGGTATGAAAAACACCTACATTAAATCGAGAAACGGATACCCTATGCGCATCATTTTCAAGAATGCCAAACCCGTTATTGGAGAATGCTTGGTTAGATAAATAATAGGAAGGGGACCCTCCAAATGTTAAATAAGGCAGTGCATAATCAATTCCGTTAATAAAACGTGTTAACAATAATAAGGATACGATGATTAAGATTGGTTTCATTTTAGTTAGCCTCCTTTGTTATGACAGCAAAGGATTCTTTATCCAAAAGATCACCATTTTCTTTTATTAATACAAGTCGATAGACGCCTGTTCCGGGTTGATAAGTAAGAAAGTCTGATAACGATATTTTATTATATCCAATTGTTAATGTGTGTTTTTGAGATGCTATTTTTGATCCGTTCATATCAAATAATTGAACGTCAACATTTTCTAGTTCCCCGTTAATAATACGAATACCTAAGTGACACTGAAAATTAGGACATGGGGAAGGATATACTAAAAGTTCTGTTGATGCCTCTCCTTCATTAGACTGAACGTTTTGTAAAGGTGAAGAGGCTAATAAGATGCCTGACATGGTACCAAACTGAACAGTGGTGTTAGTTTGAGTAGATTTTGATTTAGATTGCAAATAGGATATTTTGGCAACTATCGTACTTGAAATAAGACATAATATTAAAACGATTAAATAGTGTTTCATAGCACCACCTCCACGTGATTTAGTGATAATTTCTTTTTTAAAAAACGTTTAAGAAACGATTTAGAGACCTTATCAGGATGGATTAGTGTAAGGTATGGCGTTGATTTAAAATTGCCAGATTTTTTATGAATAATAAAAAGGGATTCCAGTTTAAAGGTTTCTTGAAAATCTCGATAATCGTCATCTAAATCTTTAAACACTTTAGAGGCAAAGCTGTCATCTAAAATCATTAATGACGGCTTATATTTAACAATCATTTTATAGAGTTCTTCTTCTTCAAATTCTGAAAAGTTAGACATCCAAGAGCAAGGGATATCGTGATCAATGAGGGTATAGTCTGAAAAATCGTGTTTAATAAGATCACGAATCATCGATTTCACCGAGCTATGTGGTTTAAGACATAGTGCAATGTTCTTACGTGTTGTATGAGAGGGCACATGATCATCTCCTTTATAGGGATGGGGATTAAAGGTTAATTGCATAGTATTTGGCTCCTTGGATTTCGATACCTATAACAAGTAATGTTTCGTGCCAAGTCTGAAAATGAATGCAAATTTGAGTTCAAAGGTGCCAACGCGAGAATGTTTTTTTGCAAAAAGGTGCCAACGCGAGAATAAAAACCTATAAAAAGGTGCCAATGCGAGAATATTTTCTTGAAAAAGGTGCCAACGCGAGAATATGTTCCTAAAAAAGGTGCCAACGCGAGAATGTTTTTTGAAAAAGGTGCCAACGTGAGAATGGCTGTCTCATAAACGATCGTTTATGACACACATTTTTTAGAGGGTAGGTTATGAGACAATTTTTGCGTGTTTGATAGCGTCATAACCCTGTCGCATAATCAATGTGTCATAACTCATTAGTGATACAGTGTTATGAAACAACGTGCTACACTTGTTATAACAATTAAAAAAGGAGCGGTTCATAAAAATTGGTTATGCCAGAGTTTTAACAATAGTACCCTAATTGAAATAAGATCGCTTCTCAACGAGGGTAGCCACTGTACGAATCTAAATCACAGGATGGGTGCTTTAAAAACTTAAGTCTCTTACTCACCAAAAGGGGCGATTAATCTCATCACGATCTTGAATCAGTAAAGATAAGTCTTGATCAAGTAAATCAATGAAAAACTTGCCGATTTGTTCAATTTCTTCCTCATAGGATTGTAATTGAAAATCTTCCTCATACGTTTATCTTAACAATCCTAATTGGTTTTTAAGTTTGAGTAAGGTTTGACTTGCAAGAGCTCGAGCTTGGTTACTTCCTGCAACTAATAATTCATCAATCTGTTGAGGATTTTCTATTAATTGCGCATAACGTTGTCTAGCATCCTTAAAATAATCTCGAATACATTCAAATAGCTCTTGTTTTACCGTGCCGTAGCCCAAGCCACCTGCTTCGTAACGTTTTGCTAATGCATGTTGGTCTGATTTGGATAAAAAATGTTTAAAAATTTGGTAAACATAACACGTATCAGGATCTTTGGGTTCCTCAACTGGTGTTGAGTCTGTAACGATCTGCATGCATGTTTTTCGTAATTGTTTTTCTTCTATAAAAATTGGAATAATATTATTGTAGTTTTTGCTCATTTTTTGGCCATCCGTTCCAGTAATCAGCAATTCTTCTTGGTTGATTACTGGTTCAGGTAATGTAAACGAAAATCCTGTTTTTTGATTAATGCTTTCGGCAATATCTCGGGCAATTTCAACATGTTGTTTTTGATCTGCTCCTACAGGAACATGGGTTGCTTGAAACAGTAAAATATCGGCCGTCATTAATACCGGATAATTAAATACACCCGAATTAATATTTAAATCATAATCTTTATTTGTATCCATATTTAATTGAACAGCAGCTTTATATGCATGAGCTCGATTTAAAAGTCCTTTTGGAGTAAAACAAGACAAAATCCAATTAAGTTCAAATATTTCAGGAATATCCGATTGCTTATAAAAGACATGTTTTTTCGGATCTACACCCAAAGCTAACCAAGCAGCTGCAATCTGACGAGTATGGTTCTTGATGTCATCAGCAGAGCGAAAGGTTGTTAAGGCATGATAATCAGCAATAAATAAAAAGCTAGTATAATCATCAGCATACGATAAGGCTGGTTTAATCGCACCAAAATAATTACCAATATGAGGAAGCCCTGTAGGCTTTATTCCAGTTAAAATCGTTTGAGACATATGTATTATCTTAGTTTGGGATAGCTCGAAACGCAATATTAGACAAAAAAATAACGCAATTTTAACGTATAATAGAGTCATGATAGCAACGAATGTTGGGGTTATTGATATTGGTGGAACAAAAATTGCTTATGCACTGGTAGGCTCATCTCAATCACGACTCCCTCAATGTTTAATGAAAAAGCAAATTCCATTTAAAAAAGGTACTACCTCACTAAAGTTAGCACTAGAACAGATTATTAAGGATATTACTCGCTGGAACCAGCAGTTTGGTGGATCAGGAACACCCGAAATTATGATAGGTTCAGCAGGAAATTTTAAGCCAAATTCGGCTATTATTTTGCCAGGAACGGCTGTGAATTTAGGTAATACACCTACAGAATTTGATAATCTCGATCTAAAGCAACTCGTGTTAGATGCTGCAGGTAGTCAGTTAAACTGCCAAATTGTTAATGATGCCTTACTGCAATTAGCTGGAGGGTTGCTTTATGCCTCTGACGCAGGGTTATCGTTAGCCCATAAAGCAATAGGCTATATTGGGCCAGGAACAGGCTTAGGCGGTGCGTTTGCTCGACTGACACCAGCTGGATTAGAACCCATTACTGATGGTCATATCTTTGATATGCAGCTTCATGATCCTTTGGGTCAGCCTGTGATGGCTGAAGATGTTTTTTCAGGACGAGGATTTCAGCAAACGTATGCTATCAGTCTTAAAGAAATTAATGCTTCTGAGCAGCTACTAACACAGTTTGAAAGCCAGATACAACAGCTGGGAGATTATTTAGCTCAGATAATGATTAATATTTATCAGGGACACTTTAAAAAGTATTCGGATTATCCTTGGAAACCTAGCGATTACACGTCAATTAAACACATAGATACATTTATTTTAGGCGGTAGCATCGCAACAAAAGGCGTTATTGCAAAAACGATCAAAAATCGAGCAACGAGCCTTTTTCAAGATCAATTAGGTATTACGCCACAGGTATTTTTAATTCCTGATACAGTTAAAGCTGCGTTAATGGGTGGGTTTGCATTAGCACATTCAAGCACTGTTTTTTCTCAGATTAATTCATAATCAAAGTTAACGTTAATGTTTAAGAAACGTTGTTTTTCTGTATAAAAACGGTAATGAATGTTAATGAGATTATAGAGCAATATATTAGTCATCCTATGCATAAAAATTTAAATATGAATGTGCATTTTGGTAAAGAATCCGCAACCGTTAGCATGACGATACATGAAAGTATTCTTAATTTAGTTGGAACGTTACATGGTGCAATCTATTTTAAATTAATTGATGACTCGTGTTTTTTTGCAGCACTTTCAGCTAAAGAAAGTCATTTTGTTGCAACATCTAACATGACAATTCATTATGTTAAACCTGCCAGTGAAGGAAGGTTAGTTGCAAAAGCACGTATCATTACCAAAAGAAATCGAATGTATCTATGTAAAAGTACGATAATCAATGAAAAAGAAGAGATTATAGCCTATGGATCGGGATCCTTTATTGAACCTAAAAAAAGCTACAACTATAAAAAGATCTAAAACTAAGTTACTAAAATGCTTTACGAATAATATCTTCTGTAGTTTCCCAGCTCATGCATTCATCAGTAACAGAAACACCGTATTCTAAATCACTTAAATTTTCGGGTATCGATTGGTTACCAGCATGAAGATTGCTTTCAAGCATAACACCCAAAATAGTATCTGAGCCATTACGACGTTGGTACATAACATTATTAAAAACACTGAGTTGATTAATATGTTGTTTATTAGAGTTTCCATGACTGCAGTCAATCATGATTTTTTCAGATAAACCCGACTCAATTAATTCTTTAGAGTAAGACTTAATGGTAATGGGATCAAAATTAGGACCTGTAGAACCTCCTCGTAAAATTAAATGACAATTTGGGTTGCCTTTCGTTTTTACATAAGAAATTTGACCTTCTTTATTAGTTCCAAGAAAACAGTGGTGATGCTTGGCTACTTTCATGGCATTAATTGCAACACTAATATCACCGTTAGTAGCATTTTTAAACCCAACAGGCATCGATAAGCCACTAGCCATTTCACGGTGAGGTTGAGACTCTGTTGTTCGAGCACCAAGTGATGCCCAGCAAACAAGATCAGCAATATATTGAGGAACAATAGTATCAAGCATTTCTGACGCTGTTGGTAAACCAAGTTCTAAAATTTGAACCAAAATTTCTCGAGCAGTTTGTAAGCCTTTTTCGATATTATAAGATTGATTCATATCCGGATCATTAATTAGCCCTTTCCAACCTAACGTAGTGCGTGGCTTTTCAAAATAGACACGCATGACAATAAGACACTCTTTCTGTAAATCATGACGTAACTGAGCTAGTTTTTTAGCGTAATCAATCGCTGCATGAGGATCATGGATAGAGCAAGGGCCCACAATTAATAATGGACGTGAGTCATTACCATGAATAATATCAGCGATCTCTTGACGGCTTTGAATAACGACCTCAGCTGCCTTTTCTGTAAGAGGCGCAGCTTGTTTAATCGTTTCAGGGTTAGCTAAAAGAGAGAGTTCTTCAACATTAACATTTGTTATCTTATCATTCATAGGTTTAGCATAGCTACCGATGAACCCTTTGTAAAGAGAAACACAAATCAGTTAGGTTAAATCTAAAAAATGGGCTAGTGAAAAACCATTTAAGATAGTGTAAACTATTTTTTTGATTTTGAGCGCCTGTAGCTTAATGGATAGAGCACCTGACTACGGATCAGGAGGTTGGGAGTTCGACTCTCTCCAGGCGCGCCATCCTAGATATTAGATATGAGTTAATACCCGTTTGGTTTTTAAATATTTAATAAATAGATTATTCATCCAGAAAAAATTACTATAGCTAAACTAGGTTTAATCTCTTAAGCAATTTACGCGTAAGGAGGCTTGTATTTATAATGAGGATCAATGGCTTGAGTGAGGTCATCCTGATAGACATTCTTAAAAAATAGATGAGAAAATTCACTTACTAGATCAGGACCTAACCAAGTCCGTTGTTTAAATAAGTCTAAGGCCTTTAAGATAGTTTTGAGATTGAGTGAATTATCTGTATTTGAAGACATTAAGATAGTTTTAACAGCATTTTTAATTACGGTGAATAATGGAGGCTCATTATCATGATAAAGCTTAATAGTATTAAAAAATTCGTTACAAGTTGAAGGAGATAATAATGTCTCTTTATGTTTATGAATTAATTGTGCAAATCGTTTAAGTAAGTAAATTTGATGTTTAGGTCCATAAAAAGAAGTATGATGATTAAAGGTGTCAAAATTTGGAGAAAGAGCTGATGCATGTGCTGAATAATACCCTTTTACGTTAAGCTGATTATTGTCATGAATCATTAATTGAGCAACAACTGACTCATTATACGTTCTTCCAATAATAGCAGGATCGTATGTGCCGATATTTGCAATATGTAAATCTACTGGAAAAAAGCGACCTTCTATTAAAGTAACGAATTTCTCTGTTGCTATTCCTTTGGTATTTTGATCTAAAATTAAGATATCAACATCATTATAATTTTGTTTAAAGAGGCAACTTCCATAAATATATACAGTTGCGCCACTTTGTATATGTTTTTTTATTAGTTGAGCTGTAGGTGTATTTAAATTCAAACTAAATATAATAATTTTTACTTGTTCGTTTATTATGTGATTAGGAATAGGTGAAAGAGGCGTATTAAAATCGTGAACAAGTTGAGCTTGTATAGGATTTAATTTTAGCCTTTCACATTCAGTTTTTAATTGCTGATAGTTATTATAAAGTTTAGTTAAGTCATCGATAGATGTAATAGGTTGTTGTAATTTAGTCATTAACGTTTGTAAATTAGAGCTAATTCTAACGAAATTGTTTTTAGAAGGATCTTGATAAAATGATGGTAGACTGGCGCAATCGTTTAAACACTGTTTGAAAAGAGCTTGAGCTACAGAGGAAATGGAGTGTTCCTGTACTAATCCAAATAATGTTTTTAATTTATTAAGGCTATCTTTGAGGTCGTTGTTATCACATGAACGAATGGTTTCGGTTTTAAGCTCTGTAAGTGTTTTAATACGGCGATTATTAAAATAGGTAGACTTTTCTAATAATTGAGTAAGAATTGTTTGTTTTAACTCACATGTAAGTAAAGGATATAAGTCATCTTTTTTAGTAATAAATTTACAAAGCTCATCATATATGAATTGGTAAGATTCAATAAAAATGTCCTTTAAAGAGGCTTGTATTGAATCTAGTAAGCGCTGTTTTTCAGTAATTTCAGTATCTGTAACTAACGATGGGTCTAGTTGAGAAAAAGTGTCTGGTGATCCTACGGACTTTAAATAGTTATCGATTGCCTGTGAGGATTGAATCCCAACGTCTTCCAGTGATGTTATTTGTGTTTTAAGAGCTTGGTAACACGTCGAGTATTTAGTGATGATGTTAAAACTGCTTTGAACGGAATCATAAATATGAGTAAGTATTTTTATATCCTTTGTTGAATGATCATAAGATGGATCAGAGCGTAAGTCTGATATCTCAGTAATAGGTCGTGAAAAGGTATTAGTAGATAACAGTTTATTTAAAACCGGAGTTAAATTAGGTGAATCTGTAATAATTTGCTGTAGTTTTTTACAATATTTGTCATAGTTATGTTTGTTGATAGCGGATGTTAATTTAACGGTTTGAGCCTGAAATTCAATTGTTTTCTTTTCAAGTGTCTCCATTTCAGTGCCGCTTGATTTATAAGAAATTTTTTGAGAATCATTGATGCCTAGTAATGTTTTGATACTATCAATATCAGCAAAACCACATGGTTGATCTAATAAACTATTTTTAATTAAAAGGTCATACAGCTCTTTTTTAGAGCTAGTCCAATTATTGATAAGTTGATTTCTAGTTTGATTGCTTTCAGCGCTAGTTAAGACCTTAGGTTTATTCTTATTCTTTTTCTTATTCTTTTTCTTTGAATTTGATGGTTTTGTTGAAGGAGTAGGGCTAGCGGTATCAGCGATAAGCTCTTCAGCAAATTTGTTGCTTTGATATTCTTTTAAATCATCAAGAGAATCTTTAGAAATATCAAAATACCGTAATCGTTCTGTATCATCATGATACAGCTTTAAAAGTTCTTGTTTTAGAGTATAAAAATTATGAAAATATTCTAAATCAGTACGTGTTTTTTCTGGAAAATTATAAGTTTCTAGCTGTTTTTTTTCACGGCCAGAAAATTCTTTTAAAAGTTTTTGTTTATGAGTATAAAAGTTATCAAATTGTTCTAAATAAGCACGTGTTTTTTCTGGAAAATTATAAGTTTTTAGCTGTCCTTTTTCACGGCCAGAAAATTTTTGGAGGTATTTATGTTTGCAAAGATAAAAATCTGTATATGAATTTAATAAAGGATTAGAAGACTCATATGGAAAAAAAGAATTAAGTTCTGTAAATGGTTTTACTGAATAATATTTAAGAGATAGAATGACGTTTTTAACATCATCATGATTACAATCAATATCATTAATAAGTTTTAGTGCCAATTTTTTTTTTGTAAAAAATTTAACACATTCTGAATCCGTGTTGGTATTTGAAGGTATTAGCCGGAAAAGATAAGCTTTTAAATCATCAGCTGTTTTTAAGGATTTAAGAAAGTCAAAAAAGTATTCTAGGTAAACAGTTGACGTACCCGTTGGTTTTTTAAATAAGAAAGCTAAGCTATCATTTATTTTTTGTAGGACTGTTGCAGGTATAGAACGATCTTTAGTAAGAGAAAAAATCTTGTTTGAGATATCTTCGATTGATTTTACAGGTGATGATGAATCAATAAAATGGTTATTAAAAAATAAATATAATTTCTGATTATTAGAGCACGCAACTGAGTGAAGAAATGAAAGTATTGATATACAATCCAGTGTTTTTTGTAATGATTCAAAAGAGTTCTCGAACGATTGTAAAAATTTTTTATAGTCTTGATTAAAAAAATCAAAATGATTATTAAGTTCATAATGATTAGATAAAAGCCATGAAGAAAAAACATGATTTGATACGGGTGGAAGCAATTTACCTAGTAGTGATAAAGCAGATCCTGATGGGGTTTTGTAAATATATTCACTAATAATATGATAAGATAAGTCATAAAGAATAGTATGATAGTCTACTAAAAAAGTATGAAGATCATGGTTTTTATTACAAAAATCAACTTGTAATGTAAGGTTATTCCAAATAGCCGTTAGATTTTGTTCCAGTGAAGAATCAGGGGGATATCTCACTAAAAAGCTAGTTAATTTTACTGTCCGATTAGACGTTAGAATGGGGCGGATATTTATAATAACTGATGTTAAAAGCTGAAGTGATTGAGAAGTGGAAAGGGGTGTATCTTTAAATGTAAGAAGCGAAAATAATGCTTCTGGAAAAGTCATTTGTAATTTGCTTTTTAAATCATCTGCAGTTTTGATTTCAAGCCTTTCAAAAAATAAAGCATATGAATCATTCCAATCAGCTTCTAATATGGGAAAATTATCATTTAGCTCAGAGTAAACAGTAGAAAATAGTATTTTTAATTTAGGGTTTTCAACAAGCTTATCAGGACAAGCCATAATAGGAGTTAGATTGCCAAAATTACGGTTAAGCGGTTTTGTATGATTTATATGTGATAATATTAAGCTTAAGTAGCCCTTATAAGTAGAATATAAATTTGGTGTTAATGATTTTCGAATGAGAGATTCTCTATTGCAGTATAAAAAATGAGATAGTAAATCAGTGTTGTTAAGTGAGGAAAGATTAGGATCAGTATCAAAAATATAGTTTCCATTTAATTTGATAAACGAAATATCACCCCGAAGTGTTTTTTCATAGCATGGATCTAATGTTGAAAAATTTTCTAATAAGGTGATGCATGCCTTAATTTTTATGTCAGCTTCCCATTTTTTTAAGTTGTGGTAAATATCACAAAAGTTAGTTTTAGCGACTTCTTAAGTAATAATTGAGAAATCTTGTTTTAATAAAGATTGAAGTGTATAAAACTGATTCAGTTCAGCTAAAGGATACGGTTTTAAAGCGTTATATTGTAGTAAGATAATTCTGTTTTTTAGCTCATTTGGTATATCCGGATTAGAGAGCGCTTTGATTTTTTCGTTATGAAAACGTTGAATAAAAGAAATAATTTCTGAATCCAGAGGACCTGCTAATTTTTTTAAGTTAGTTAAGATACGTCGACTATCACCTGATTTCAAAATTGGATTAATGAATGATTGTAAAATAAAGCTAAAGCTGCCTACTGTATTAACTAATACTGTATTTAATTTATCGTGAGTTTCTTGTAAACCAGCTAAGGAAATAGCCTGTTTTGGAATTAATCCATGAATAAAATATAAGTTTGATACAATTGATAACATGTCGCTTAGAGGTATTGATTGATTTTTTTCTGGAATACCAAGAATGGGTTCAAGCGCCTTATATATAGGTTTTTCTAGAGTTTGATTTAAGTAAATTAAAGTCATAATATTTTTAATATGAAAACATTCTAGAGTTTCTAGTAATAAAATAAATGATTGTTTTATATTGTTTAGCTTACTATGTAGAGAAAGTGTAGATTCTTGTTTAATAGTATAGCAGCATGAATGTAGCCAAGTTTTAATGGCAGGCTGTACATTTTCTCGGATTACATCAGTGAATAGCTCTGGGGATAACGTAGAGCCATCTTTAATGGCTCTACTAATAAAAATTTCTGTTAAGTCTTGAAAAATTTCTTCATAGCTCTTTATAACTTGAATTGGTTGATTTGAAGTAGTAACGTTTTGTTGGATCCATTGAAAACAGGGGATAAGAATGGGATTTAATCCTACACTTTCTATAATAAGCTGAAATTGATGCTTTAGGGCGGTATCAGAAATTGGAGAATGACTTAGAGGATGAATGTTAACTCGAAGTAGTGATATGGTTTTAATATTATCTGGTAACAAAGAAGACAGTTGTGCTAAAAAAAAGCTTGAACAATATTGTTTAGCATTGGTATATAAAATTTCAGATTTTTGATCGGGATCAATTGCTTTTGAAAAGGATTCTTTCCAGGTTTCTTTCCAGGTTTCTTGTAATTTAGGAATACAATCTAAAAGTGTTTGATAAGTCTTTTTGATAACCTCGTATGATTCAGTAGATGAGCCAAGATCAGGGCATTTAAATGAAGACAAGATCCCTTCAAAATGTTTTGAATGATCTTTTTTTAAATCTAGATCCGTGATAGCAGGGGTTAGTGTTGATTTGAGTCTTTCAAGATCATGATAAGATAGTAAATCATAGGCATCCCTTAGTCGTTTTAAACACAAAAAGGTAGCGGTTAAATCAATAGTTGTTATTACGTTTAATTCGGGTATTTGATTTAAAGAATTAGTATACTTAGGAAGTGTATGGACATAAATAAATTCAATATCCGAGTTTAAGAGTTGGGGATGCTGCGAAGATGGCCTGTTCTTTAGAAAATTAAAACATTCTAAAACATTAGTGGCGGTCTTAGAGGAGGTTGATTCAGAGTCCATTTTTGCTGGAAACACTCTCGTAAGAGCGTAGTCCTCGCAAGCCTTTGAATTCAAAGCCGTATACAAATTCTCTAGATATTTTTTTGAATTTAAGGCTTCTTTATTTTTATAAGAGACGGACGGGGTGGAGCCTCTTGTTCGAATTGCTAATGCAGTTAAAATTGACATAATAATAGTAATTTCTTTTTACAATAATTTTTTTAAAAGTATATTTAAATTTAAGTCATATTATGTCGCTAATATTTAAAATAATCTAGAATTTTTTAGTAAAATTAAGGTAAAAAAATAGAGTTGGTTCAAAAACGATAATACTAATTCAGAAATGGATTTGAGTGAGCTTCATTTCCAATGGTTGTATTAGGGCCATGTCCTGCGCATACCAATGTTGTATCAGGTAATGTTAATAACTGTGTTTTTATACTTTGAATAAGCTCGCTATGATTTCCCATTGGTAGATCGGTTCGTCCGATAGAACCGTGAAATAAGGTATCACCGGCAATTAATAAGCGGTTACAATCCAATATTTCTGAATAATCACCTGCTAATTTAAAATCATCGTTATCATAATATAAAACAATATGGCCAGGCGCGTGGCCAGGCGTAAAATAAACGGTAAATGTTTTCGAGCCTAGCTTAATACTAGAAAGAGAATCTATTAACTGATCAGGATGGGGTGGGTTTTGATAATCGGTAGCAGAAAACCCATAGTTTTTAGCAAAGTCTTCCAAATGCTCACCAATAATAATATCTTTAGAATGATAGAAAAGTTGGGGTCTTTTACGATTCGCGTGATCAAAAAGTTCTAATAATCTAGTAACCCCTCCTGCATGATCAATATGGCAGTGTGTTAAGACAATCATGGTAACGGTAGTAGCGGATACCATATCAAAAAGTAAATCTGCCTCAGCACCTGGATCAATAATCATGGTTTCATTAGTAGTAGTATCGGTGATTATACGTGCATTTTGATCAAAATGACTAACACGTTTTGTTGTTACAGTTAAACTCATAATGAATTTATTTTATCAATAATAGAAGATGACGAAAAACCTGTTAAAAATGATTTTATAATGACGTCACCACCATAATCTTTAACGATAGGATATTCTGGCAAATCTTCTTTATTGTAGTCGCCACCTTTAATGTGAATATCAGGTTTAATATTCGAAATAAGAGAAATAGGCGTAGTGTCATGAAAGATTGTGATAAAATCAACACAACCAAGGCTTGCGAGTAAGTATAAGCGAGCGTCTTGTGGGTTAATAGGTCGATCAGATCCTTTAAGTTGAGAAACAGACTCATCTGAATTTAAGCCAATCCATAAATAATCACCATGAGATTTTGCTTGTTCTAAATAATAAGCATGACCTGCATGTAAAATATCAAAACAGCCATTCGTAAAAACAATTGTTTTTTTTTGCTTCCTTAAGGTTTCTGCCAGTGTTTGACTTGTATTAAACTCGATACATTTTACTGTTTTTAAATGACTCATGATGGGATCACGGATATAAGTTCTTCAGGCGTTACAAACGCTGTTCCAACTTTACTAACAACAATACCAGCTGCATAGTTAGCAAGAATAGCCGCTTCATGAGGAAATAGATTAAGGCAAAGACCAACCGTTAAACTAGCTATAGCAGTATCACCAGCCCCTGTAATATCAAACACTTCTTGAGCTTGAGTCGGAATTGTTTCAAATGAATTTTCCGTTACAATACTCATTCCTTTTTCACTTCGAGTAATAATTAAGCTATTAAGCTGAAGTTCATTTCGTAACTGATGCGCTGCTGTTTTGAGCGCTTCCTCAGTATCATAGGTGTTTTTTGTTGCTAAACAAAATTCGCTGTAATTAGGTGTAATATAATCGGCACGGGTATATTTTTTATAGGAAGCTCCTTTAGGATCAACAACAATAAGGCACCCTGCTTGTTTAGCACACTCAATAATAGCCTGTGTAATATCAGGAGTTAGTAACCCTTTAAGGTAGTCAGAAATAATAATAGCTTGATAGTGGCTAATCGAGTTTTGAATACTGGCAAGTAGCTGGTCTGCCTCCTGTTTTGAATAAGCCCCAGTGGGCTCCCGATCAAGTCGTGCAACATGCTGTTGGTGAGCAATAATACGAGATTTTAAAATAGTTGGCTGCGTCGTTGTAATAAGATTGTCGGTATTAATTGAATGTTTTGATAGAACATTACTAAGTTTGTCACCTGAACTATCCGATCCAATAAAACCAAATAAATCAACATTAACATTAAGTGCTGCTAGATTTGCAGCAACATTAGCCGCACCTCCAGGTGCTAAGGTTGTGTTTTTTACCGAGCAAACAGGGACAGGCGCTTCGGGAGAAATACGATTGACATTACACCAATGAAATTCATCAAGCATACTATCTCCCACAACCATGATACGAAGATGAGATAACGAGGATAGTTTAGGGAGAATAGACGTAAATGTGTTACTCATAGTAATTAGATAAAATCATACCGTTTAAATAATAATCATGCAATTTTTTCTAAAAACCCATGAATCAGTATACTATGACCGAAAGGTCTTATTAGACATACAGCAATAACTTCGGATAGTGGTGCAAAAATATAAAAAAACTGCAGAACACAAAAAACACTAGGGTGTCTAAGTAACCTGGTTAATCAGGTAGCTCAATTTATTAGTAGACTTATTAGCATTATGTTGTAGTGAGCTTATTAATAAAAATAGAATGTTATTTAATGCTAGGATCTATGATGAGAGACGTCAAATATGATATTCTATCAAACAAACAGTATGAAAAAATCAAAAAATTTTGCATTATTGCTCATATTGATCATGGTAAATCAACCTTATCAGATCGTCTTATTCAAGCAACAAAAAACTATAAATTAATATGAATAAGATTTAATGAATAACAAATGCAAGACTTATAATCATTGTCATAATTACTACCCTGTAGAGGGTGGTAATATTAATTTTTGGAACTATAAACACCCTCCTTCTTAACTTTTTTTTTAAATCAACTTTTATAGAGCATTACGGTTTTTAGAATGTATCTAAAATCGTAAGTCTTATTTATCAACATACATAACGATTTAATCAAAAAAATCGCTATATAAAAAGTTTTAAATAAATGCAAAGGGATAAATTAAACATTAATTCATCTTTGTTAAATTAAGAAGATGAAAGGAGAAAATAAAATAAAATAAAATAAAATGCCATTATTATCAGCAGTAAGATGTGCTTCAGCACTTTTCTTAGCCTTACAAGGAAGTCATGCAAACCAACTTCATAAAATACAAAATGATAGGATTCAACAACATTCGACGAGCTGAGGATATTTTAAACGATGGATACTGCGTTATTTCATAAACGATCGTTTATGAAACAAAAAAAAGGGGACACTAAAAAATAACTGAAATTTTTTGTCTCTAAAAACCGATAATAACGTATAAGCCTAACAAAAAGGCAAACATGATATAAACTAAAACGAAAAAGACAATGTTAACAAAACAAGAATTTAAAATTTCATATTCATTACGTAGAATTCCGTTTTGCAAAGGATCTAACCGTTGGGGTTGGATACCACCATATTTTTTTAACCAAATTTTTTCTCTTATCTAGGGGAAATTAGTATCATTTTTTAGTAATTTTGTGACTAAATTCTAAATTTTAATTTTTTCTAGATTTTTATAACGAACACCGATACCCTGTGTTTTTTGTTTTGTCACAAAAAAAATAATAAACGTAATAACAATGAAAAAAAATAAACATAAACAAATATTCTATACATCTCATCACATAGCAACCTATGGAGGCAATGTTGCTTTTTGGGATTATATGCATTTAAGCGAGAAAATTTTTCTTTATACGTTTTTAACTAACTCTTATAAAAGCACCCGTTCTGG
>PBEQ01000046.1 GCA_002719695.1 bacterium | reverse complement strand
AAGCAGGATTAATTACTCTAATAATAATTCCAATAACACCAATTAAACATCCGTAAATAAACCGAGAAATTTCTAGGCTAGGTGAAGAAACTGGATCCGTTGCCATAAATACTGTTGCAAACGCAAAACTCCCAATAGAAAGCTGCCACACTGGAGATAATCCTAAAAAAGGGTAGGCTGATGACCCACCAAAAAGGTTGAGAATTAATGTCATTAATGTTGCACCCAACAAACACCCCACCATAGTACGCCAACTGCCAACACCCGTAATAATGAGAAAAATAGCTCCAAATAAAATTAGTGGAACACTTGTCTCTCCAATACTACCTGGAATTAATCCAATAAAACTGTCATTTAATGTAAAACCTGCGTTTGAAAGCGCTTCACTTGCTTTCATAGGCGCCTCTGCTGCAGCAGCTACAGCTAAAGCGGTAGCACCACTCCAACCATCAACGATTTGATCCTTTCCTTTTAGGATAGATGTCCAAATTTCACCGCTAATATAAGCAGGGTATGTAAAAAACACGAATGCTCTTGCTGTTAATGCTGGATTTAAAAAATTTCTACCAGATCCTCCAAAGACTTCTTTCCCTACAATTACACCAAATGCTATACCTACAGCAGCCTGCCACAATGGCAATGTTGCTGGAAGCGTTAATGGATATAAAATTCCCGTTACAAGGAAACCTTCATTGATCTCATGTCTCCGTATTAAAGCAAATATCAACTCAATCGTACCTCCAACCGCGTAAGAAACTAAAATTAGAGGCAGGACTAATTTAGCGCCCGTTAACAAAACGGGTATTAAATCTAATGATAAGCCAACTGCTTTGTGAGCTTGATATCCTGAATTATAAATCCCAAAAAGAATACATGGGGTTAAAGCGATTAATACCATTGTCATGAATCGCTTGGTATCTAAAGAATCTCTAATATGAACACTAGATTTTGTTGTTTCTTTAACACTAAATAAAAATGATGCTCCTGCTTCATATAGGGGATATAACCTTTCTAATTTCCCACCTTTTAAAAAATGTTTCTCTTGGTCATTGAGAAAATCAGCTAACTTTTTTATCATGCTTTTCCAACTTCCTTTGCTATCATATTTTTTGCGTTTGTTACTATTTCTGAAAGTTCAATTTTTGATGGACATACATACGTACATAACCCACATTCTACGCAATCTAAAACGCCTTGAGCCATTGCAGTTTCAATATCATTATCACTTAAACTTTTCATTGTCACTTGAGGATATGTTTCAACTGGACATACCGCAACACATGACCCACATGAAATACACGCTCTATGGCCGCCATTTAATGATGTGTTCATTTCCCATTCTTTGTCCTTAAGCAAAGCGGACATGTAGGTTCTTGATACTGTAGGTCGATGAAATCCAGGTTTAAAAAAGTGTAACAACTCTTGCTCTCTTCCTTCAGGCAATACGTGTATTGCATAATCTCTATAGTTAATGAAATCATCTTTAAGAACTTTTTGACCTGTTAAAAGCCCCCCTGCAACAACTCTAACAGCTTGAAAATCACTAATATCTGATAAAAGATCTTTAATTGGCAGCCCATCTTGAACCCAAGCATACATTGGTTTTTCTACAGCTGTACCAGAAACAGTAATTAACCGTTTATTAGGGTAAAAACCTGTCTCAATTAACATACCAATGCGTATAACATCCTGAGCTCTAATTCCCCAAGAATCATTTTCTTTTTCAGATGTTTTATTATAATACAACATTACTCCTGGATCATTCGCAGGGTAATCACCTATTATTTGATGAGTTGCTTGTTCACGAATAGTGGGATCATTCACTTTACACTTTTCAGACATTCCAACATACGTTTTTTCACATAAAACTCTTAATGCATTTAATCCTGTTAAAAAAGCAGATTCATGACCTTCAATAAACATATGAGATTGAGGTAAAAAAGGTTCGTCATTATCTAAACTCACGTAGATAG
Source organism: bacterium (assembly GCA_002719695.1). GTDB lineage: Bacteria > Margulisbacteria > Marinamargulisbacteria. The sequence continues at coordinate 18,661 of PBEQ01000046.1, read as the reverse complement.
AAGGAGGATTATCAGCGTCGTTTGGCGCTCGATTAAATGGGTACTCGATGAAAGAAGACCATAATCCACCATTTTGTATTATTTTCTTGATATCTTCTTGAGACTTGTCTTTTACTGAATCTGACGAAAGCGGACCAGTGATTTTTTCTTGCTGGTTCTTTTTATCCGATGAAATAATAATCGATTTGATGACCCGTCTTTCTCCAAAAATAATATCTTTAATAATGCCACTAATCGGAGATAAAAATTTGTTAACTTCATTTTTTTTATCATAAAACAAGACTGTTCCAATCTTTACAGAATCTCCGGCTTTAACAACTAACTTTGGCTTAATGTACTTGATTCTTTCTGGCGAAACACCATAAGTGTCAGATCCTTCATAATCTAAAACGACCTCTTCTGGACCACCTGCTATTTTTAGATCGTACGTATTTTTAACATCAATTTTTTTCATTCAAATATTCCACAAATCAAAACTATAAATTAATTAAGTTATTATAATATTAGATTTATCAAAGTGCGTAAACACTAAAAGTGCGTGAACACTATTTTTTTAATTCTAGCTCACAATTTAAAATAAATGCTAAACTTGCAGAAATACCTACTAAAGCGGGCGCAAAAATCAAAAAAAATACGCCTAAACTTAATGGAAAACTCGCTATAATTTTATCATTTTTTGTTTTAACATTAATTTGTATGGAGCGTGCATTTTTAAAAAATTCCTTTATTTCATCTTTGTTAAGAACTGTATCTCTTTTTAATAAAAGCTTTTTTTTGAATCTTTCAAAATCTGACATATGATCTAGTATAGAGAGAGATTCCTTTTTATGACAATAGGCAATCTTACTTTAAATAACTTTCGCCTAACTGACCACAGGCAGCGGTGATATCCTGCCCCTTTTTATAACGAATTGTTACAGCACATTTTTGCTTTTTAATAATAGCTTGAATGGCATGTAACTTATCAATACTGACTGGTTTAAATGGAATTTTCTTATGCGGATTTAAATTTATTAAGTTTATTTTTGCATTTAAATACTTTGCTAAGTTTACAAGCACTTTGATATCGTAATCTGTATCATTTACACCATCCAACAATGTATATTCTAGCGTTAACTTTCGATTATGCTGTAACTGGTATTGTTTTAGGACTTTTGCAAATTTAACAATAGGGTTGCGCTTTTCAACGGGCATTAACCGCTCTCTTTTGATAGGATCTGCAGAACCAACTGAAAATGCTAAATTAACAACTCTATCGTTTTTCATCAAATATTCAATGCCTTGAATAAAACCAGATGTAGAAACAGTAATGTTCCGCTTAGAAAGATCGTATAATTTAGGATGAGTCAGCATATCAATTGCTTTAAATACTTGCTTTGCATTTAACAAAGGCTCCCCCATTCCCATAAAAACAATATTCGTAATGGGTTGGTTAATTGAAAATGAGTATACAACCTGCCTAACAATTTCTCCTGCTGACAATTGCCTTTTAAACCCAACAACACCTGTTAAGCAAAACTTACAATCCACAGGACAGCCACACTGAGATGAAACACAAAGAGTGTTATAATTTTTTTCTTTTAATACAACACATTCTAAAAAATTTCCATCATCTAAAAGACAACTATTTTTTATTGCATTTTCTTCAGATGACACATCTGATTGAACGTTTTTAAAAAGACTAAAATCAATATTCTCAGCTAAAACAGCCTGGTTTTTCTTTGAGATATTTTTCATTTTTTCAAGCTTAATTTGATGCTTTTTATATACCCAGTCTAAAAGCTGATCAGCTATATAGCGAGGTAATTCCAAGCTAGTACATACCTCTTTTAGTTCATCTACATTCATTTCAAAAAAAGATTTTTTCTGTTTAGTCATAGCAACTACCTTCTTGAGAAGTTTATGTTAAATAAACATATCTGACTAGAGACTTTATCTTAACCTGGAGATTGAATAAATGATTCGGATTCGTCTTGGCTACTGCTTTGTGACGGATTATTATTTTCTGGCACTTCTACAAAGTCTCTATTTAGATCTGTTTGACTTGTTGCTTTTTCGAAAGCATCACTTGGTGTTGATATAGTATCGTTATCATCTTTTTTATTCTTTTTTAGTAGAGCAGCAATTAATGAGGAGGCTAATAATAGTTTTATAATTTTTGAAAACATAATCAAATAATAACATATTTTTTCATTAAGGCTAAATCTTTAATAAATTGTTTAGTTGTTAATTTAAAAAACCAGATAACTAAACTTAACTATTGGTTTGCTAAGCCTACATATATTATACTTAGTTTTTAATTTAGTTATCAAAAGGAAGTCTTTATGCAAACACCTCACTTTAGTCAATCGGATTTAGAGGACTCTATCAACAATCTTTCTACTAATTTATGTGATGTTAGTACGGATGAACAATTAAAATTTTTTCAAAACAGCCTCATAAGTTTAAGCAATCTTCAAGCGGGAGATCCTGAAGTAAGCGATATGAATTTAATTCAAAAGGCCATTGATGAACTTGTTCAATCTTTTCTTCTTTTTAAACAATACCGAGATACAAGAAAAGTAACTATTTTTGGATCATCACGCACTGAACTTTCTAATCCTAATTATGGTTTAACCGTAGAAACGGCAAAACAATTGGTTGCAACTGGCATGTTGGTAATTACAGGAGCTGGTCCTGGCATTATGGAAGCTGGTAACAAAGGGGCTGGTGAAGGTAATAGTTTTGGTTTACATATTATTCTTCCTTTTGAGCAAAAACCAAATGTTTATATCTCAGAATCTGAAAAGATGATTCCCTATAATTACTTTTTCACTAGAAAATTAATCTTTGTAAAAGAATCTGATGCGTTTGTGTTATTTCCAGGTGGGTTTGGAACGCAAGATGAAGCATTTGAAGTTCTTACGTTAATGCAAACAGGGCGTTGCTCACCACGACCTTTTATCATTGTAAATCATGATAAAAGTACATATTGGGATGAATGGACATCTTACGTTAAAAAACATTTACTTGATCGTGGGTACATCTCTGATGAAGACATTAATCTTTTTAAGCAACTATCGACACCCGCTGAAGTTACTGAATACATCAATCATTTTTATTCAACCTATCATTCCATACGTTATATCGAAAATACAGCGTGTATACGACTTAATCGGTCCATATCAGCTTCATTATTAGCTGAAATAAATAATCAGTTTTCACACTTAGTAACCTCTGGAGAGTTTCAGCTAAGTGATAATGCTTGTTTTGAAAAAGAACAGTTACTATTTCCTGATAAACAACGTTTACTATTTAATTTTAATCATAAAAGTTATGGTGGTTTAATTACATTAATTAATTTTATTAATGATCGATCATAATTAGAAAGGAGCTGTTATGACACATTTATTATTTCAAGGGGGCCCAATTATTTTTCTTTTGTTGGCATGCTCTATTACAGGTGTTTATATCGTAGTTCAAAAAGTACTTTTTTTTAAGTACCACTTTTTTCAATTTCAAAAAACCATTCAAATTGTAAAGGACAGATTACTTTCTTTTGGCTCTAAGGAAACATTATTGTATTTTCGATCTGATCGAACTATCCCAGTACAAATGCTTATGTCATCTATAAAATTACACGCTGCATCACGGGACGAAATTCAAGATGGTATTAGAGAATCACTTTACCATCAAATTCCAAAACTTGAATTTATGATGCCTATTTTATCCAGTATTATTACAGCGGCCCCTATTTTAGGTTTAACAGGCACTGTATTAGGTCTAATGGATATTTTTAATGTTATTTCTGGTGGATCTATTGGTGATGCTCAGGCATTATCTGCAGGAATAGCAAAAGCGTTGGTAACAACGGTCCTTGGCTTAATCATTACTCTGCCTTTTATTTTTTTCTATCAATATTTTTCTCAAAAAATTGAACATAGTTTATTAGAGCTAGAGCGTATAAGTTATGAAATAATTCATTTTTGTCAATCAAATGAATCTATAAAACATTAACCATGCTTGTAAGATATCGTAAAAAAAAGCTTCCCTATGTTGAATTAGCACCATTAATAGATATTGTTTTTATCTTGCTTATCTTTTTTGCAGTGAGTTCAAGTTTAATTTCAGATAATGAGTCCATCCCACTTGAGCTTCCAACTGCAATTAGCAGTGAAAACAACCCCCCTGATCTTATTATTTCAGTTAAAAAAACCCAAGAAATCTATATTAATTCTCAAAAAATAACAATAGCTCAGATTCCGCCTATTATTATTCAAGCACTATCTAGCAATCCATCCACACAAGTCATTATTAATGCAGATAAAAAACTAGATTATGGGTTTATAATTGCATTATTAGATAAAATCAGACTATCTGGCTGCTCTAACATAGCACTTCAAGTTGAAAAGAAAATTTATAAGTAAGTCTGGTTATGTTAAATGATCATAAAATTAATCGTATTTCCCTATTTTCAAGTATTATCATTCATATAGCTCTTGTTATTGTCTCGTTTTTATCATTTAAAAAGCCTATTGTTATTACCTCCTCTATCCAACCTGTACCTATTGAGTTTTCTATTAAAGAAATTGTTATTGCTAAACCTAACCCCAAAGAAATTATCCAAACGCCAGCACCAAAAAGTGCTAAACCTACAAAAAAATTACCTGTTAAACATAAAGATGACAGAAGCAAACCCGTATTAGAATCTCACAAAGAACCTTACTATCCTAAAGAAGCTATTAATTTTTCATTTGAAGGCACTGTTGTTGTTAATGTTGTTGTTAATACGCAAGGAAGAGTTTCTGATGTAACGGTTGTTAAAAGTTCTGGACATTCTATTCTTGATAAAGCCTTTATTTCAACGATAAAATCTACTTATATTTTTAAACCTAAACGCGTTGAAGGAGTCAATGTTGTTGATACCATCACTCTATCTCATACTTTTAGCTTATGATTAAACTAGTCTATAATTGCCTATTAATATTCTTTTTTTCTTCCTTAGCACTATTTGCTAATCCGGATACCATCTCCATTCAAAATGAATTTATTAAGGCTGTTGTAAATAATAAAGATTCAAAAGGTCGCTTTTCACTTGAAACAACTCTGGGAAATCCAGATAACATAAATGATAACTATCAAGACCTTATCTATGGCAAGCCTATTCCATGGACATCCTATACAACCTTATTAATTGATAATAATCCTTATATTTTTGGTAATGAAGATAAACGGCTAAAACGACGTACTAATCAACGTTTTAATTATGCCCCTTTAAATGAACAGTTAATTACAAATAACACCATTATTTCATCGACATCCATTAAACATTTTTCTGTTACTCAAAAATTAGGATTTTTTCGTAATCCAAATACAAATCTTAATGACTCGTTATTTATTGAATATCATGTGACCAATACATCCCCTGAGACTCATTATTTTGGGTTAAGAATTATGCTTGATACTAAATTAGGTCAAAATGATGGCGCTCCGTTTAGTATGGGACGAGAGCAAGTTGAATCCGAAATACAATTAGCTAAAAAAGATTTATATGATTATTGGCAAGCTTTCGATAGTTTAACTAGCCCTAATATTATTTCACAAGGATTGCTTTCAAATCCAGAAAAAGGTCTGATAACACCAGATATCATTCATCTAGCTAACTGGGGAAGTCTTGTTGATCAACCATGGAATGCAGCCTATAAGCAAGGTGACTCTTTTATTAGAAAGGGAGAAGATCAAAAAGATACAGCACTTGCTTTAACTTATAACTCTAAGCCTATTGAACCTAATCAAACAAAAATTTTTAAAACCGTTTATGGCTTGGGTGGGATTTCTATCTCATCTGGTGAACTTAGCCTGGGTATTTCAGCTCCAAAAACATTACTACAAACACATGATTCACCTGTCTTAGTTATTGCCTATCTGTTAAATGCTGGAGGTTATGATGCCTATAATGTTTCTGTTTCCTTTGATTTACCTAACTATGTAACTACCCTAAAAGGAAAAACGACTGAGTCATTTCCTATCTTACAAAAAGGCAAGCAATTACAATTTCCATTATTAATTGATTTTAAGCATCTAAAATCCACCTCTATACCCATCTCATTTTCGGTTCAATCAAGTACATTTAATTCAAATTCTATCAGACATAATATTAACATTATTAAACCACCAAAATTAACAATTTCAATTCCGAAAATAGTTACTGTAGGCCAGACATCTCCAAATATATTAATAACACCAATTATTCAGAATAAAACCTCTATTCCGATTAAGGATATTTCTGTTTTTCTTTCTGGACTAGTTCCTTCAACCTTACCCCCTTTTGAATACAAAGCAAAAACAATCTCAAGTCTTAAACCGGGAGCATCTGAATCGTTATCTTGGGCTATAAATAGCAGTTCACTTAAATTTCCTTTTATGTTTAAAATAGTGGCTAATTCTAATTTTGCCATTAGTGATTCAAAACCGGTTATTTTACAAAAAAAAGTCCAAAAAGATAAACTACCACTATCTCTTTACTCTGCAGCTAATACCGAAGCTCCAGCTTATATCACCCTTAAACTAACTCGAATCTATTTAGAAAAAAATCAACAACTTGTTCTTCAATATCCAAAAAAGTCTGTAAAATTTATTGATTATTCCTATTCAAGTTCTAATCCACTGCTGTTAAAACATTATGCATCAAAGAACTATATTACCTTTCAGCCATTTCAAAATGATCAGGATTATCTTTATCTTCATTATTACGTCAAAGATAACATGCCTCTTTCTTTTACGTTATTATCTCAAAGTAATCTAGGTATTAATAATAAATCTGAGTCTAACCCTACTCAATCTTTAATTCAAACTTTAGATTTAACCCTTCCAACAAAAAATGATATAGTAAGGTCTAGTAAACAAAAGGAGTAACCAATGAGATTGCATATAATACTTTGCTTCATCGTTTTTTTAATAAGTCCAACCCTATTATCTGCAAAATCAATTAAAGATATAACAACCAATGATGCTAATTATAAAAGTATCAATCAGGCTATATCAAAAGGTTATTTATCTCTTTATAATGACAAGTCTTTTAAGCCTAATACGGCTCTATCTCGACGAGATGCAGTCATCATTATTGATAAATTTGAAAAAAAGTTTAAAGCTATCTCAATGCCTATTAGCAACTCTGATTTGCAAGAGCTGATAGCGCTTTCAAAAACATACAAAAAAACATATACATTAACTAACAATTCCCTCTTTTCTATTGCCAATGATAACAAAATGCTAAGACATGAACAAAAGTTACTGCTTCATGAAATTACAGCATTACAAGCGGCAAACAATCGCTATCAAAAAGAACGTAAGTTATTATTTGGTTTTATTACTTTTTCTATTCTTTTAAGTTTATTTTCTTAAATGACGAATCAAGCCATCTCGACGTTATTTTCAAATGTAATTACTAGTAACTCGTTTTCTCATGCCTATCTATTTCATGGTATTAATCAACAAGATCTATATCTAACATGTATTGATCTTATTAAGGACTTTTTAAATCATCATCATCAAGCATCGATTCCTAAAGATGGTGATCTTCCCATGCATCCCGATATTTTTATTTTAGATGATGAAAATTCTATTAAAATTGATCATATTAAAATGATTCAAGATAAAATTAAATTTGGTCCTTATTCAAACTTAAAGCTATTTATTGTTGTTCAAAACATTGATCGTTGCTCCATTCAAGCTGCGAATGCATTTTTAAAAACATTAGAAGAACCTATTGATAATGTAATCTTTTTTTTAACAACAACCAATCTCAATGCTGTTTTACCCACTATTCGGTCTCGCTGTATTAGTATTTATACAACAACTAGCGAGTTCAATCATATAGATGATGATATCTGCACATTTTCTCACTTTAAATCATGTGATTCTAACCAACGTTTACAACTATGTTTAGAGTTATCTTCAGATAAACACCGTTTATTACAAACGCTTCATAATTGGTTAGCTGAACTAACAGCAACCTCATCATTTAATCATTCCAGAGATTCGAATCGTATTTTAAACTTAATTGAAACATTACAGTTTAACGTTAATGTTCGATTGCAGCTTGAAAGCTTTAGTTTTGCACTCTAATTTTATGTCCGCTCTTAGTTTTTAGCTTAATCAATGTTACACTAATAGGGTTATTAAATAACAATAGTAAATTTGTTTTGGAGTGTGTCACATGGTTTTACAAGAAAGACGAGATGGAGAAACTATAGATTCTCTTTTAAAAAAATTTAAGAGAGGTGTAAAACGTGAAGGTATTTTACCACGATTACGAGAAAAAGAATTTTTTGAAAAACCTTCTGATAAAAAAAAGCGTGATAAAAAAGCGGCAGCTAGGCGAACGAAGATTCAACAAAAAGCTGACGAGCTATAACATCATTTTTTTATGATCTAATGATTAAAAAAGGGGTACTTAATCTTACCAAACTAACTATTTTAGATAAGTATCTAATTCGAGAGTTTTTTTTTCCTTTTTTTCTAGCGGTCTTTGGCTTTGCTTTAATTGGTATCGTTGATATTTTATTTTATGTTGTAGAGTTATCTGTTTTATCAGGTGTTTCTTTTATAACAACGATTAAGTTACTTATTTATAAACTCCCTGCAGTAATGGTTTTATTTTTTCCTATGGCTACCTTATTTGCATGTATGTTGTTATTTGTACGAATGGCAAAGGATAACGAACTGAGTGTATTACGAACATCAGGCGTTAATGCTACTCGTATTATCGTTCCCGTTATTATCATCGGTATCTTTATTAGTTATGGATCTTATTTGTTTAACGAGGCTATCGTGCCAATGTCTAATCAAGCGGCAGATACCCTCATTAAACGAGAACTTCGTAAATCACCTCCTCCAAATATTGCTGAAAATACGGTTTTTAATGATTCTGATCGGTTTTTTTATATTAAAAATATTCGTAATAATTCAATGGAAAATATTATGGTAATTGAGAAAACCTTTGAAAACCCTCGCCTTATTATTGCTAAAGAAGGTACTTGGAAGGATTTTAAATGGACATTATTTGATGGAACCTTACAAGAATTTGATAATGATGGTCATTTAAAATATTCCAATTCGTTTGATGAAATGCGGATCCATGTAAAACAAAATATTCGATCCTATTATGCTCGCCAAAAAAAAGCAAAGGAAATGGATTCTAATGAACTAAAGGCAAAAATACAAAGTTTAGATGAAAGTGGGTTAAGTTCTAACTATTATCAAATTGAATATCATTTAAAACGCAGTTTACCGGCTACCTGTTTAATCTTTGTTTTAATTGGAATATCCTATTGTTTTAGTTTTGTTCGTACAGGTAAAGATTGGTGGGGTGTTATAATTGCGATATGTGTTTCTGTTTTAACAGTGGGGCTATATTTTGTCTTATTAGCTATCTCACGAGCGTTTGCGAAAGGAGGGTTAATTTCGCCCATTATTGGGGCCTGGTCACCAAATGCTATTTATGGAAGTATTGCTAGTTATTTAATTTATTACCAATGCAAATACAGATAAAAAACGAAGCTTCCTTACCCTTTATACTAAACCTTGTTAAACGCAAGCAGTATTTAGAAGCTCTTGATCGCTATAAAGATTACTTAACACAAGATCCAGATAAATTAGCGGTTATTTTAATCGATCTTTATAAAACACTCTATAACGATCCTGATATTATTAATATTAGGCTTATTATTGCTGAGCTATATATTAAATATCAATTTTATGATGATGCCTATATTGAACTTGAAGAAATGTATGACATAGATCCATCTTTTTCACAAACATACTTTTTATTAAGTAAAATTTACGCTCATACTAACGATCATGCTAATGTCTGTAAACTGTTTGAATTAGCCTTTGAAGCGGGTATTCGTGATTCGGTCGTACTTGATTTTCTTCCCAAAATTTATTTAGATAAAAATGATTTATTTAAAGCAATTTCGTTTTATGAATTACTCTTACAAGATAATGATTCTCAACCTCATCATAATAAAGTTCTTGCTGAACTATATAAACGCATTGGAAAATATGAAAAATGTGTTGCTATTTATAAAAACCTAATTGCTATTGATCCTCAATATCTCAAAGATGGTTGCTTGCTCTTAGAAGAAATTTTAGTATCTTATCCAACACTTCATATTATTAGAAAGGATATTATTCACTTTTATATTAAATGTTGTGATCCAGATAAAGCTGCTGAACATTTGTCTTTTCTCTGTCCATCTCCTGACTTTCCATTAAAAGATTCTCAATCCTTTTTTACAACGCTACTTGATATTTATCCTGCTCATATTCCTACTTTATTACTCTATTGCGAAACATTAATCTATGAAAAAGCAATTACAGATGTTATCCCGCTCCTATCTCAAATAACTGCATTTAATCAGGATACGTTTATTGAAACATGTATTGAATCTATTAAAAATAGTAATCCAAACCATTTTGGTTTCAACCTATTTTTAATAGATCGTTATATTGCTCAAACTAATTATCAAGCTGCATTAACATTAATTTCGTCTTTTACACAATCTTCTTTTAATCATGATGTACTTGAAGATCTAAAATCATATTGTTTGAAAATATGGGAGTTAACATCTTCAGATATACGGCAACAAGCTAGTTATAATCTTGCTTTAATCTTATTTTATGAGGGTAAATTTATTGATTCTATTGCCTATTGTGAAGAATGTGGAAATGATCATTTAGATGCTATTTGTTTAAAAATATCTATTTTATTAGAACAAGATAATATTAACCAGGCTAATAAGTTATGTAACACCTACTTAAATCGGCATCGTAATTCTAAGCGCTTAAATGAGTTAAAGTATCAAATTCATAAACTTAATACAAAATTAACATATGCTCAAACCTCTTTGAGTTCATTTAATCCTATTTTAAGTAACCTCTCATTAGGAAATGTTTATGATGCTATTGATGCAATTCAGCAAATTGATCGAAATCATTATGACTATCATACCGCCCAATTGTTACTTGCTAGATGTTTTTATGTTGAACATAAGATTGATCAGTCATTAAACATAGCAACCAATCTTATTTCTGCTACTCAAGAAAACGCTAAGAACCATTATTTAGATTCCCTATTTTTTTCAGCAATCTGTTTGTATCGATTAGGTGACTTTGAAGCAAGCTCAAACATTTTAAATGATATCGAAGCTATTGATATAACGTATTCATTTAGTAAATCATTTAAAGATTATTTACATCATATTCCTTTATCTCGACATAAAGGACTTGCTATTACAGGGCTAATTAATGTTTGGGATAAGACACTTTCATACACTGCTATTCAAAATCCTGAAGAAGCAAGCAATTCGACGTCTCAGGCAACGATTAGTTTTGGCTTAAATCATAATGATAAAGCCTGTTCTTACATGATTAAAAAAAATATTAATAGTGCTCAATCAGAGTTTAATTTATCCTTGCAATTAGATCCTAATCTATTGGTATCTCATAGTAATATGTCTTTATATCATTTAGCAGCTGGTCATGAGGATGCGGCTTTTGATTCAATTAAAAAAGCAAAGGATTTAAACTCACAATTAGACATTATTTTACTTAATGAAGGCCTTATTTATTATCAACAAGGTCTTATTAATGATTCTCTAAAATGCTTTCAACAAGCGCTTCGCTTAAATCCTAATAATTTACATGCCCAATTTAATTTAGCTATGATTTATTTTTTAAATAATAATATTGAATTATGTTTTCAATACCTACAAAAATTACTTCCATATGGCCTATTATTTATTCATATTCAACAATTTTTAAATTATTTAGAGGACGATCCTTTTGTTATTAATCATTGGGTTTCTCCTAAAGAAAATTACAATGTTTTTTATTTTTCGTCTTAGCATTTTAATACTATTGTTAACACTTCCTATCCAGGCTCGATCGATGATTTTGCAAAGTGATTCGCTTATTTTTGATGATTATCTTAAACGTGTGGATGCTACAGGTAATGTTGTTTTAAAACTTGATGATGCTACTATTTCCGGTGATCATCTTATGTTTTATGTTGATGATAATTTAGTCGTCAGTTCTGGAAATGTTGTTATTAAAAGAAAGGATGATGAATTTAAATCTAAGTCACTTTTAATTAATTTAGATGAAAAAAAACTACATTTGAATGATTTAAAAATTGGTATCAAACCTTATGAACAAAAAGGCACTATTTTTGTAACAATAAAACAGTTAATTGATAGTGAAAAAAATAAATTAGGCAAACGAGCTATTTTTACAACATGTAATTCGCATAAACCTCATTATTATCTCTCATCATGGCGATTTTGGTATTATCCTGATCAAAGTATTCATTTACTGGGTGCTCAATTTCGTAATGATTTATCATTTTTCCCATTTAATCTGATACCCTTTCCTATTCCTATTATCGAGTGGATTCCTATCCCCTATTATTACTATCAATTAGGTGAACGTAAGATGGTATTAAACTTTCCGACAATTGGCGAAAAGAGAAACTCCGGCTGGGGTCTTTTTGTTCAAAATAAATTAGATTATCGCTATGTTAATAATAAAGAATCATCTTTATTTTTAGATTGGTATCAAGCCAAAGGTAATCGATCTGGGGAATGGGGCTATGGAATTCATCATTATTATGGTAATGATGACTTTTTTGGAGACTTTTATATTTATAATTATGATTTTAAAGTAGCTTCTGAAAAAAAACGAAATTTTACGTATAGTCTCAACCAGACTCTATCCTATAAAGAATTTGATTTAGCAGGAAAGTATAAATTTATTGATGTTGATGAACGTATCAATTCTTCAGGATCATCTCATGTGATTAATAAATATATTGCACTTAATCATTCCAAACATAATTTTCCTTTAGAAACCTCTTATGATGAAAAGAATAATATTTCCAATCAGTTTCAATCTCAAAATGTTAACGTTAAAAAAGAATTTTTATACCAAAACGTGGCATTTACCTTTAACAAAAAAAAATATGCTACAACTAAACGCTATATAACGAATTCAAACTTAAATCATTCTATGCAATTACCCTATAACGTAATGTTTGATCAGTCTTTTAATTTTAAGGAATTTGATTATCAACTAACAGATCCTAATGCAGAGCAAACACTTATCTATACATCATCACTATCAACCAAGTTACCAAACGATATTTCATTATCTATCGATTTAAATTATTTACGTGACCTTGATCAAGGTATCGTAACACGTGATATTCAAAGTGGCGTTAATAATTATTTATATAAACTCCCAGAATTTAAGCTAGCTAAAAAACATACTTTTTTTAAATCACATAAATATTATGCATTTGATACCAACTCAACCTTAACATTTGGAAAGTATCATGAAGTGCGATATTTTGATGATAATCCAAACTATAGTTATCCTCAATCTAATACAACATTAGAGCCTAATATGTATTTATTAAAACAAACATTTTCTAAATCAATCATCTCACTACCAGCCGCATCGACATTAAGATTAAGCTCAAAATATGAGCAATATATTTTTAAAAATCAAAATAAATCTATTTTTGAAGGGGATGCCCAATACAGTTTTAGTTATGATATAAGCTTAAAATCTACGTTTTTATCCTTTATAAAACATACATCATCTTATTCTAGACAATATGGCCATCAGGATAATAATTCCCCTTTTTATGCATTTAAAAAATCTATTACAGAAACCAATCGTTTAAGTGAAACAATTACATTTTTTTATAATAAAAAACGCAGTATCCTCTTACCATTTTCATTTGATTTTACCTGGGATCATAGCACTGCATACAACTGGTTATTAGAGGCTGCTCCGTATTCAAATTATCGATCAAAAGTATATGTATCCCTAAATAAGCGCTATAATCTAAGTATTCAATCATCAAAAAATCTTAATAAAATGTGGAAAAAAGAAAATAATTTATTTACGCCCTTAATTTTAAACTTAAGTGGCACTAAAAAAGATAAATTTAAGTTTAACTATTTATTACAACTAAACATGAATGATCTTGTTTTTGATCGAACCTATATTGTTCAAAGTTCAAACTTTAATTTTCAATTTCCCTTAGGAAAAGATCCTGATTTTAAATGGAACGTTACAGGTTACTTTAATTATTTAAACCAAGGGGAAGCCTTTCGTTTAAATAGCTATCAATTTCAAAAATTTTCACTTGTTAAACAGGAGCATGAACGACAAATTGAAATTGGCTATGATAAAGTAAAAAAAGAACTGTTTTTTAAATTTATCTTAAAAATGTTCTCTAATGACCCTCTAATTTTGCGCAAAACTGATAATGTAGTAAAATTTGAGGGACGACTTAATAAACAATCTGAAGAAAGGTTTCGATGAAATATTTAATTAGTTTACTAGTAATGAATGTTCTCCTATTAGCGGGATGTGCTAGAACCGTTTCAAGTTTAGATGACACATTAAATTTAGAATTTAAACTTAAAACAAGTGGCTCTACAAACAGTGATGTTCTGTATGTTATTGCGTTTTCAACATCACTACAAATTATTCCTCAAGATCCTAATTTTGATGACTATTTTCTGTTACCTGGTAAAAACTTTGATGATGAAACGTTAGCAACTATTCCTGATCGAACGATTTCATATTACTATAACAATTTTTTTCAATATTGGACGCAATTTCTTTATATTAAACAAGGAACAGTTGATCTTATCCAACCTGCTTCTTCTGGTTTTTCTGCTAGCATTGATTCGCCAGAAAATCATTTAAGTTTTGATAAAAAACAAGGATTTGAATATCAATATAAGCAATCTTCTACCAATGAATTAACTCTTATAATTGATATTGATCAACTAAATTATGAAGCGGGAGATTCTATTTATTTTTCTGTTATTACACTACGCTCTGATAGCTCAGAATCCGGATTTATCCAAGATTTTTTAATTGATGATTCGTCTCATCAAATACAATTTATTCAGTATCAAGAAAAAATTGGGGATCATGCCGAAAGTGCGACGATTGATAGCCCCTTTGACATTAATCAATGGCAGTACAAAGTATATTAATTTTTATTTCCGCCCTTACCTGCTTAATAGCGTTTCCACCACTAAATCTATATTGGCTTCAGCTTGTTTCCTTAATTCCATTTTTATATGTGTTACATCGTTGTTATATTTATTTTTTTACAACTCATTATATTACTCAACTAAAATGGTTTACTTTTATAGGGTTTGTATTTGGTCTCTTTTATATGGGATTAAGTAATGTTTGGGTTTTTGAACTAGTAGAATTCTCATCATGGGTTGCTATGGTCGTATTATTTTTTGTTTATACAGTCTATGAAGCATTATTTTTTGCGCTAATGACATTATGTTTACGTCTTTGTAATGGGAAATTTATGTTATTTCCCTTTATTTGGGTTATTTTTGAATGGCTTAAATCCATTGGTCCTTATGGCTCTCCCAATGGCATTTTAGGCTATAGTCAAGCAAATAATGACCTTATTAACCACATTGCTAGTGCCGGAGGCATTTTTTTTGTTTCTTTTGTTTGTGTTTTAATTAATGTTTGTATTTTTCTCTTTTTAATTAAATCAGCCCAAGAATACCGTCATCGTAATCTTATGTATCTTGTTGTTATTGCAAGTATCTTATTATCATCTTTTTATTATGCCCCGCGCTTACTATCATCTTCAAAATCTATTTCTGTTGCTAGCATTCAGGCCAACCATGTTATGCCATTTAAATTTAAACGAAAAAATAGACCTTTGATTCGTCAAGATTATCTTAGATTATCTCAATTAGCGGTTGATCGTTATAAACCAGATCTTATTATTTGGCCAGAAACCATTACAGCTAGCTTAAATCTAGACTTTAAATCGTTAATGACACCTATTCAACGTATGACAGCAACAAACACAGCCTTTATTTTTGGATCTCCTCGAAAAGAAAATAATCATTATTATAATTCAGCAGCCTTTGTTACATCACAAACAATTACTACCTATGACAAGATCCAACTTATGCCGTTTGGAGAATATTGGCCACTTAAGCGTGTATTTCAGTTTTTAAGGCTTTCTAATATTATTCCAGGAAGTGAGTACTCGCATGGCACATCACCAACTCTTTTTGAGTTTAATACTATTAAACTTGCGCCTATTATTTGTTTAGAATCTACAAATTCAAGTTTATCTCGATACTATGCCAATCAAGGTGCTGATATTCTTATTTCATTAGTTAACAATGCTTGGTTTAAAGATAGTTCCATTGCAGCGAGGCAACTACAAATGCTACAGTTTCGATCGATAGAAGTAGGGCTTCCTAGCATCCAATCAGCCAATATGGGCTTTACCTGCTTTATTAATGCTACTGGTAAAATCACAGGCCTATTAGACAAATATCAACAAGATTATGTGTATCAATCTATCGATTGCATAGCCATTAATACTCCGTTTCGAACGTGGGGTAACGCTATCGTATTAGTATCGTTTATAATCATACTACTTTCTTTGCTACGACGTTATTACATATATAAACATGTCTTAGATAACCATTAGAATATGCTTGTTTAATCTATTCAACAAAAATCGTTATCGTAAAAGTTGGAACCTGCTTATTTAAGGCTTATCAGTGTTATAGAGTTGATATGTTAAAAATTGGAAGTCTTAGTTAGCTAAGATCTTAAACTTTAACAGTAACTTCTGTTCTGGTTATTATAGTTATTCAGCAGCATCAGGTATATTTTGTGGTGAATACGAAACAATGTAAGCACCCCTTTTAGCATCAGCTAATACATCCTCTATTTTAACTTCAGTTACATATGAATCGTTATATTGAAACCACTGCTTACCCTCTTTTCTATAGGTATAATAATGGCCGAATCGAATAGTAGTTCCTTGATGAATCAACACACTAGTTAACCCATAATCTTTGTCACCTATGGTCAAACTTTCATCTATGGTTACGTCATCAGTTATTTTCTTTTGATCATATTCAACTCTACCATCTGCTCCGACACTTCTTTTATATTCAAATCGCTTTAGTCCAAATGTGATAGTAGATTGCTGCTCAACAAGTCTTGTAGTTTTTGTAGCGTCAACCTTTTCTCCTTTAACTATCTCATATTTTTCCTCTCCTGTCAGCGTTTCTGATTCTTGAAAACTAGCTATTGCCCGTTTTAAACTTCCTTGATCTTTAATGGGCAAATCAACTATGTAGGTGGTCTCAACTTGCGTACTTGATTTTTCATCTGATGTTCCATCGAAATACCTTATAGTACTTTCAAGCTTAACCTTGGTATCAAGGTTTAAGCTATCAAGAATCTGTCGCAGTATCTCATTCGCGCATTGTTGTGGCCCGTCAGCATCTCTCTCAACTCTATATTTTTCAATATCAATTCCTGCCAAGATACATGTTTCTCTAAAATTCATAGCTTGATCAGTTGAATCTTCTAAATTCTTGGTTTCTACAGCCTTTCTTAGACGTACTAAACTATTTCTTACTGCCAAATCTGGGATACTATTATCATACTGTTCCTTTAACATTTGTACCTCTGGCATCGATAATAGCATCTGAATTGTTGCATTAAAAAAACACGTGTTTCCAAGATTTTGAATCCCGCGTCTTTCTGTTTTTGTAGGTTCAGAAACTAATCCAGTACCATCGCCTTCCTTTGTTTCAACACCAGCATCTAAATATAATAAGTCTATTAATTGTGGGTTTTGTTGTAGTGTTGTTTTTACATAACTTTTTATATTGGACACTCCATCTTCATTAGCCCATGTCTCTAATATTCCATAGTTTCCTTTTTGTATTATTTGTTTGATTTTCTCATCCACACTTTGCTTTTCTAAATATGCTCGATGTTCAAGTCTAAATTGAGATTCTTTGCTTAAATTATTTAGGCGTAAAACTTCCATATATTTGTCAGAAATTTGATCTTCAGTTGGGTTTGAGCTAAAAAAATTATAAATTTCTCTATTAAATTTTTGATCTTTAAAAGATAAAGTCTCTACCATTTTATCTGAAAGTTTAAGCCTACCAACACTAGCATAAAATTCATCTAAACTACTTTTTTGATAGCTCTTAAACCATGTTTCAACTTCTTTGTATGATTGAATTAGTTCACTTTCACTCTTTTCAGTAGTGGTTTCAATGTACTTTGCGCTATGGTCAAAGAACTTGGTAATTCGTCTTGCGCCGTCCGCGACATTATCGGTAATGATAACAGCGCCTTTATGTCTTTGATCGTCATCAGATATTTGTCCTAATTTTGCTATATTTATAAATTCAGTAAGTGTGATAATTCTATCACCAGTTAAACTGTGCTTCAGGATCAAGTCATTTTGGGACTTTTCTATACTTTCTTTATCTAAAGATTTATTTATAATTTTTGCTATTAATAAACTTGCTTCTTGTTCAAACAGATCTTTTTCAAATGACACTGGAATCTTAGACGTAACATCTGAATTTGACTTTGGTAACTTACGAAGAACAGTGCTTGGTGAATCTGGCTGACGTTGTACATATGATGCCATAATTAATTTCCTTTAGTTTTTTATAGTTATCGTTTGTTTTTATAAAAAAATTTCATTTTTTTTTCAAATTACAACTCGTTACTTAATTAATAACCTAGTTAGTAGTAATTTATAACATATAAAATAGTTTTT
>PBEQ01000045.1 GCA_002719695.1 bacterium | reverse complement strand
CAACTCAATAAAATCATTTTTAATGATCCCGTAATCAACAAATTTGTTCCTTTATTTTACGGGATTATCGACACCCAAAATAATACGTTCACATTCTCCAATGCAGGACATGAACCAGGATTTATCTTTAGAAAAAACAAGTTTATTAAATTAGACACAAAAGGATTTCCATTAGCTGGTTATGAAAATCAAACATTTTATGAAAAGGAAATTAAAATTAATGAAGATGATTTATTATTTTTCTTTACCGATGGATTATTAGAAATAAAACTAGCAGAAAATGCATCTATAGGAATCAATGGATTAAAAAGCTTCATTCAAAAAAATCAAAAATTTCCCCCACAAATAATTTTAAATAAAATAAAAAATTACTTAACTGGAACAAAAAGTCAAACTATAAAAAAAGATGATATTACAGCAATTGCATGTAAAGTTAATCAAAAACTAACGTATAAAAACCAACTCATTTTAAAAAAGAATATTAAAACCGCTAGCGCCATTACAGAAATCAAAAAAATTAGAAAAGAAATTGACACTATTTGTACTAAGTCTAGTATTAACCATCAAACAAAGTTAGATTTACAACTTGCTATTAATGAAGCCCAAGCAAATATTATTGAGCATGCTTATTTGGGAGATTCAACAAAAAAAATCTTTTTTGAATTTCTTATTTATGAAGATAAGTTAGAAATAACAATTAAAGATAACGGCATTCCACTTAACAGCGATGCAATTGAAAAAAAGATTAGCAATAATATAGAAAAACTAGAAGGATCTGGATTAGGACTGTTTTTAATTTACTCATTAATGGACGAAATTTCATTTTCCTCAACAAAAACAGAAAACAAACTTAAACTTGTTAAATACAATCCTTAAAACGTATACTAGTTATAATGGAAATTGAAAAAGAGAAAATCCAAAATACCAAGATTATCAAAATAACATTTGGCAATGAAAGAAATGAAGATTCAAACCAATTAATGGGGACTATTGAACTTGATATTGAAAACCAAAATCAATTTATTGAGCACATAAACGCCCTACTTGATGAAGGTGAAAACCTCATAATTCTTTCATTATCTCAAATAAGTTACATTGATTCATCTGGGTTATGGGCTATATTTGAAAGTTTCAAAAAAGCAGAACAACGAAATGGAAAAATTGTGCTATTAAATCCTAAAAAAGATGTAAGACGTGTTTTAGATATAACTAAAATATCATCCAAAATAAAAATTTTTGAAGAAGATGAGAGTGCCATTAATTACTTAAATCAAGAATGACAATATCATTTTTAGATATACTTAAAAATAATCAAATTCTAGATGAAGATTCTGTATCTGAAATTATTGAACACAGAAAACTAGTAAATAAAGGCCTGTATGAAACACTTTTAATAGAAGAAAAAATTGATGAAGAACAAACATTAATAACATTAGCAAAACAACTAAATTTAGCTTTCGATATTATTGACAACAATACCATTGATCTTAAAATAACCCAACTTATTCCAGAAACACTAGCTAGAAAAGAACATGTTATTGCCCTATTCCAACTAGGAGAAACATTAACAATAGCAAGTTCTAACCCATGCAATACAGATCTTATTGAAGAATTAGAATTTGTTACAAAGTGTTACATTGACGTTATGCTATCTCCAAAAAGTAACATTATGGAATTAATTAACTATGCGTATTCATACCAAGATCAAAAAATTGACACAGATGGTTCAAGTGTATCTAACTTATTTGAAATGGGATTGGAATTAGTTGACGATAAAAATTTAGGTAGTGATGATGAAACAACAGACTTAGCTCAAGAAGCTCCCATTGCAAAACTAGTTGATACAATTCTAACACAATCAATTGTTGAAAAAGCATCTGATATTCATATCGAACCTGAAGAGAATGTTGTTAAAATTAGATTTAGAGTTGACGGATTACTCAAAGAAATTATGGCCCCACCAAAAAAACTAGCATCCCCTATTATATCCCGTTTAAAGATTCTAGCAGAACTAGATATTACTGAAACAAGAAAACCGCAAGATGGTCGTTTAACATTTATTTTAAAAAATAAAGATGTTGATTTTAGAGTATCAACGGTTAGAACAATCGCTGGAGAAAAAATGGTATTACGAATGCTTGAGAAATCAGATGCTTTTGTTTCCATGGAAAAAATTGGACTTGATGAAAGTAACTTTAACTTACTTCAAGGACTAATTCAATCAACATCAGGAATTGTTCTTGTATGTGGGCCTACTGGTTCAGGGAAAACATCCACCCTATATTCTTGTTTATCAAAGATTAATACTCCCGAAAAAAATATTATTACTATCGAAGATCCTGTTGAATTTAATTTAGATGGTATTAATCAAATTCCAGTAAACCCTAAAATTGGTGTTGACTTTGTTTCTGGTCTGTCCGCAGTTGTTCGACAAGATCCAGATGTTATCATGATTGGAGAAATTAGAGACATTGAAACAGCCGATATTGCAATTCAAGCAGCACTTACAGGTCATTTAGTTTTTTCTACATTGCATACTCGAAGTGCAGCAGGAAGTGTAACTCGTTTGATCAATATGGGCGTACAACCTTTTTTAATTAACAGCGCTTTTATAGGTGTTATAGGACAACGTTTGGTTAGGCAAATATGTCCAAACTGCAAAAAGGAAGCATCTTATGATGAGTTTGAATCCATTAAAGAAAAAGTATTAATTAACAAATTAATTGATGAGCACGATTCTCCAAAAGTTTACCATGGAAGTGGCTGTAAATATTGCAATGAATCTGGCTACAAAGGACGATTAGGAATTTTTGAAATATTAACATTAAGTGAAGAATCAAGAGAACTAATCATTAACAAAGCTAGTTCAGAAAAAATAAGGGATGCAGCCATGAGAAACGGTATGAAATTAATGCTTAATGATGGAATTGATAAAATAATTCAAGGACTCACAACAGTCGAAGAAATCGTACGTGTTGTTGATGTTTAACACCTACTAATTAACGGCATATATTAAATATCAATAACAAAGTTAAAAGGTTTATCTTGTGAAAACATTTGTCTATGTCTACAAAGCAGCAAATGCTACTATTCTAACAAAAAAAATTAAGGCAGCTAACTACAAAGAAGCTGAAAACTTTCTTAAGAAAAAAAATATTAATGCTATTTCTCTTAAACAAGAAGGGTATAGCATCATTGAAACCTTAACAAAACCCACTTCAGTGGAATCTGAAGAGTTAGTTGCTTTTGCGCAATTATTTGCTGGATGTATTCGAACAGGATTGAAAATTAAAGAAACACTACAATTATTATCCAAACAATTAAAAAACCGATTATTAACAGAAGCTTTAGAAGACATCATTATAAGTATTGAAAGTGGCACATCCATTTCAGATTCATTTGCAAAACATAGCAAAATTTTTCCGAATTATTTACCGATGGCTCTCAAAGCAGGGGAAGCCTCTGGTCGATTAGCAGATGTATTGGATTATGTAGCAAATTATCTAGAAAAAACAGATACCTTAAAAAAGCAAGTAACGGGAATTATGACATATCCTATAATCGTAAGCTCAATTGGAATTGCTATGCTTTCACTAATACTTGTGTTTGTCGCTCCAACATTTAAAAAAATATTTAAAAGCTCCGGAAAAGAACTCCCTCTTCCAACTCAAATTTTATTTGGATCATCTGAGGTTTTAATACAGTATTATCCAACTATTTTAGCAGTTATAAGTTTATTTATATTGTTATTCATATTGATAAACCGATCACCAACTGGAAAGTTTTTTATTCATAAAACCTTATATACGATACCACTGTCTGGTCCAATCTATAAACAGGTAAAACTATTACAATTTTTAGGCTGTTTTGAAATTTTAGTAAAAAATGATGTTCCTATCACACAATCTCTAATTGTCTTAGAAGAAGCAACAGAAAACTTAAGATTAAAACAAATCATAACCGAAATGAGAAAAGACGTTGCTAGGGGACTTCCTTTGTCTGGAGCATTAGTTGAAAATAAAGCCATTGTTCCTGTTATGGTTTCTTATACCGTTTCTATGGGAGAAAAAGCGGGTAATTTAGGAGAATCATTAGCTAGAATTACAAGCTTTATGGATAAAGAACTTAGTCATAACATGAAAAAACTGTCATCCCGACTTGATCCTATTATCACACTTGTTTTAGGAATGATTGTTTTATTCATTGCAATTGCTATCTACTTACCTATCTTTGATCTTATGATGATGTAGAAATTAGGTTATAATTAAGTATTAAAAGCAAAAAAACTAACTAAAAAACCATAATAAAATCATAAAAAGGTATTAATATGACAACAAGCAACGCTACCAATAATAACGAAACCCCCATTGAAAAAACAACTTCAGAAGAAGATATTCGATTAGAAAAACTCACAAAGCTAAGAAAAGAAACACCCCATGCATTTAAGTATAATTTTTCTAAAAGCTACAAAACAACAGCTATTATAGAAGAATTTAATTCTCTTGAAACAGGAGAATCAAAAGAACAAGTCCTATCATTAGCAGGACGAATGATGGCAAAACGAAATCACGGAAAAGCTTTTTTTGGTAACATTCAAGATGAATTTGGAATTCTTCAATTTTATGCAAATTCAAAAAAATTAGGTGACGATGTCTTCAATGAAATCCTTAATTATGATGTTGGAGATATTATTGGGATCGTTGGAACTCCATTTAAAACAAAACGCGGAGAACTTACAGTAAACATAACATCAATTGAACTGTTAACTAAATCCTTACTGCCGTTACCTGAAAAACACCATGGATTACAAAATATTGAACTTAGATATCGCCATCGCTATATTGATTTAATTTCTAACCCAAGTATAAAGGAATTATTTAAAATTAGATCTCAGGCAATTTCATTTATCCGAAGTTACCTTGAAAAAAAAGAATTTATGGAAGTTGAAACCCCTGTTCTACATAATATTTATGGCGGTGCAAATGCAAAACCGTTTAATACCTATCACAATGAATTAGAACAACATCTTTATCTCAGAATTGCTCTAGAACTACATCTAAAACGATTAATTGTAGGCGGTTTCGAAAAGGTTTTTGAAATTGGAAGAGTATTTAGAAATGAAGGTATTTCCTACAAACATAATCCTGAGTATACCTTACTTGAATTATATGAGGCCTATACCGATTATCAAGATATGATGACATTAACAGAAGAACTCCTATCATCATTGGTATTCAAAATTCATAATTCATACAAAATAACCTACAAAGAAACTGAAATTGACTTCTCTCCTCCTTTTAGACGATTAAAGCTTGTTGATGAGATCCAAAAACAATGTAAGGTAGATTGTAACGATATTAACGCTCTCAGACAAAAAGCAAAAGACTTAAATCTAAAGCTCCCTGATGAAGCGACAAAAGGTCATATTATTATGGAATTATATGACAGTGTCATAGAACCAACTCTAATACAACCTACATTTATCATAGACCATCCATGGGAAACATCTCCTTTAGCAAAAAAACATCGTGATAATGAAAATTTAGTTGAAAGATTTGAACTAATTATTCATGGTATGGAAATTGCTAATGCATTTTCAGAATTAAATGATCCTGAAGATCAATTTCAACGATTTCAAGATCAAATTAATGCAAAAGAAAAAGGAATGGAAGATTCTCAAGTTATGGATCTTGATTATATCCAAGCGTTAAAACAAGGAATGCCTCCTACGGGAGGATTAGGAATTGGAATTGATAGGATTATCATGTTATTAACAAATTCAAACTCAATTCGAGATATTCTTCTTTTTCCTCATATGAGAGATAAATAAAAATAGACATTTGTTGTTATTGCAATCACCTATTATAATATTAATCTCATGAGTAATTTTAAACTTATTTTTTCAGGTTTATTAATATCACTGGGTATTTTTATTATTTTTAAAAAAGATATTAATTTAGGTTTAGACTTACAAGGCGGAATGCACCTAGTTCTACAAACAAAACCAACAAATAACCAACCTTTAACGCGTGAAAGTGTTTTAGGAAGTATAGAAGTAATTCGAAATAGAATCGATTCACTTGGTTTAACAGAACCAAGCATTCGAATTAAAGGGAAAGATCAAATATCAATTGAATTGCCTGGTATCAAAAATCCTGATGAAGCTAAAGCTATGATTGGAGACACTGCTTTATTAGAATTTTTTATTGCAGAATGGGCTCCTCCAGGAATTGAAACATTAGCACCTGAAAAACAAAAAATTTTAATTGGAGAATCAGGGAAACTAGCTTTTATGGAGCAAGATAATCAATCTAGTTCTAGTATCAAAAGACCTATTATATTAAAAGAAATTGCCTTAACAGGAGCCGATTTAAAGCAAGCAAGCCCTGGAACAGACCAGTTTGGAAAACCAATAGTAAATTTAGAATTTACTCCTGAAGGAGGAAATAAATTTTATAAGGCGACTGCTAAAAGCATTAATAAACCATTAGCAATCTTATTAGATAAGCGAATTATATCCGCCCCGAATGTTAACCAAGCCATTTCTGGAGGGAAAGCTCAAATTTCTGGAGATTTCACTCCTAATGAAGTTAGTAATTTAATTATTAAACTAAATGCTGGCGCTCTACCAATACCTGTAGAGATCATCTCTGAAAAGCAAATTGGCCCTACGTTGGGAAAAGATTCTATAGAGAAAAGTAAAAAAGCGTTTTTAGTAGGCTTACTATTAGTAGGCTTATATATGATTTTTATTTATAAAGGGCCTGGAATATTAGCTAGTATTAGTTTAGTAAGCTATATTATTTTATCGTTTTCTTTATTTAAACTTATAGATGCAACCTTAACCTTACCAGGCATTGCTGGGTTTATTTTAACTATGGGTATGGCTGTAGATGCAAATGTAATTATTTTTGAAAGAATTAAAGAGGAATGTAATAACAATACATCCTTAAAGGCTAATATTTTAAATGGATTCAAACATGCGTATATTACAATTTTGGATGCTAATATTACAACGCTCATAGCAGCAGTTGTGTTATTTTGGCTGGGAACAGGTACTATCAAAGGATTTGCAATAACATTAAGTATTGGTATCTTAATAAGCATGTTTTCTGCCATTACTATTACACAAGGGTTATTACTAAGTTTTCAACGATTAAGTAACTTTAATAAAGGAAAATCATGACGTTTAATTTTAAATTTGTTGAAAAAAAGAATTTATGGTTAACCTTAAGTGTTGTAATTATTTTTATAGGCATATCTCTAATGGGATTTAGATTTTTTCAAAATAAACCAATACTAAATTATGGCATTGATTTTATTGGAGGGAATACATTTCATTTGAAATTAACAGATAGTGAAAATACAAACCGAATCAATCAATTATCATCTATACGAGAAGCATTAAAATTATATAATCTAGAAAATAGTCAAATACAGTTTTCCAATAACAATGAAGTTTATATAAAAACTATTGCTGTTGAAAAAAATAAAACAACTGAAATTTTAAATAGTATTCGTAATAATGTTGGAAACATGGAAATTTTAGAGATTGATTTTATTGGGCCAAGTGTTGGAAAATCATTACAAAAACAGGCATTATTAATTATTATTTTTGTATCCGCAACACTATTACTTTACATAACACTACGTTTTCAATTAAGTTATGGAATAGGAGCTATTCTAGCACTATTACATGATGGATTAATCATATTTAGTATAACATCCATATTAAATCTAGAAATTAATATATCCTTTATTGCAGCACTCCTCACAATTTTAGGCTACTCCATTAATGATACTATTGTAATATTTGACCGTATACGAGAAAAAACTGAAAATTATGCATCTGGAAATATAATTGAGTTAACTAACTTATCTCTTAATCAAACACTTAAAAGAACCATTAACACATCCATAACAACATTAGTTGTAATACTAGCGCTAATATTATTTGGTGGAAATACAATTCAAGAGTTTTGTATCATTTTAGCAATTGGTATTCTAAGCGGAACCTATTCTTCTCTATGCATAGCTAGCCCTATTCTAGCAAAGCTGTATAAACCACCGATAAGTTAAAATCCATTACCTAGCAAAAACTAAGTTGTTAATTAGCTAGATATAAAACTACCAATTCGTCTAAATTTTGAGTAACGATCTTCAATTAGAGTGTCTACATTCTTTTTCATCATCGATATAATCGAATCACTAATGTGTTCTTTTATTGTTTTAGCAGTTTCTTCCCAATTATTGTGAGAACCTCCAAGTGGTTCTTGAATAATTGAATCAGCAACCCCCAACTTAACAACATCTGGAGCTGTTAATTTTAAACTTTTTGAAGCATCTTCTGATTTCTTGGCATCTCTAAATAAAATAGAAGCACAGCCCTCTGGAGAAATCACAGAATATACTGAATATTGCATCATATATATACAATCTGAAACACCAATAGCCAAAGCACCGCCTGATCCTCCCTCTCCGATAACACAGCTTACAATAGGAACTTTAATACCTACCATTTCGCGTAAATTTCTTGCTATAGCTTCTGCCTGACCTCTTTCTTCAGCTTCTAGACCAGGATAAGCTCCCGGTGTATCTATAAATGTAACGATAGGAATTCCAAATTTTTCAGCAAGTTTCATCAAACGCAATGCTTTTCGATACCCTTCAGGATGTGGCATACCAAAATTTCTATAAATATTTTCTTTCGTATCATGACCCTTTTGATGACCTATTAACATAATACGTTGCGATCCAAAATTACCGATACCCCCAACTATTGAAGGATCATCACGATACAATCTATCCCCAGCTAAAGGAGTAAATCGATCACAAATAAGTCTTGCTAAACTTGTTGTATCAGGTCGATTAGGATGTCTCGCAATTTGAACAATTTGATGAGGCGTTAAATCAGAAAAAATATCTTTTTTTAATGCTTCAGCTCGTTTTTCTATTTTTTCAATTTCTGAATCCAGATCAATTTTACCGTCTTTCGATAGTAACTTTAGCTGATCTATCTTATCATACAATTCCTTAATAGGTTGTTCAAAATCTAATAACTTAGCCATAACTATCCTCATTAAAATCTAAAATAGTAACAATGTTGATTAACATATCACGCATTTTTTTTCTTTCCACAACCATATCTACCATACCATGTTCCAACAAAAATTCAGCACGTTGGAATCCTGCTGGTAATTTTTGCTTAATTGTTTGTTCAATAACACGTGGTCCAGCAAATGAAATTAAAGCCCCTGGCTCAGCAATTTGAACATCTCCTAACATTGCAAAACTAGCAGACGTACCTCCTGTTGTAGGATCACATAATACGGATATATAAAGAACTCTTTCTTGACTTAAACGCGATAAAGCAGCTGAAGTCTTGGCCATCTGCATTAAACTAACAATACCTTCTTGCATACGAGCGCCACCTGACATTGTAAAAACAATAACAGGATGTTTATCCTCGACAGATCGTTCAATTAAACGTGTTAATTTTTCACCAACAACAGCTCCCATTGAACCACCCATATAACCAAAATCCATAATTCCTACATTTACTTTAGTACCATTAAGTAAAGCCGTACCCGTAACTATGGCTTCTGTTTTATCTGTTTTCTTTTTTGTTTTTTGAATACGCTTAACATAAGGCTCTGTATCAACAAAATCTAAAAAATCCGTTGGCTCTAAATCAACATCATGCTCTGAAAACGAGTCTGAATCAAACATGTATGAAAGACGTTGTTGTGGTGATATACGATAATGATGCCCACAATTAGGACATACCATCATATTATTCTCTAAATCCTTTCGAAATGTAACCTCAGAACACTTAGGACAGTTAAGCCATAAGTTGCCAGGAATGTTAAGTTTATCAGTTACCTTAACATTCTTTTTTTTCTTTTCAAACCAATCTAATATTGACATACGCAAAACTATATCTGTAAAATCCTTTTAGCTAGTTTAAAAAATTATATAGCAGAAGTCAATCTAAAGAGGTCAACAATGGCAAATAAAAAAGCAGCAAAAAAAGATATTTTAATAAATAAAAGAAACAAATTAAGAAATGTTCATTTCAAATCACTTATGAAAACATCTATTAAAAAAGCAGAATCTGCAATAGAAAATAATGATAAAGAATTAGTTTCAACTGTTCGAGTAGCTCTTAAACAAATTGATAAAACAGCTGCTAAAGGAATTATTCATAAAAATTCTGCAGCAAGAAAAAAATCATCTTTAGCTAAAAAATTAAACAAAATTAAAGCCTAATTGAAATTTTATCTAATTGGGCTTCTCATTTTTCTTCTAACAAAGTTTAGTTTCTCTATACCCTACGAAGAGCTCAAAAAAGAAACCTTACTAGAAGTATGTTTTAACACTAAAACATGTTTGAAACTAGATCATGCCAATACCTACCAAAAACGCAAACGAGGTTTGATGTTTAAAAATAAATTAAATAGTAACGAAGGTATGATTTTTTCTTGGGAAAAAACTCAATTTATAACAATGTGGATGAAAAATACATTAATCGCGCTTGATATGATTTGGTTAAATTCAGATTTTGAAATTATCTGTATAAAAGAAAATACAATTCCTTTTGATTTAACCCCGATATCCTGCTCAAAACCAGCAAATTACGTTATTGAACTAACCGCTGGTAGCGCTAAAACATTTAATCTTAAAAAAAAGAAAAAAGCTATTATCCGGCTTATTTCTGAGTAGCAATCACATCTATCTCAACTAAATAACCCTTTGGTAAATTTTTTGTTGGAACAGCTGATCGAGCTGGACGATGATCTCCAAAAAAAGAAGCATACACTTGGTTTACTTGTGCCCAAATAGAAATATCTGAAATATACACAGTAGACTTTAAAACCAGTGATTTATCACTATTGGCTGCTTCTAAAACAGCTTGAAGATTTTTTAGTGTTTGTAACGTTTGATCCTCA
This sequence comes from bacterium, assembly GCA_002719695.1. Classification (GTDB taxonomy): domain Bacteria; phylum Margulisbacteria; class Marinamargulisbacteria. Next base: position 12,237 of record PBEQ01000045.1, on the reverse strand, counting down.
ACCGTTTCTAAAAACATTGAGGGATCATTTGGATCAATCGGTAATTGTCCTGATACATATACAAGTCCATTATGAACAATAGCTTGTGAATAATGGCCAAGAGGCTCTGCTGCTAAATCTGTTGTTATAATTTCCATTTTCTAAAACTCCTCATTTAAAGAAAATAGTATACACTATTCTAATAATGAATTCTAATTATAGACCGATACAGTAAAAATAATTATAGTATTATCATGACACAAAGTAATAAGTCGTTATGTTTTATAGGAATGTCTGGAATTGGCAAATCATCTTTTGGAAAACTCCTTGCAAAAAAATATCAACGTCCTTTTATTGACACCGATGATCTAATCGAACAAACCATAGGAACACCGATTAAAACATACCTTCTCAAAAATTCGGAAAAATCATTTTTAGCTATAGAAGAACAGGTTATTTTAGGAATGAAGATTCCTAAAAATAGTATTATTGCTACAGGCGGAAGTGTTATTTACAATAAAAATATTATGGCATTTTTAAAACATCATTGTACCCTAATTTATCTAAAAGACTCATTAGAAAATATTCAAAACAGAATTAATAATTATGAAAACCGAGGAGTCATCATGAATAACCACAAAACATTGAAGGCTGTCTATCAAGAACGTCTTCCTTTATATGAACAATGGCAGGATATTACAATTAGCTACCCTTCTCCATTTTCAATAAAAAGCATTGTAACAGCTATCGATACTGCAATTAAATCAATACAAGCCAATGAATCATAAAACAATTTCAAAATCTATTGAATTTAAAGGAATTGGTATTCATTCTGGCAAAGAAATTACAATGACATGTAACCCTAGCACAAGTGGATCAATAACTATAATAAATTCTAAAGACAACAATGCCACATTACCCTTAACCCTAGATACCCTAGCTGAGTCACATAAAAGAGCAACACTGTTTAAAAATGAATTCACATATCTTAGCACACCAGAGCACTTTCTTTCAGCGTGTGCAGCCTATTCTATTACAAGCTTAGATATTCATATTAATGGCAATGAAATGCCAATCTTAGATGGAAGTTCTATCGAATTTTGTAAAATCTTTGAATCTGTTAATATTCAAGAGATTCCAGATAAACCGCTCTCTCCCATAATTATAAACAGCCCCCTAACCATCTGGTATGAAGATACTTGTATTATTGCAACTCCAGCAGCTACAAGTATCTTTAGTTATTTTTTGTCTTATGATCATCCACTGATTAAATCTCAGTCACATACTATTGAATTAACAAAATCAACATACATGAACGATATTGCACCTGCACGAACCTATGGATTTAAACATGAAGTTGATCACTTAATAAAACAGGGTCTAGCAAAAGGCGGTAGTTTAGATAATGCCTTAATTATTGGAGACGATAACTATATTAATGAACCTCGTTTTACAAATGAGTGTGCACGTCATAAATTACTTGATTTAATCGGGGATTCTTGGGTACTAAACCGCCCTATTATCGGGCATATCATAGGTATTAAATCAGGGCACCACTTAAACCACTTATTTACAAAAGCTCTAGCTACTAACTATAGCTAAATTTTAGCTACTAACTTAGTTTCCCTTAATTGCTTTAATTAACCGATAAACCTCTTTTGCTAATTCTTTATCTTCAGAAATTTTTTCTTTCATATCTTCAATCATATCCATATCTTTAGGTGTTATTTTATCCCCAACAATACCTTCTAATTTTAATATTAATAAAAGATGAGCCGCTACAAGCTCCGAATAATTATTGTTTAAATGCGGCAACATACTTTTATACAACGTTTCAAATTGAATATTTTTTTCAGCTTGAGTTGGCTGAAACAATTTATCTATATCGTCATTTAAATCATTATCATTTGTCATAATTCGCTACCTAATATAACGAAAAAAAACAGATCAAACATGTATTTAAAATATGATGGTATCAAACGAATCAAAAATTAACTTAATAGAATTACTATCAATAGAATAAAAAACTTTTCGTCCATCCTTACGAGACTTTGTAATACCTGCTTTTTTTAGCATATTTAAATGATGAGATGTAGTTGATTGTTCTAGGTAAAAATGTCTTTCAATATCTTGAGCAAACATCTCTCCATTTTTTTTCAAAAGCTTAATAATTTCAATTCGCTCTTCATTTGCAAGCGCTTTAAAGAACTTTATATATGTATCATTGTTTATCATAATAAATCAAACCTCAAATAGGGTTTTAAACTTTCAGGAACCACAATAGATCCATCTGCCTGCTGATAATTTTCTAAAATCGCAGCGAATGTTCTACCAACAGCTAATCCTGAGCCATTGATGGTATGAACATAGTTCACATTTCCACCTTTTTTCTGCTTATATCTTATCATAGCTCTACGAGATTGGAAATCAAGAAAATTTGAACATGACGAAATTTCTCGATACGAATTTTGAGATGGAAACCAGACTTCTAAATCAAACGTTTTAGCAGAACTAAACCCTAAATCACCTGTACATAATTCCACAACTCGATAAGGCAAATTTAACATTTGCAAGATTTTTTCAGCATGAGATAGTAATTGATTTAATTGATTATGAGAATCTTCAGGATGGGAAATACGAACCAGCTCAACCTTATTAAATTGATGTTGTCGAATAATACCTTTAACATCTTTACCATATGAACCCGCTTCTTTTCGAAAACAAGCAGTTGCTGCTGTAACAGCAATTGGAAGTTGATCTTCTTGAATCACTTGATTTTTAAATAAATTTGTTAACTGAACCTCAGCAGTAGGAGATAACCAATAATCTGATTGATCTAACTTAAATAAATCAGAATCAAACTTTGGTAACTGACCCGTTCCAAATAAAGAATTAGAATTGATAATTACAGGCACCTGAACTTCTTGATAATCATGATTACTTGTATGAATATCTAACATAAAGTTAATTAAAGCTCGTTCTAGCTGAGCACCTTTCTGATGACCGACCATAAAGCGAGCACCCGTTATTTTTGTTGCTTGTTCAAAATCAAAGATTCCCCTACTAATACCCAACTCATCATGAGATTTAGGCTTAAAAGAAAAACTAGGGATATCGCCTACTATTTTCAAAATAGAATTATCCTCTTCCGAAGCACCTACAGGAACATCCTGTAAGGGTATATTAGGTAGTTGTTGAGCTAATTGACGAACATTACGTTCTAACGATTCAACCGTATCGTGTTCTTGTTTAATTTGGTTAGATAAATCTTTCAATGATGCTAACTGTTCAGGTGTGGGCTTTCCTTTTGGTGTTAATTGATTTCGCTTCATTTTTAAAGAATCAATTAATGATAATTCCGAACGCCATTGTTGATCAGCATTTAAGTAGTCATCAATCAATGATAGCGAAACGCCACGAGTCGCTAAAACTGATTTAACATACTCTGGTTTTTCTCTAAAAAGTTTTGGATCAATCATATAGCCCGTCCTTTTGGATAAGATCCTAAAAATTTATAATATAAACATGACGTTTTAATTTTTGAAAGGCATTCATAAACAACAGGATCTTGAATATGGCCTTCACAATCAATAAAAAACAAATATTCTCCCAAATTATTAGAAACTGGTTTAGATGATATTCGAGTCAAATTAATCGATTCATTTGATAATAAAGATAAAATATCACATAAACTTCCAGGCTTATCCTTGTGCGTTGAAAACACAAAACTTGTTTTATCATCGCCTGTTTTATCATGCTGGTTTGATGAAATTAAAACAAAACGAGTTTTATTATGATCATCATCCTGAACATTAGAACGCAAAACCGTTAAATCAAATAATGATGCAGCCCCTTCATAACCAAGACAGGCAACACAATCTGATGACGCCTTTACCCTCTCTGCGGCAACCCCGTTTGAGGCAACAAAAACAAGTTCTACATGAGGTAACTCCTGATGTAAAAAATGACTACATTGACGAGTTGATTGCTCATGAGCATAAATAACCTTAATATCATTCAGATTACATGGCTGTGATGCCATTAATGATTGCTTAATAGGAAATACAACTTCATTCGAAATAAAAAAAGAATCCTCCAACTGATTAAGCCCTGCAAACGCAGCAAAAACCTCGCCACCTCGCGAATTTTCAATTGGAATAAATACCTTAGCAATTTCTTTATTAGACAAAGCCTCAAATAAAGCGTAAATACTTGGAAACGGTTTTAATACAGCATCAGACTGCTCCTCATTAATATAAAAATTAAGAGCAGCTTGTGTGAAAGTTCCAACTGGACCTAAATAACCAATCATCAAACTAACAATGATCTAAAACTGAATATAAAGGAAATTCTGCCGTTAGAGCTTGGACATCACGTTTGACATTATTATAAACCCCCTTATCATTTGGATCTGATAAAATATCTGAAATCATATGTGCAATACGACTCATTTCTTTTTCTTTCATTCCTCTAGTTGTTACTGATGATGTTCCAATTCGGATTCCTGATGTTACAAAAGGACTTTCAGGATCATATGGAATAGCATTTTTATTTAATGTTATACCAACATCTTCTAAAAAAGCTTCCGCTTGCTTGCCAGTTAAGCCTTTTAGTCTTAAATCAACAAGAATTAAATGATTATTAGTACCACCTGATACAATTCGAAATCCTTTTTCAGCTAATATTTGAGAAATAACTTTTGTATTTGCCACAATTTGTTCTTGATAAACCTTAAATTCATCAGCTAAAGCTTCTTTAAAAGCAACTGCTTTTGCAGCAATAACATGCATGAGGGGTCCACCCTGTATTCCAGGAAAAACAGCCTTATCAATCATTTTTGCATGCTCTGATTTACATAAAATAAGTCCTCCACGAGGACCTCTCAACGTTTTGTGAGTCGTGGTAGTTACAAAATCTGCATAATCAACAGGACTCGGATGTAACCCAACGGCGACTAATCCTGCAATATGAGCCATATCCACTAAGAAATAAGCTCCTACAGACTTCGCTATGGCACTAATTCTTTCAAAATCAATAATTCTGGAATAAGCCGATGCTCCTGCAATAATTAATTTTGGGTTATGTTGTCTAGCTAATTCCTCTAAGTCATCGTAATTAATTCGTTCTTTATCTTTATCAACACCATACTCAACAACATTATAATGTTTTCCTGAAATGTTAACGGGACACCCATGAGATAAATGTCCTCCATGAGCTAAACTCATACCCATTATAGTATCTCCAGGTTGAAGACAAGCAAAGAAAACAGCCATATTGGCTTGGGCTCCAGAGTGCGGTTGAACATTAGCATGTTCTGCTTTAAATAAAGCTTTCGCTCTATCTATAGCTAACTGCTCTACTTTATCAACATGTTCACATCCACCATAATATCGTTTCGATGGAAGACCCTCTGCATATTTATTTGTCAGCCAACTTCCCTGAGCGTCCATAACCGCAAGTGACGTAAAGTTTTCAGAAGCAATTAATTCAATTGTATTTTGTTGTCGACGTAATTCTTCAAGACAGATTCCATGAATTTCTGGATCTTCATTTTTTAAAGAATCCATATAAGTACCCATTTTTACATCAAACTCCATATTTACTCCTTACTATAAAAACCAATATTATTTCAAAATTTATCTATTTTCAGATCTTTCATTTTACCACTCAAAACAACAAAAAAAAACTATATTTTAATATTTATCAATAAGATCAAAACCAGCAACGTAGCTATTTTAAGATTATTTCAAAGAAACCATTATCAAAATAAAAAATATTCGCTAGTATTATAGAGTTAATGATCAAAAATCTAACCCGTAAATCTTTAAATAATCAGAATACGATTGTAATATGCTTTTTAAAAACTCAAAAATCCCACGCTGGATAACATTTCTACAACTTTTACTTACACTAATAATGGTACAACAAGCATTTCTTTTTACGTTTGATCATCAGAGCGTTTTAGCCTCTGGTATAACACTATCAGGAATTCCTGATTTAAATCTTTTTTACGAATTTGCAAGTCGAACCTTTGTGATGGCTATCATTTCATTATTTGCCATAATTACTCAAAACCCCCACTATTTCTTAGTTGTTTTACTTACCAATATACTTCGTGAAGGATTCGAAACAATTATCGATCCGCTATTTCCGTTAGCCAATGCACCCATGTCCCCCACTGGAGATTTTATATTATATGTAGTTATTGTTTTGATTGAGATATGGGCTTTTGTAACTATATTGAAAATTGTTAGAAAGTTAGAAAAAGCATAGATAGTAATAATAGCTTAGCCTAACGTTGTTAATGCGGATTGAAAATTGCAAAAATCAGGTTCTCTGGCGGAGAGACTGGTTTTAATGTCAAACTATTAAAAAGAGAGGTTCTGAGATTTGTAATTTATCAAGCCGTACGGACTACCGGAGAGCGGAGTCCTCAGACGAAGCGGTGTAGTTAAGCGGATTGAAAATTGCAAAAATCAGGTTCTCTGGCGGAAAGAGAGGGATTCGAACCCTCGATGAGATTACTCCCATACACGCTTTCCAAGCGTGCTCCTTAAGCCACTCGGACACCTTTCCATCATTTAAAAATAGTGTAACGAAATAATCAAAAATCAACAACCAGCAGAACAATCATGAAAAATTTCTTTGGAACAGCAAACAAATGAATTAAAGTAGAATTAGAAAAACAAAAAGGAAAAACCGTCATGAAACGATTAAAACAATTACAAGCAGGGTTCATCTTAGGAACAATAATTATCTATAGTGCGTTATTAACAAGTTGTAATATAGTCAGTAAAGACGACACTCTATTTGATAGTATCAACGGTCAAAGTTTATTTAACGAAGAGATTAATCCCGAAGGTAGTTCAAGTGAAAATGGATTTGATGCAACCTTAGAAGAAGTATTACATTTAATTAGTGATTATGTGTACGAACCAACATATCCGAATATTTTTGGTAGAAATACAGGAACAGAAATTGCCAATGCAATGGATTCAGCGAGAGGAGGACAGCATTTAAGTATCCCAACAACATACCCTAGTGAAGCTTGGTATCATTACAATGATTCAACGTGCAATTATTCGTGTCAGATAACAGAATATATCTATTGGGGATTAACAACATATTTAGGAGCACAAGATTATCCAGGAAGAGCTGAAGAGATTAATAATGAATGGGAAATTACTACCTCAGAAAATCTACAAACAAGAGATACTACTTTATATGGAATCATTACAAATACAGAATATAACTTACCAAAAATATTACCAACAGGCGATTATCCAACAACAAATGTAACCGTAAATTTTACAATTGAAAGTAGTTTACCAAATGAATTAAGTGAATTAAGCGACAAATTTTCTAAGTATATCTCAATTTTTGGTATCCATATATTAGGAACAACACAAGTAGAAGAAAGCAAATTTTTACATGCAGCATCTGTCTTAGCAGAATATTTAGATGATGATCAAGATGGAACGGTAAACGATAGTGACATGGTAAATCATTTAATTAGTAATAAAGCAGCTATGATAATAACCTATGATGAAGACGAACTAGAATCTCTATTAGATTAATCTACCGGCGTTTCAAACACATAATCTTTTGGTAATTTAGATTGTCGAAGAGCGTCATTATCACGTAATGTTTGAATAATAGTTAAAGAAGATTCCAATTCTTTAATAATCAATTTTTTACGATTTTTACGAGCAAAATCAAGCCGTTGCGAAATAAATTGTTTTTCTAAAATCCTTAACCTTTGTTTTGGTAAAGATAATAAAACATAATACCAATACCCAATTTCATCATCCATATTTTTTTGATAAGAAACCTTTTCCCAATAAACGGTACGATTAGTACGAATTTCATTCATCAACTTTTTAGATAGAAAAATTTTAAACTCTTGTACAAGAGCGTTAAAACGAAGCTTAGAAATATTATGTAGAACAGGTTGTAAAATATATTCAGCTTCCTTTTCAAAAAATACATGCAAATCACGACGAACTAAATTATAAGCTAACATAGGCATATTAAATTCAGACCGCATAGATCGAACAAAATAAAACTGTGTTTTGGATTCTTGAGAATCGTGATAAATCCACGAAGGAGGTTTAGGCAAACTAGATTCAAGAATAACATCCTGATGAACAGGCTCATACTTGTTAAAACAAGAAAAAAGAAAAAGACTTAAAAAAACTATTAAACAAAAAAAACGAATGACAGACACTATTTAACCTGTAAATATAATAATTTTCGGTTTCTATTAACCTGAGAAATTTTTAATTCATTTTGTTTTTCGGCAAACAACGATTGAAGCTTTTTGTAAAGTTGTCGTGAATTTCGAATGGTTTCATGGTTACACCACAAAGTAACATCAAACGTTTTATCTGTAACAACATTTTCTTTAACTAAAAGAGCAGCTTTTTCAAACGCTTCAAAAACATCATCCTGAACATCTTCTAATTTATCTTCAGTGATATCATCTGCTACAATTTTTAAAACAACTTTATATTGAACCCCTTTATAAAGATCCTCTTCCCAATATTTCATAATACGGTGTGTAACATTAGTCATAGCATCTAACAACGCTTCTTCAACAGAAACAAATTCTTCACCGACACGAGGTTTTGAGTAACCTGTTTCAGTTCCAAGCAAACGACCTGTAGTTGTTTCAAAAGCTCTTAATGTTACAGAGACTTTATCAGTTTCATAAGCTCCTTTGGTAGCAGCAACACTATATTCTAAATAAACATCCGATCCAATTTGTAAAGCAAGTTGATAAATAGGATCTTTTTTAGCTTTATCTAAAACACTAATCGATTCAGTTAAATCATTAATCGTTTCAAGTTGAGTAGGTACAATCACTTCATACCGTTTTGAGGATAAGAAACTTTCAATAACTCCAGCAGCGTGCTGATTCATTTTATCAGATTTTAATAATTCTAAAGAACTCTTATCACCACTAGCAGATGGAATAACCATAATTTGAGGATATCCAATTTCATCGACTAACTCTTGATAAGAGTAGATAACCAAATTATCTTCTAGCATTTCTCGCAAAAAAGCACTATTAATTTTTATCGCATTAATAATTTTAATACCTTCTCCATCATCGATAGAAACAACTCGAGTTGGTTTTGGATCAACGTACATTACTAACTCATCAATAAAATCTTGGCTAAAAACTTCTTCACGAATATCTTCAAAACGATCCATAGAATCTTCATCTGATAAAAGAGGATCCGTTCCATTATATAACAAATAATAAACGGCTGCTTTTTTAGCATTATCAAGAGCACGTTCTTTACCATTTCGTCTAACATCTTTTTTACGTCTACGTTTATTTTTTTCATTAGACTTATAAACCCCCACCGCTTCAACTAAAACTTCTGCTGAGGATACAACTTCAATAATCGTTGCTTGTGAAGAAATTTTTTCATAATCCGAATTATAAGATTGTTCTTTTTTTGACGAAGCACCCACTGAAAACGAAAACACTGTAATTAAAAAAACAATAACAAACTTAAACATAACTAAACCTCCAAAACTAAGTACCTTTATTGTACGTTAAAGACCAAAAAGCATCTAGAGAAAACTCTAAAATAAAACGTGAACCCCTAAAAGAAAACCACCTAAATTAAGCTTTGAATGAGAAGCCACATCTTCATAAGAAGAGGAAAAAATAGAGTCATAATTAAGAACATATTGTCGTGATGGGGAACCAATGGAAAGAGTTTTAAAAAAAGATGCATTAACTAAAACGTAAGGTAAAATCATTTTTTCAATTGAAACACCAAATTTAAAGACACTTTGATTTAATTCAAACATAGTATCATCTGATTCATCTTCATTAAAAAAAGAAAAAATCCCATTTTCAGAAATATTAAACTGATGACGACCAAAATAAAAAAATGGTTGGTAGGCAACTTGATTCAACCAAAAAAGCTTTCTAAATCCAAAATAAATCCCTTGCAAGGAACTTAAAGGAGAATAGGAACGATCAATTAAATTACCATACTCCATACTTAAAGGAGCAAATCCAAAATTAAGATCAAAAAACAACTGTGAATATGGCACGGTTAACAACGACTTTGATAATAAGTAGGACAAAGAAAAATCAAAACCAACCGCTGAAGAAACATCATTTTGAAAAAAATAATCAGAATTTATCAAAGAATCACGTGAATCTAAATGAAAACCATTGATATATCCTAAATTCATTTTTAAGGAAACACCATAACGAGGTGATTCTTTAACCCAGCTACCAACATGGTGCTTATTACCAAAAATTTGAGTTGCCTTTGAAAAAGGAAACTTAGTTTGATCATCAACAAACTCTGAAACAAAGGTTAACCCAACAGGTTTAGATTTATACCCATCCTTAGACTGATAATCTTCCATAATCCAAAAATAGTCATCCAGTGCAACGCCATCCTTAACACTTAAATCTAATTGCAGTTCATTATTATTAACCGAATCGATACGACCACGCAAATTAAAAACCGACATTTTTTTAGTATGATAAGAAAGTTGAATTCCAATATTAGTTAAACAAGATAACAAAAGATCATTAACCGTATCATCATCATTGTTATTAGAAGCCAATTTATTATCCGTTTCATAAGAACTAACACCAATATTTTCAACAAACTGAACCGTAATAGATTGATCAGGCAACACTTTAATTTGATACCAAATCACACCAGCATCAACCCCAACAGAAATCTTTTTCATCTTTGTTTCAGTATCATCAACTTTCTTTGTAAAGTACGTTTTAGTAAAACGAGAATTAGAAATATAAGGAATATAAAAAAAAGCAGAGGAAAATAATTTTTCTAAATCACTTGCAGTGACAGAATAACTTTTTCCTTTTCCGTATTCAAAAGTAAAAACATCTGTTTCTTTAAATTGTTCAATACGAGCTTTTTGAATAGAAGGATCAGTTAATATCAATTGAATTTCATTAGCATAAATATCTTTTATTAAACGGCCCAAAGACTCAACGGTATGATTAGCAGTAACATAAACAGCATCCAAAAACAATTGTGATAATGATTGAGGTAACAAATTACGATCAAAACGAGATAACGCAATATGAGGTTCTAAAATAGTTTGAACAGTACTCGCGTTAATCAAATTATAATCATCAGATAAAACAACAACTTGATCAATACTAGCAATCGATTTTCGTTGATACTTAACCTCATTCAAATCAAAAGATTCTTGAGCAAAACTAAAACAAGAAAACATCCCAAACAATAATATAACAATTAAAAAACGACTAACCATAATTAAGTAAAATTAAACCTTAGCCTATCTATTTTTGCAATCATTACTATCATATTCATTTTCAAGTAACTTAAAATTAACAATGAAATAATAGTTATGACTTAGCCAAAAAATATCAGATTTCCTCAATAGCTATGACTATTCGTCTTGAAAAGCTAGGATATGTTTACGGTTAATTTCCTTCTCTAAAAAAATTGTTACATTTTTTCTGTCTTTTATATATTTATCGTGTTTTAGAGACAACAAATTTCAGTTATTAGATTTTTGTTTTAAATAATTCCGGAATTGTTCCGGAACTATTTTTTCCTCATCTTATCTAGCTCTTTAGGCCATAAAATCTCTCGATAATACCCTTTTAACAACCGTCTTCGATTCTCTTCGTTCTCTTTTGTATAATCATAAGATCGATCTTTAATAAAGTTTTCAATTTCATATAATCTTTAATAATAGCTAACAAAAGTGTACACGATTATTGTGATATAAAGACATTATTGTGTGATGATCATGTAAAGATACTGTTCTCCCTTCTACTTTTGGAATTATTTCAATTTCTCGAAAAATTTTTAATAAGTCTATAATAATACGTTTAACGTGAGTAGTTGAATTAGCATATAAAATCTCAAAAACATCTATTATGTCTTTTGGATGATTATAATCTTTAAACACTTTAGTAATATCTTCCTTAAAATTCCTTTGATGTTTCTCTCGATCAAAAAATCCTTCATTTTTATTTTTTTCTATTACATTACAATATGCATCAAATATTTTTTTGACATTTGCTTTGATCTCGTTGTTTTTTGCGAACTTATCTAGATATTCACAGAAGTCCTTACGCAAAACTTTACTATGATCCACCCCCGAAGATTGAGTTTGCGAAGATTGAGAAGAAAAAATTTTACCACGTAAAGATTTTAATCCTAATATCATAACAATACTCCTTAATTTTTATTTTTATTATTTTTTTTTAAT
>PBEQ01000044.1 GCA_002719695.1 bacterium | reverse complement strand
GTAATATTATACATTAAAAATGACCATAATTAATGTTTTTATTTTCAAAGTTATCTTAGTGTTAAAATTTTCTTTGACTCTTTTTTTTTTTGATTTACAATAAAAATTAATAACCAAGTAAATTTAGTAAAATGGAGTCATAAATGAGTACGCAAAGTATGATTGCAGATGAGTTTAAAATTAAGTTTGAAGCTCCTAAAGATTGGGAGTGTCAGGATGGCCATGTTGTTAAGCATAAACCATATAAAAAATATTTAAGAACGGATATTAAAGCGATTTTTGAATCAAAAGGTATCGTTGATCCTTATCTAAGACAACGTGAGATTGTTGCTCAGGTCTACCCTTTTAAAATTAATCAACATATTATTGATATGATTGATTGGGATCATTATCATTTTGATCCTTTATTTCAATTAACATTTCCACAGCCTGATATGTTATTACCAGATGAGTTATTAAGAATTGAAAAAATGATTAATGATAACTGCTCTCGAGATGAAATTGCACATGCTATTTCAGATTTACGAAGTGATAAAAATCCTGCTCCTGCAAATCAGGCATCAAATCGACCTATTATCTTAGAAGAGGATCATTCTTATGAGTGTGAAGGGTTACAACATAAGTATACTAAAACGTGTTTAATGTTTCATCGTAATGCTCAAACCTGTCATGCCTATTGTACATATTGTTTTCGTTTTAATCAGTTTGTTGGAAAAGATAAATTTTTAGAACAAGATACGGATAATCTTCATAAGTATTTAAGACAACATCAAGAAATATCGGATGTGTTAATTACAGGCGGGGATCCTGGAACAATGAAATCAGATGTTTTTAGATCTATTTTGGAGCCTTTATCAGAGCCTGATTATAGTCATATTAAAAATATTAGAATGGGAACTAAGGCATTAACGTATCATCCATATCGCTTTTTAACAGATCCCGATGCCGATGGATTAATAGATTGTTTTCAAGAGTTTATTAGTAAGGGTAAGCATATATCTATTATGGCTCATTTTAGTCATTTTAATGAAATTACACGACCTACTATTGAAGCTGTAAAACGATTGAGAAGTATTGGGTGTAATATTCGAACACAAGCACCTCTTATGCGCTATATTAATGATAATCCATTAGTATGGTCTACAATGTGGGAAAGGCAGGTTCAATACGGTATGATACCTTATTATATGTTTATTGCTCGTGATACGGGGCCTCAATGTTATTTTGAGGTTCCGTTAGCAAAAGCACTTTATATTTATTCAGAAGCAAGAAAAAAAATGTCTGGTCTTTCGCATACAGCAAGAGGTCCATCAATGTCGTGTGGTCCTGGAAAAGTATGTGTTTTAGGAAAAGAGAGAGTTGCTGGGGAAGACGTTTTTATACTAAAATTTCTTCAAGGTCGTTTAGACTCTTGGTGTGATCGTGTGTTTTTTGCAAAATATGATGAAAAAGCGACGTGGTTAGATCAACTTAAACCTGCTTTTGGTGAAAAAGAATTCTTTTTTGAAACAGAGTACAGAGATTATTTAAATACAAAGAAAAAAATGGTTGAAGAATGTCATACGTAATTCCCATAACGGCTATTCAGGATACAACAAAAAATGATATTGAGTTAGAACCTGAATTATCACTTTTTGTGAAATCATCAGACTGGCCTGAGGTTATTCAGAATTTGTTTTTTAGTTTTTTATATTCAAATGTAGAACATGCTTCAAAGCTTAATATCTTATTTTCTAATACGGATTATTTGAATCAATGTGTTCCACTTATTGCATATAGTGAAATAATAGAATCTTTTATTATTATATATTCAGATAAGACTCAGGAACCTCCTGAGCCTGGTGAGCCGGGTTCTGTTTTATCTTATTTTAGATCGTATGGTTATGATGAGAATGTGTTATGTTCGGATTGTTATGGTCAACTTTCATGTTCTTCTTGTTCTATAGAAATTCATAATGGAGTTCCTGAGAATAGTTCTCCAAGAGAAGAAGAATATGATATGTTAGATATTGATAATGAAAGGCCAGGAACACCATATTCTCGCTTAAGTTGTCAAACCATTGTTGGTAAATCACCACTTATTTTAACGATTCGTAAACCTAATTCATAATTTTATCTTAAATTTCTTATAAATAAGAATGAGTTAAGATATTTTTAGAAAAATTGAAATTTTTTTAAAAAAAAACCGATAATAAATAGTAAGAATAATAATTTTTATTTATTATTACTTGAATACTTTTTGATAAACTGTAAAAATTTTAATAAAAATAAAATAATAAAGAAAGCTAAATTGTTAACTAAATATGAGTTTAATGAGTGTGAACTATTACGTAATACCCCTTTTACAAAAGGCTCTATTCGATATGGTTGGATTCCTCCCTACTTTTTTAATACATCTATCCATAGTATCTAGGGAAAATTAGTATTTTTTTTAGTCATTATTATATGAATTAATTCTAAATTTAAATTTTCTCTAGATTAATTTAAAAACATTTACTCAGTGTTTTTTAGATGCTTGTTCAAACAAAAATAATTTAATTTATCAAAAAAATTTGAGAGGAGAAAAATAATGAAATCATATCCTAACGCAGCTAATGCAACCGTATTTTCGAATTCTAGTTCAAATTCAAGAAAATATTTACAGGAAAAAAATAACTTATTGAGTACGGGATATCCACAATCCACTTTAGGTTCAAGTGGTGGGTCATTAGATCAAGATACTTTTACTAGTGTTGCTATTCCAAATACTCAATTCGATTTTGGATTGGTATGGAGGAGAGATCTTAATTTCCGAGGTGGTGCAGCTTCATCAGATATAACTCCTAGTTATGATGATAATTTTAGAGTTCCTACTTTTCCTCATCGACAGCGGTCGGACGAATCTGAGCTGTTGCTGAATTCTTGTCAAGAATTAACTAGATTATATAAGGATCAAGAAGATATATTATCGCTCGCCATTCTTACTGATGAGTTAAGAGTTGTTGAAGAGCAGTTTGCTAAGTTATCTAGGGATGTATTGGATAAAAAAATACAAGCAACAGATTTAAAACTCTCTAAACATTTTAATGGAGCTAGGAGTAGAGATCTTGAAGTAACTAATACACAATTACGTAGAGATAAACTGTATTTATCACAGGTTATTTCCCAACAAGCTTTAGTTATTCAGGATCTTAGACATCAATTTGCCAAGCAACATGCTTTTTTTTCTCATGAAAATATGCGTCTTAAGGATGCAATTTATAATGGGCAAATGTTTGTAAATTATTTACAACAAACTTTTTATCATAAAAATACGCATCTTAAGTATATAATTTGTGAGTCGAAAAAAATTGTAAATTCTTTACACCAAAAGATTGATGAAATGAGTAAGGAAGAGGAACTCTTAAAACAAGAAATTAAATCACTTCAAGAAAAGCTTACTGGTGTATATAGAGAGTTGGGCTCCCCCTCAACACAGGTTTCTAGTCCTACATTTGCCTCCAAATCAACTCAGGTTTCTAGTTCTGTAACGGAAGCATTATGCGCTACTCCAAAATATGTTTCTAGTTCTATAGCATTACCAAATATCACTAACCTTACTGAATTACGTGATTTTCTGAAAGCTAATATTAAAACTTTAGATAGGCTTCCCAATAATGATGGAGACTATAAGCTGTCTTTATCTGTTCAACTATTTAAAGATTTATATAAAGATGTTCTTAAAAAAGACAACTCTAATATTACTGTTACTGATCATTTAAAGATTTTACATCGTAAAGGATATCTTGCTCCTACAACCTACTGCAATATTTTTGATATTGGAAAAATAGTTAGCAAAGATTGTCATTATCGCTCATTAAAATTTGGTTCTTGTTCTGCTAGAAGATCGTTCCCATAAGATGGCAATACTCATCGTTTAAAAAAGTCTTAATAAAAAAATAATTTATGATCTATATCAAAGGGGGAATAAAACGAGAGGTTCTGTCAGCTATTACATGATGACTATTTTACTAGACGTATACTTAGATATCTGATAATTATTTGTTTTGACATGTGTGAGATCAAATTGTAACGCTAAAATATTGTTTTTTATTGCTATTTTATTTTGGGATATTGACAATAAAGGGATAAGTCACTGTTATTTGACGAGTAATATTAGAATTTACTTATTTTTCTTTACAAAGATTTAAGATTGTATCATACGGAAATAAGGATGCATGGCCATCACTCCAGTTAACACCAAGTGCATAGTTTCCAACTGGGTTCATTGATACTGGATAAATATCATCAGGTATATCACTAGGCTTAATTAATGCTTCTCCAGTAAACTCGTCTCGTGACAATGCACTGCGGCATTCTAATCGTAATGTTTTGGGATTAATATGATAGTCTTGCCCATCTTTGGCTATAATGATCCCATCTTTTTTATTATATCCAATTTTTGGCAACTCATTTTTTCCATGTTTAATAATACTGATTTCTTGAATAATACTATCCGTAAACTCTTTTATTTTTTTGCTTGATGTCGATGAGCTAAATTGTTCAAGATATGGCTTTCCATGATCTGAGCAAATTGAGATATCTTTGTTTAGTTCTAATTGCAAGGTGTGCTTAAATCCAAATTCATGAATAATACGCTCTATTGCACCCTGTCCAAATGGAAAATGTTTTTCATTATTTACCTCTAAATAACTCATATTTTCTATTACTCCTACTACAGGTACTTTTAAGTTATCAAACATTTCAATTCCCTTCACAACATCAATAAAGCTAATATGTTGTGGTGTTGTAACAATTACAGCCGCTGTAATAGGCAGTAATTGACATAATGTAATAGGGATATCACCTGTTCCTGGAGGCATATCAATAATTAAATAGTCTAATTCACCCCAAGCAGTTTGAGTTAAAAACTGATTAATAATTTGTGTTACCATGGGACCTCTTAAAATGGCGGGTCCTTCATCTGATTGATCCAAAGCATACCCAAAGGACATACATTTTATTCCGTTGTAATCGATTGGACGAATATCGTTACCTTGCATAATAAGATCTTGTTCTGTACGGATCATAGTAGGTAAGCTGGGGCCATAAATATCAGCATCAAAAATTCCAACGGAAGCACCACGTTCTTTTAAACTGTATGTTAAATTTACAGCCATTGTTGATTTGCCTACACCACCCTTACAACTTGATACAGCAATTATTGACGTAATGTTTTTTAAGTTTTCGTTATTAGAATTTGTAATGGCATTTTGTTTCGTTTGGGCTCCCATAGTTACATTAACATTGTTAACCCCTTCAATAGCTGTAACAAGGTCTTCTGCTTGTTTTTTAAAGACATCTTTAATGGGGCAGGCCGGTGTTGTTAATTCTATCGTAAAGGATACATCTCCATTATTGATTGTTAGATCTTTAATAAAGTTTAATGAAACAATATCTTTATTTAAATCAGGGTCTATTATTTTAGATAGTGCTGCTAGTATTAATTTTTCCATAGAATTAATAGTATAACCTTAGTTTGATCTAGTTCCAAGACATTCAAGTACTCTATGTTTTGCTATTAAAATCTTTACTCATAGTTACGTATTAATGTATTTAATTAGATTCTAGTTACATTATTTGTTACTATAGTGATAATTAATTTACAAATTTTGGAGGATATTTATGGGTAGCCAAGAAGCATCAGCATCATGGAATGGAAGTTTAAAAGAAGGTAATGGATCGTTTACGCTACCAAAAGCAGGTTATTCAGGTGATTTTTCGTTTGCAACTCGTTTTGAATCTGCGGATGGTACCAACCCTGAAGAATTAGTGGGAGCTGCAATAGCAAGTTGTTATTCTATGTTTTTATCAGCCTTGTTAACAAATAATGGGTTTACAAATAAGAAAATAACGACAAAAGCAGCGGTAACATTAGATCGAGATGATATGGGTCCGGTTATTACAACGATTGCATTAACAGTGTCTGCTGATATTTTAGATATAACGAATGATCAGTTTCAAGGTTATGTACAAGAGGCACTTGAGAAATGTCCTATTTCTCGTTTATATGCGGCTGTGGATAAAACAGTAGCTGCTAATTTACTAACTGTAAGTAGCTAGTCGATCTAGAGTGTTATGAAAGCTTAAGTTGTGAATCTTGTTGCGGTTATAATAACGATGGTCCTGTAAAGGGATATGCAACAAGATCACTCAATTTAGCATTTATTTCGGAGACGCCTGCTGAAGACTTTTCATAGAGTCAAACAAGGCCTATTGCACTCATCCCCCAGCGTTTCATCTCTAGAATCTATTTATATTTATCCCACATTAACCTTCCACACTCCACTCTTGCAAGATGATACGCCACAGCGTAGACCATATGTGCAAATGAGACTAACTCGATTAGTATCTTATTCCGAAGATCGCCCGCCATTACCTTTTGATGGTTTTACTAGAGAAGTTAATAATTATTTAGCGTATTTGGAGTCTCAAGTAAGATCTATAGTTACTTAATATGGTCTAATTAAACTAATGTTTTTGGATACTATTATTTTTGAGATGGTGCACCCATTCTACTGGGGTTATGATTAGTATCAGTTTCTAATAAATTATAGGATTCGAATATCCAGTTAGGATTAAGATGGTAACCATACATTTGTACTAAGGGATTATCTATTATGGGATTATCTCTCTCGGAGCTCTGATTAACAGGTAGTTTTTTTTTTGATCCTGTATTTTTCTATGATGATTACTATATGTATTAGGATTAGAATTAGGATTAACTTGTGTATTAGTAGTTAGGATTAACTTGTGACATCAGATTATCTTCTTATTATTTAAAAGCATCGCTGCATCAATAGCACCATAGGTTAAAATCATGTTAGCACCTGCTCGTTTAATACTAAGTAGGGTTTCAAATAAAATTGTTTCATAATTTAAAAACCCTTTATCAGAAGCAGCTTTTAGCATGCTGTATTCACCGCTGACATGATATGCGGCAATAGGTAATGTTGTTTCTTTTTTAATATTATGAATAATATCTCCATAAATACTTGCTGGTTTAATCATTAAGATATCTGCGCCTTCCTCTTCATCAAGTTTAGCTTCTTTAAGAGCTTCTTTTTTATTACTAGGGTTCATTTGGTATGTTTTTTTGTCACCCTTTTTGGGAGCAGATTCTAGAGCGTCTCGAAAGGGTCTGTAAAAAGAAGATGCATATTTTACTGCGTAACTCATGATTAATGTATTATGGTATTGAGCATTTTCTAACGTATTTCGTATTGCCCCTACTCTACCATCCATCATATCGGATGGCGCAATAATATCGGCACCCGCCTTTGCTTGGTAAAGTGCCATTTTTGCTAATATTTCAATTGTTTCGTCATTGGCTATTAAACTGCCTCTCACTAACCCATCATGGCCATCTGATGAATAGGGGTCTAAGGCGACGTCACTGATAATTAGTAATTCGGGATTACTATCTTTAATTGCAGAAATAGCTTCATAATAAAAGCCGTTAATATTCAGTGCTTCATTAGCTTGGGGTGTTTTTAAGGAATTATCAATTCCAGGAAATAATGCTACTGCATTAATCCCTAAATCACGAATTCGTTTACACTGTTCAATCGCTGATTGAATGCTGTGTCTGTAGATACCTGGCATTGAGAAGATAGGTTCTTTATCTGTAACACTATCTTTAACAAATATAGGCATTATTAAATCAGCTGGCGTTAAGGTTGTTTCTGCTACTAAGTTTCTGATAGCGTTTGAACTACGTAATCGTCTGGGTCGAATGGGCTGATTTAGCATGTTCAAGGTCCTTTATAGTTTAGTTGTATTTTATTCTAAAAATTTTTTTTTTTAAACTATTAATATTATTTAAATAATAATTAGGTTATAAACATTAGACTAGCTAATGTGATTAGTAACAAAACGTTTTTATTTATCGCTCTTTTGAAACTTTTGAGACTATGGCATAATAGCAACACTATGTCATATGATTCAATTTATGAACAACGAAAAAGTATTGAGCAAGTTGAAGAATCTTCTAGCTTTGCTCCAAAATTTGATGAGAATGGCTTAATTCCTGTTATTACAACAGATTACATATCGGGTGAAGTTTTAATGCAAGGCTTTATGAATAGAGAAGCGTTGTATAAAACGCTTGAATTAGGTCAGGCTGTGTATTTTTCTCGTAGTCGGAAGGTTTTGTGGCATAAAGGTAAAACAAGTGGTTTATATCAAATTGTTCAAGAAATTAGAATTGATGATGACCAAGATTGTATTTGGTTGCGAGTCGATGTTCAAGGTGGCGCTAGTTGTCATGTTGGGTATCGTTCTTGTTTTTATCGCAGTATTCCATTTGGTAAAAACTTTAATAAAGATTCTGTAGATTTATCTTTTGAGGAATCAAAAAAAGTATTTGATCCTACCGAAGTATATAAGGACGCTCCTAATCCTACGATTTTATAATTATGCTTAAAGGCCTATTGATATTTATAATTCGTCTTTATCAATGGCTTATTTCTCCATTTTTAGGCCCTTGTTGTCGCTATGAGCCCAGTTGTTCAGAGTATACGGTTGAAGCCTTTAAAACCTATAATCCGCTAAAAGCGTTTTGGTTATCGTTTAAGCGTATTCTCTCCTGTCACCCTTGGTCTTCTTTTGGCTATGATCCATTACCAAAGGATACGGTTTCATGAGTCTTCAGATTTATAATACACGAACTAAACAAAAAGAGATCTTTAAATCCTTTCGTGAAGGAAAGGTTAGTATGTATGTTTGTGGGCCAACGGTTTATGACTTATTGCATATTGGCAATTTTCGGGGTGTAATCTTTTTTAATTGTGTTAGACATTGGTTAGAACAATCTGGTTATGAGGTTACATTTGCACTTAATTATACTGATATTGATGATAAAATTATTGCTCGAGCAGCTGAGAAAAATATCTCCCCTACTGAGTTAACAGCATTTTACATTCAGGCGTATCAGGATGATCTTAAGTTATTAAATTTAAAGCCTCATGATATAAATCCAAAATGTACAGATCATATTGATGATATTATCGCGTTAATAATAAAACTTATTTCGGATGGGTTTGCTTATGAGGTTGCTGGTTCTGTTTTTTTTGATGTTCATAAATTTAAGGATTATGGTAAGTTAAGTGGCAAACGGTTAGATGATTTAGCTGCTGGTCATCGTGTTGACCCGCACCCTGATAAACGTCACCCTTTTGACTTTGTTTTATGGAAACCATCTAAAGATCAGGAACCATTTTGGGAATCTCCTTGGGGTAATGGTCGTCCAGGCTGGCATATTGAATGTAGTGCGATGTGCCATGCGCATTTGGGTGAACATGTTGATATTCATGGGGGTGGAATTGATTTGATTTTCCCTCATCATGAAAATGAAATTGCTCAATCAGAATGTTTTACAGGTAAATCGTTTGTGTCTTTTTGGATGCATCATAATTTTATTCGCTTTGGTGAAGAAAAAATGTCAAAGTCTTTAGGTAATGTTATTAAGGCTCGTGACTATATGGAAACATATCACCCTGAAGTTTTAAAGTATTTATTACTAAGTGTTCATTATCGATCTGAATTAAGTGTTGAAACAAAACAATCTTATCAGTGTATTTCTGCGTTATCTCGAGTTTATTCAGCATTACGTGATGCTGATAGCTTGGCCAATGATAATGCGGTTGCTACGGATGAATTTATAGGGATGATTAAATCTACATATCAACTAGTAAAAACGAGCTTAAATGATGATTTTAATACACCAAAAGCATTTGCTGCTATTTTTGAATGTGTTCGATCATTTAATCATGAGGTTACGTCTAAAAAGCCTAAAGATGTTACTTTGCAGGGAGCTGCTCGCGTTTTTGTTACATGTATTCGTGAGATTGGTGGCTATTTTAGTTTGTTTCAAGAAGAACCGGTACTGTTTTTAAAATCACTTGATCAGATTATGGTAAAACAACTTAACTTAGATGTTGCTTATATTGAGGATTTATTAGTTCAAAGAAGTCATGCTAGAGCCAATAAAGATTTTAAAAAAGCAGATGACATTCGAGATGAATTGTTAGCTAAGAACGTTTTAGTTCACGATAGCCGAGATGGCACTACTTGGGAAATTAATAAGCATTTTGAATCATCTCAATAACACATCAGAAAGCAATCAAGCATTATCTGCTTAATTGCTTTCTGATTGTTTGTTAAAAAGAAATTAAAAGTTTAATAAGAGTTGATCATAGGATGGGAGTGACCAGTATTCATAACTAACCCTTTTTTCAGCTTGATCTACATCTTTTCGTAATGATAATAATAACTCTTCGCCTTTTTCAGCAAGAGATTGTGCTAATTTAAATGCATCGGTTTCTTGTTCTAATTTTCCTATATATTTTTGAATGTATTCTTCTTTTGTATGAATACTTGAATATAAAATTTCTAATAGATTTAATTCTTTTGTTAAGGCTTTTGACATGATCTTTGCTGAGGCTGCATTAATATAAGCAGAACCAAGTTGACTAATCTGTTTAGCGATAGCTGGTAAAATTTCTTTCTTAGTCATTTCAATTGCAACTTTTAATTCAATAATTTTTGTATTACTAAATGCTTCTAGTCGAATTTCGACTCGCGATTCTATTTCTCGTTTACTTAGGATATTTAGATCTTCATAAAGAGCAATACTTTTTTTGTTAAGTTCATATTTTATTGCTTCTGGCGTGGTTTCTACTTGGAATAACTTTCTTTTTTTAGCTTCTTTATGCCATTCTTTTGAATAATTATTTCCTTCAAATCGCACTTCTTTTGTTTCTTTTAAAACGTCTTTAATAATTTGAAAAGCTTGTTTTTTAACATCCTTTTTTGGATTAAAACGATTAATAATATTTTTATAGCCATAGGCACATAACATATTTAAAATTCGAGCAGCTGTTGCTCCGTTAGCTGATGCTCCTAAGGCTCTTAATTCAAATTTATTCCCTGTAAAAGCAATTGGAGATGTTCTATTTCTATCTGAATAATCTTTAACAACTAGAGGCATTGATTCTAAACCATGATTGATGTGTTGAATTTCTTTATCTGTAAATCTTTTTACACCTTCAATATGATCTAATAAATCGGTTAAATAACTGCCTAGATAAACTGACAAAATTGCAGGAGGGGCTTCGTTAGCTCCCAAACGATATTCGTTACCTGCATCAGAAATGGCAGCTCTGAGAAGTCCAGAATGTTCTTTTACACCCAATAGTACAGCGGCTAATGTCATTAAAAAAGAAATGTTTTTTAATGGTGATCGTGACGGTTCTAAATAGTTTGCGCCTGTATTATCTCCTAAGGACCAGTTCATATGTTTTCCAGATCCATTGACATCAGAGAACGGTTTTTCATGAAATAACACTAAAAAATTATGCTCTTGGCTAATTCGTCTCATAATTTCCATTGTTAATAAATTATGATCAATTGCTAAATTAATTTCTTCATATAATGGAGCTAATTCAAATTGATTTGGAGCTACTTCATTATGTTTTGTTTTTATTGGGATCCCGTAACGATAGAGCTCTAAATCTAAATGATTCATAAATTCCATAACTTTAGTTTGAATAGAACCAAAATAATGATCTTCCATAATTTGGCCCTTTGATGCTGATGATCCAAACACTGTACGGCCACAGATTTGTAAATCAAGTCGTTTTGATGCTTTATCGATTGGTATTAAAAAATATTCTTGTTCAAGTCCAGAAAATACTTTAATACGTTTTGCTAAACGATTTCCAAGTAATTTTTGTAATTCTATGGCATATTTATTGAGTGAATAGGTTGATCTATTTAATGGTGTTTTCATGTCCAAGGCTTCGCCCGTCCATGATAAATAAATAGATGGAATAATTAAGGATTTGCTACTTTTTGTTTCTCTTAAAAATACGGGTGATGTGGGATCCCAAGCTGTATAACCGCGTGCTTCAAAGGTCGATCGAATTCCACCTGATGGAAATGAAGACGCATCGGGTTCTGATTGAATCAGTTGTTTCGCATTAAACGTTTCAATGATATTGCCTGATTTATCGTAATCAATAAAGGCATCATGCTTTTCAGCCGTTCCATTACGTTGTGGTTGAAACCAATGCGTAAAATGAGTTGCGCCATTTTCTAATGCCCATTCTTTAATTGCGCGTGCAATATCTTCTGCAATTGATTCATTAAGGGATGACCCATTTTCTAACGTTTCAATAAAATCGGTATACATTTTTGGATTTAAACGTTGTTGCATTTCTTTTTTTGTAAAGACTAATTCTCCATAGTTTGAAACAATTTTCCCCATTCTTTTTCTCCTTTTTATTGGTCTTGTTTTAATAACATACTTAAAGCTTGGCCACCACCAATACAAAGTGAGGCAATGCCTAATTCTGCTTTTTTACGTTTCATTTCATGAAATAAGGTTGTTGTAATACGAGCTCCTGAAGCACCAATTGGATGCCCTAACGCAATTGCGCCACCATTAACATTAAGTTTGTTTGTTGGAATATTTAACGACTTTTGAATGGCTATTGATTGAGCTGAAAAGGCTTCATTTAACTCATATAAATCAATGTCATTAACCACAAGGTTTGTTTGGTCTAATAATTTTTGAATAGATTTACATGGGGCAAATCCCATTATTTTTGGATCATTACCAATACTATTTGTATGTTGAATATAGATGTTATTTTGTTTCATTGCTTTTGCTTTTTCTTCACTCATCAAAATAACAAATGATGCGCCATCATTTAATCCAGAAGAATTACCAGCGGTAACAGTACCATTTTTTTCAAAAGCGGGTTTAAGTTCGCTTAGTTTTTTTAAGTCAATGTCATGCCGAATAAATTCGTCTGAATCAACATGAATGGTTTTCTTTTTTTGTTGAATAGATAATGGAATAATTTCATCAACAAAAACACCAGCTCGTTGTGCTTTACTTGCTTTTTGCTGACTAGCAAAGGCAAATTCATCTTGCTCTTCACGTGATATTTCCCACTCACTAGCAATGTTTTCAGCTGTGACGCCCATGTGAATATCATTAAACGCATCCCATAATCCATCATGAATCATTGTATCAATTAATAAATTATGTCCCATTTTATTTTCCCAACGATAATTAGGGATAGCAAACGCAGCTGTGGACATTGATTCTGAACCTCCAGCAATAACTATGTCAGCATTACCTGCTTGAATATAGTTCATTCCAATTAAAATAGCTTGCATACTTGATCCGCAAACATGGTTAAGCGTAAACGCTGGAACATGTTGATGGATTCCTGCTTTAATAGCAATTTGTCTAGCAATATTTTGTCCGTGACCAGCAGCTAAGACATTACCAACAACCACTAAATCGGTTTCTGTTTTGAGATTTGGGTATAATTCTAGTAATGCTGTTAAACAATTGGCCCCCAGATCTACTGGAGATGTTTGTCTTAATGATCCTCCAAAATTTGTGATGGCAGATCGTTTCGCATCAGTAATAAAAACTTTTTTTGACATTGTATTTCCTTGATTGTTAATAATGAAGACATCACTATTTTATATTAAATATTATTTTTCTTAAACCGTAATTTGTGTTTTTTAATGTTTAAAATAGCAAGAAATAATACTTTTAAAATGAGTATGAATGTTGTAATAAGAAATAGTTATGACTTTTTATTTTTGAAATAAATTTTAATATTGATCTTGAATTTGATATAATAACTTTTAGTTTTTAAGATTAAGTTTTAAGGAGTTTACTGTGTCTCAAATTTTATGGAAACCATTGGAAAAAGATGTGCTTAGTAGTCAAATGTCACAATTTATGCAGGCTGTTTCAAAGCATTTTAATATCTCCTTAAAATCGTATTCAGAATTACATGCTTGGGCCTGTAATCATTCTGAAGAATTTTGGGCGTATTTCTTATCGTATTCAGATATGATTGTAGCGGGTAATTACACACATGTTACATCTAAAGATACTATGCCTGGGGTTCGTTGGTTTGAAGGAATGCAATTAAACTATGCTGAAAATTGCTTACATTATCGTGATACGAAAACAGCTATTATTAATTGCGATGAATCGGGTGAAATAAATCGCAGTTCCTATACCGATTTATATGATAAAGTATCCTGCTGTGCTCAATTTTTAAGAGAAAAAGGAATTAAAAAAGGTGATCGTGTTGCTGCTGTTGTAACAAATTGTGAGGAAACCATTGTTTTTTTTCTTGCTGTTGCATCACTTGGTGGCGTCTGTACTTCGGTCTCTCCAGATTTTGGTGAAGAAGCGATCTTAAGTCGTTTTTCACAAGTGAACCCTGCTTGTATTTTATTTGTCGATAGTTATCTTTATAAGGGAAAGTTCTTTTCTATTAACGAAAAAATCGAGTTTGTTTTAACGTCATTACCAACGGCTCATACTAGAGTTTTATTAGACCGAACTTGCCAAAGTAAAGCCTATTCAAATGTTGTGTTGTTTTCAGATATTATGACTCAATATGCGCCTTCAGATATAAAATTTGAGCAGATTGGCTTTAATGATCCTTTGTATATTTTGTACTCTTCTGGGACAACAGGAAAACCAAAATCAATTACTCACTCGGTTGGTGGTGTTTTAATTGAACATCTTAAGGAGCAGCGCTTACATTGTAATTTAACGCGTGATGATGTGTTTTTTTATTATACTAGTTGTAGTTGGATGATGTGGAATTGGTTAGTCAGTGGTCTTGCTAGTGGTTCTACCTTAGTTGTTTTTGATGGTGCGCCTTATTATCCTAACAAACTTGCAACCTGGAAACTGATAGATGACTATCAGGTTACTATTTATGGTACGTCTGCTAAATATATTAATGCGTCTTTAAAATTTAATTTAGATGTGGGAGATTCACTTGATTTATCATCATTAGGAATGATTTTATCGACAGGGTCTCCTCTATATGAAGAAGATTTTGATTATGTTTATTCAAAGGTTAAATCCAATGTGCTTTTAGCCTCAATCTCAGGTGGTACGGATATTGTAGGGTGCTTTGCTCTTGGAAATCCAATGTTGCCTGTAAAACGTGGTGAATTGCAATCTATTAGCTTAGGCTATCCTGTTAAGGCCTATGATGGTGATGGTAACGCAATTGTTAATGCAGAAGGCGAATTGGTTTGTGAAAAACCGGTTCCCTCAATGCCTATTTATATGTGGAATGATGATGATTTCACAGTTTATAAAAATAGTTATTTTAATAAATATCCCACTATCTGGAATCATTCTGATTTTATCCATATTACGGATGAAGGTGGAATTAAGGTTTTAGGTCGAAGTGATGCTACATTAAATCGAGCAGGTATACGTATTGGAACGGCTGAAATTTATCGTCTAATCGAAACGCAAGCTATGATAGAAGATTCACTCGTTATTCATATTGATGAGACGGATAATATGATATTATTTGTTCAACTGAGTTCTAATGATTCTTTTACAGTTGATTTTAAACACTCATTAAAACATTTAATTAAAGAAAAGTTATCACCACGACACTGCCCTAACCATATTTTTCCTGTAACGGCTATTCCCTATACTAAAAATGGTAAAAAAGTTGAGTTAGCCGTTAAATATATTTTTACTGATCAAGAAGAAAAAATTAATGTATCCTCTCTTCATGATGCAGCTGTTTTAACAGAGTATCGAACGATTAAAGAATCTTCATTTGTTACTAAGGTATGATAAGTCTTGTTGGATGTGGTTGGTTAGGCTTACATCTTGCACGTTATCTAAGCTCTAAAGACATCAGGCTATTTGGATCTACAACGCGTGAAAGTCAACGTGAATTATTACGCTCGGTTGGGGTTACCCCTTGTATTTTAACGGTGTCTGATGAAGGTGCTGTTAGCTATGATACATCTGAACTATTTGCTGCTGCTACCTTAGTTATTACCCTTCCATTTCGACGTTCTTTTTTGGATCCTAAAGTTTATTATAAGCAAATTAAAGGTCTTTTAGATGTTTATACGCAGTATAATTCAAGCAAAAAACGGCTAATATTTACATCGTCTACTTCTGTATACTCATTAACAAATTCGATGGTGTATGAAGATGATGATATTATCCCAGAGTCAGATCGTCAGAGGGTATTATTGGATGTAGAACATTATTTATTAAACTTAAATAATGTGGATACTACTATTTTACGTTGTGCTGGATTATATGGTTATGATCGGCGTATTGCGAAGTTTTTGGCAGGTAAAGTTGTTGCTAATAAAAGAGCACCCGTAAATTTAATTCATGTTGATGATATGGTTGGCATTTTTGATTTAATTCTTAATAATTCGGTACATCATTCGGTTTTTAATTGTGTTGTTAATCATCACCCTTCTAAGGAAACCTTATATAATTACTACACAAAAAAAGAAGGTTTGTCCCCTCCTCGGTTTGCTGATGAAGATGGTGATACGCAGTACAAAATCGTTAATAATGATCGTCTTGTAAAGACGTATCATTATTCATTTAAACATCCTCGGTTATTTGATTAATTTTTTCTTAAATTGTTTAATAATGAAATGATAAATATTGCTTAAATGCAATATCATATGGCTTAATTTCGGAACTTACTCCAGAATCATAATCGGCACTTACTGAGATTGAAAAGTGCAGTGGATCTATTAATTTCCATTGTAATGTTGATTGTAATAATGCACGGATATCTGTCCAGTCATGAAGTGCTGGCTGAAAGTAACTGGTTAAAAATAAAGAAAACCGATCAAGGACAGTATAGTTATAATGATGTGAATGTGTAATTCTATATACTTGGTTTTTATTGGTATTTAATAGTGTTTCAGCTTCTAACATTAAGCCTAGATTGATCGTGTATTGGTGATTTTTTTGATTAATGATATCTATACCACTTGCTGTGCCTAATAACCAACGTTGTGATAATGCTGTAAACCGATTGGACTCGTTTTGAAAAAACACATCGTATCGTAACTTAGTGTTAATGTAAGCAATGTATCGTAGATGACTAAATGAATTATCTTGGATTATTGTATCTTGATTTTTTGAATAGCGTTTATTTGCGATGCAAAACCATTCTTTTTTAAGTTGTGAGTTTAATCGGTATGCAATGTAGTACTCTGGTTGAAAGCGTAATACCTTGGTATTACCTGTAAGAAAGTCTAATGTTAAGGAGGCTGTTTGAGATAATCCCAGCGGTTGATCTCCACGAAATGAATCAATATGAACGATAGCCTGCAGATAATTGTTTAGTACAATGATAAAACTTATTATGTAAATACAAACTGCTAATGATTTCATTACTATAAGTGTACGAAAATAATGTGTTTGAGTCATGGTTTTTCTTGGGTTATTATTGCTACAGTTTATATTCTTTAGATAAACAATGTATTTGTGATAATACCTCTTATATAAACAACTAATTAAAAATTTTCATCCTTAAAACTTAACACCTAAATAAATCCTTTTTAATAATAGACTTTAATGACATAATAAAAAAAATCATTATGTTAACAAAACAAGAATTTAATGACGCTGAGATATTACGAAATACGCCTTTTACTAAAGGAGCTATTCGTTATTCTTGGACACCTCCCCAT
>PBEQ01000043.1 GCA_002719695.1 bacterium | reverse complement strand
CTATTTTACTAGATGCTCCAAATGTAAGTATGTGGAGTGAATTAGGTCAACAAAGCTATCTTTTAAATCCAAAAGTATTTTCAGGCTACCACATCAAATTTGGAGGTGTTGGAACTCATGCCGCATTACTTGTTTTCCAAGATCAATCAGGGACCCCTTTAAACAAAACAAATATTACGATTTCACCAATTAAAACAGATATAAAAATTGAAGATAAATCCTACACTGTTGGTTATGGTGGACGAATTGTTGCAGTCGGGTTAATACCTGGAAAATATAAGCTTACATTTGATGATGATTCATATGGTGATATTATTTTTACTATAGCAGATGATGATGAGCCATTGGTTCGCTTTGGTATTATTGAAGTTAGTTATCGAAGCCAGGTTATTTCAGCGCAAAATCAAGAGCAAATAAAAACCCAACAACAAGAGCTTATTAAGCGTTTATTTAAAACTAATACCAATACGAATGATTCAAATTCAGAAAATAATGACGGTAATGATACTAATACGATTAATGAGGAACCTGCTGAGGAATTGGATTTAGATCAGGAATCTAATGCTACTAATGATAACACTGAGAAAGATGATGCTTTGGAAGATCAAAGTAAAAATCAAAATAACGATAACTTAGATTTAGATCTTGAATCTGACGAAAATAAAGATGCTCCTATAGATGATGAAATAGAGAGAGAGAGAGAGAGAGAGACAGAGACAGAGACAGAAACTGACTTAGTGGATGAAAATGAGGTAGAATCTTAAATTATGGAGTTGCATTAATGTCA
This sequence comes from bacterium, assembly GCA_002719695.1. Classification (GTDB taxonomy): domain Bacteria; phylum Margulisbacteria; class Marinamargulisbacteria. The sequence continues at coordinate 16,395 of PBEQ01000043.1, read as the reverse complement.
CTATTTGTTATTCGACTATGTTTAATTTTGAGTTTAATTCTTTATTCATCAAGCTATGGAGCTATCGATTTTACTATTAAGCCGATAAAATGGGCTGATGATAGTTCGAAAGGTTATGATTTTACAAAACTAAATCCATATTATTATCCCATCTCTGTGTCTATACTCTCAACAGATGATGCCCCTTATTATTATTTTATTACGTTTTCATCTAACTCTACTTCTAATAAATTTGATGATATTGTTGTTGATGGAGATTTTGAATTTAACTCAGATGAAATCACCGAAATTTTACCAAGTCGCTATGCAACCTATAAAGAAGAAAAGCTTCGTTATCAATTCTATCAAACCCCAGAAACAACTATTCCTTTGTCAGAACAAATTAAAAATGATTTTTCTATGATTCGTAAATACATAACCTATGGAGGTAACACCACCCTCTTAGAAACCTTTTTCATGTCTGTCCCTCCAAATCAACATGTTTCTCCTGGTATTTATACAGATTTAGCCATTATAAGTTTGTATCAAGGGCCTACTGAATTTTTATCTGAGGCAACATTAATTGCAAGAAAAAAAATTCCGGTATCCATTACTGTTCTAGGAATTTCAGAGATAACCGTATTTGATTATAATAAAACACTTATGTTTGATAATCCTCGACTGTTGGAGACTTCTCCAGTAACACTTGAATACAAAATTTTAGATAACCAAGATGCATCATTATGGCTAGAAAGCGATATTGGAAATCTTTCTTTATCAGGTAATGCAGTTATTTATTCACCAACTTCTTCTACAACTAAATCAAACTCTGTAAGACTTATCCCTAGTAAAACAAGCCCCCTTCAATCTTTAACCATTGCTGTGTCACAAGAATTTTATAAATCTAATGAGCCTAATACGGCCAACATTAAAACGCAGATTATTCAGGATGTTGATAATAGTATTACGAATAAAATTATTTATGATGATAGCGTATCAGATAGCGAATTACAGCTAGTTCCAACATTTAACGATACGATAAATTTAATTATTAAAGTTGATTAGTTTTTTTCAAACTTTGGTTCATACGTGCTTTTTTGTAAATTTAATTCACTATCTAAATCTTTAGGTTTTTTAAAAATATCAGGAATTTTAAATTCAATCACAATACGTCTGTTTTTTTCTCGTCCCCATGTAGTTTTATTTGTTTTAATGGGTGAAAACTCCCCTTTTCCTATACATGTAATTCGATCACCGCGAATACCATTTTGTTGAAAAAACGATGCTACTGATGCGGCTCTAGCAGAAGATAACTCCCAATTTGAAGGATAAATATCTGTTTGAATGGGAACATTATCAGTATGCCCCTCAACAACAATATCTGTATTAACATCGGTTAATTCTTTTAAAATCATACTTAACATAGTATAAGCTTTCGTCTTTAATTCAGCTGAACCTGAGTCAAATAAAATAGAATCTCCTACTTCCATTTTTAGATAACTATCTTTTTTTGTTAGTGTAACTTGTGTTTCCATTTGATTTTCAAAAACAAATTCTTCAATTTTTTCTGTAACATCTTTCATTGCGGCTTGCTCAGCTTGAAGTTTTTCATATAACCCTTCGGTTGGGGGATCAACCTCCATCACATTTTGTATGGATTCTGATGCAATAATATATTTAACTTCATCTAACGTTGAAATGGCTGTTAAATACACAAAAAATACAAGTAATAGCGTAACCATATCGCCATAAGACATATAAAAGGTTGCATCATCCCCACCTTCTTCCTCACATTTACATCGCCTATCTGCCATTTACTAGCTTTCTTTTGATTTTTGTAATGCCTCTGATAAAACGCCTTGCTCTTTTGTAGAAAGAAACATCAGCATTGTTTCTTTAATAATAACACTAGACTCTCCTCTTGCAATTGACTTTAACCCAATTAAAATTAACTCTTTATCAATCCGCTCTTGTTCACTAGATGATTTTAGTCGGCCCGCAATGGGCCCAAATACAACATTAGTTAACACTGACCCATAAAATGTTGTAATTAGTGCTACAGCCATACTAGGCCCTAATGAACTTGGATCTGATAATGTTGCCATTAATAAAATGAGTCCAATTAGAGTTCCAATTAATCCATATCCTGGAGCATATTTTGACATTTGATCAAAAAAACCAATTCCAACTTTATGTCTTTTTTCGAGATGATCTAATGTGTCTAGTAAAAGATTTTCAATTCTTTCTTCAGGTGTATTATCTATAATTAATTTAAATCCAGCTTTCATAAATGGATCGTTTAAATTTTCCACTTCCTCAGAAACAGCAAGAGCCCCTTTAATTTTTATTTTTTCTGCTAAGCGAACTAACGTCGTAATTTGTTCTGCATAAACCAGTTCATCTTTTCTAACAAACGCTTTAAATCGTTGCCCAAATTTTTTCATATTGTAAATAGGAAAATGTATTAATGTAGCTGCAATAGTTCCTCCTAAAACAATAAACATTGATGGAGGATGGACAAATAAATGATTATTAGGGTTTGTTCCTAAGGCAAGATAAAAGACTGCAATAATAACAATAAAACCAATTAAAACCCCTTTATCCATACTCTCTTCCTATCTAAAGTAACTAATCTTATAACTATTTTAACGGCTAACTTACCAGACTAGCAACCTCTACTATATTAACCTAGTTTAAAATGGCTACGTTTAGTTAAATCAAAAACACACTGATCATTAAATTTATAACTTACAATTGTAATAAATTTTGTTTAAAAGTTATTTGTTTAGACTTCGATAATGGTACCGGGAGCCGGAATTGAACCGGCACGAGCGTTTAAATGCTCAACGGATTTTAAGTCCGTCGTGTCTACCAATTCCACCACCCCGGCAAAATTGATTTTCATATTGTTATCTAAATTGATTTGTTTTTCAATAGTGGAACTGTTTTTCCATGGTATAAATAATATACTTTATTATTGTAAGAAGCCCAGTAACCAACATCATGTAATGAAACTCTAAATTTATTTTCTGGAAATGTTTTGGTCTCAAAGCAAATAATCCTCCAATAATTTTCTGGTAAATGTAAAATGTTGGTAATAATATCACCTGTATTATAATCAACACATAACGTGATTTCTTCTGGATATCTAAGGTGTACATATAAAATGGTTTTAACTTCGTATAATATTGCAGTTGCATTTCTATGGCTTAAACCAATTGAATTAGAACTATGAACATTTTTTTCCTTGGGATTTTTTTCTTCAATATCAGTATTATTTAAATTCTTTCCTCCAGCACTAGTTAATGATGAGTCTTCAGATCGTTTATTATCTTGTTGCTGTACTGGTTTAACTTTTTTAGGATCAGGCAACTTTTTCTTATATGAATTTGTATTAATTGAAAGATAGGTCATATATTTTTTATCATAATCTAAATTTTGTTCTTTTCTCAACAGAAAAATCTTCATTTTTCATATTGCTTATACTTGTATATATGTTTAATTTTTATTACAATTCTAAAAAATTAAAATGCTATAGGAGGAATAGTTATGGCTAACACAAATTATAAGCCGCTTGGAGATAGAGTTTTAATTGAACCTGAAGCTCCTGAACAAACAACTAAATCAGGAATTGTTATCCCTGATTCTGCTCAAGAAAAATCCCAAACAGGTAGAGTTCTAAAAGTTGGACCTGGTCGAACAACTGATGAAGGAAAATTAATTCCACTTGAAGTTCAAGAAGGAGATATCATTATTTACAGCAAATATGGTGGAACAGAACTAAAAGTTGGTGGTAATGATTTACTAATCATTAAAGAAAATGACATCTTGGCTATTAAAGAGTCTTAGTAATTTAGGAGGATATAATGTCTGCAAAACAATTAAAATATTCTGATGATGCATGGAAATCACTTCTTGAAGGTATCAAGAAAGTTGCTGATGCAGTTGGTAGTACATTAGGACCAAATGGTAATAATGTAGTGTTAGAAAAAAAATGGGGATCGCCACTCATTACTAATGATGGTGTAACGATTGCTAAAGAAATAGAATTAGAAGATTCGTTTGAAAATATGGGCGCTCAACTTTTAAAAGAAGTTGCATCAAAAACAAATGATATCGCAGGTGATGGAACAACAACAGCAACTATACTTGGTTATGCAATTTTTAAAGAAGGTCTTAAAAATGTTGCTGCAGGTGCTAATCCCATCCAGTTAAAAAAAGGTATTGAGAAAGCCGTTTCTATTGTTGTTGAAGGATTAAATTCAAAAAGCAAAGCAATTGAAACAAAAGAAGCAATTGCTCAAGTAGCAACAATTTCAGCTAACAATGATGACGAAATTGGGGCTCTTATTGCAGATGCTATGGACAAAGTTGGTAAAGACGGAGTTATTACAGTTGAAGAATCCAAAGGCATTGAGACAGAGCTTGATATCGTTGAGGGGATGCAATTCGATAAAGGCTATGCATCACCATACATGATTACTGATAAAGATAGAATGGAAGCTGCATATGACGATCCATATATTCTTGTTACTGACAAGAAAATCTCTGCTATTAAGGACTTACTTCCTGTGTTGGAAAAAGTTGTACAAGCAGGGAAAGCATTAGTCGTTATTGCTGAAGATATTGAAGGTGAAGCGCTAGCCACTATTGTTGTTAATAAATTACGAGGAACTGTTAATTGTTTAGCAATTAAAGCTCCTGGCTTTGGCGATAGAAGAAAAGCAATGCTTGAAGATATTGCAGTTTTGACTGGGGCTGAAGTTATTTCTGAAGATAAGGGATTAGCTTTAGAAACTACAGAACTTAATCAACTTGGAACAGCATCTAAAGTTAAGGCTGATAAAGATAATGCGACTATCGTTCAAGGAAAAGGTGAAGCTGCTGATATTAATGCTCGTGTAGAACAAATCAAAAAAGAAATTGAACTTAGCGATTCATCTTATGACAAAGAAAAATTACAAGAACGTTTGGCAAAACTTTCAGGTGGTGTTGCTGTCATAAAAGTTGGTGCTGCTACAGAAACTGAACTTAAAGAGAAAAAGCATCGTGTTGAAGATGCATTGTCTGCTACTCGTGCAGCAGTTGAGGATGGTATCGTTTCAGGTGGTGGTACGGCATTAGTTAGACAAATACCAAACCTTGAAAAAGAACTTCAGGCATTTGAATCTGATTTTCAGGTTGGAATGAAAATTGTATGCAAAGCGCTTGAAACCCCTTTAAGACAAATTGCATCCAATTCTGATTTAGAAGCATCAGTGATTGCTGACAAAGTAAAAAACTCTTCTGAAGAAATTGGTTTTAATGCTAGAGTTGGTGAGTTTGTTGATCTTATCAAAGCAGGTGTTGTTGATCCATGTAAAGTAACTAAGTCAGCTCTTCAAAATGCAGCTTCTATTGTTAGTTTATTACTTACAACAGATGTGCTTATTGCTGAGAAACCAGATGAAAAAGCTGATGCAGCAGCGGCTGCAGCTATGGCTGGTGCTGGCGGCATGGGCGGCATGGGTGGCGGTATGCCAGGAATGATGTAATTCATCCTTTCTTTTAAAATCGCTAAAACGCCCTCATTACGAGGGCGTTTTTTTTTCCCTCTCTAGTATTTTGTCATACCTTTTTTATATAATATAATTATGAGAGCTTATCTTTTCTTATTATTATTGTTTTTATTACCAGCCTCATTGCTTATAGCTCAACAAAATTATTTAACCCCAACTGACAAAATCAATAAAAACACAAAACAACTTCAAACAAAAAAAAGTAACAAAAAAAGAGCAAAACTTACACTTGGAAAACTTAATAAAGATATTCGCTCTCTAGAACTAACACTCAAGACATCACAAAGGCAGTTAGAAAAAGCTATTAATGATCATAAACATATCAAAAAAGATTTACAGCAATTATCAAAACAAGAAGCTTCGTTAAATAGAGCATTTACAAAAAGAATTCGATATATCTATAAACATTCCCCTTTAAGTATTTTTGATATCATGATTTCTAATAATAATTGGATTTATGATACTAGCAGTCACTATTTTTTTTCCTCAATAATTAAAAAAGATGTTACATTATTATCAACATTAAAAAACCACCTGCAAACTATTAAAGAAAAACGAGCAAGATTTTTAGAAAAAACAACCAAAATCCTGACACTTCAAAAAGAAAAAAAAGATTATGAAAAAAGATTGCACCAAAAACGAACTAAGCAAGCATACCATATTGCTCAATTAGATCGAGATATTAAGAAAATTATTCAAGAAAATAAAGAACTTGAAAAACTATCTAAATACTTATCTAAACTGATTTTAAAAGAACCTAATCGCGCCTATGGATCTGGCAATTTTATATTTCCAGTTAAGGGGTGGGTTTCTTCCAAATATGGCAATCGAATCCATCCTATTTTTAAACGTAGAATCAAACATCAAGGTATTGATTTTGCAGCAGCTAAAGGAACACCAATTAAGGCAGCTGATTCTGGTAAAGTTATCTTTGCTGGTCGTCATGGAGGATATGGAAATTGTGTTTTAATTTATCATGGAACTCATCCAAAAACTAATAAAATTATATCTACCTTTTATGCTCATCAATCACGAATTTTAGTCAAAAAAGGCGACATATTACGTAAGGGAGATGTTATTGGTTGGGTTGGCGATACTGGATTTGCAACTGGCCCACACCTTCATTTTGAAGTTAAAGTCATTGTAAAAAACAAATCAAATCGCATAAAGTATGTTTCAACTGTTAATCCTATTAACTATATTCCCATGTAATTGAGCTAATGGCTCTTTTTTGGATATCCTATTATACTTAAGATATGACTATTAATCGTAAAATCTTAGAGTCTTTTTCAGATGGAGATGTTAAAATTGCAGCTTCCTTTTTAGAAAATATTTATCTGCATAACCATACTAATCTTGATCTTAATTCAGATCTTGATTCAACTATTTTTGCTAAGTTAATTCAAGCATCTTCAAATAATAGTATGAAATATAGATTATTTGTAAGTTTATCAGTGATATCTCAAAAAAAATGCTTTGCTAACCTTATTTATAGTGATCAATTTATTTTGCTTACCCACATTAAAAACTCTCAATTATTAATATCTCTTTTTTTAACGTTAGAAAAAAGTCTACAGCATGAATTTTTAACATCCTGTTTTAAAACTCATATTTCTATTTTTAATACAATAAAAAAGGCACTAAAACCATCATTTAAAATGAATCATGGACTTATTGTTGAACAAGCAAAAATTTCCTCTCAACAAAAACTATCGTATCAAAAAACACTTCTTAGCTATTTACAAGACCCTTCTTTTTCAATTCAAGATGTTAACTCCTTTGTTGATTCGCTTAAAGAGACTTTAGAAGATGATGACTTAGGTAACTTTGTTGAAAATTTATTTACAGAATTTGGGAAATTAAAACTTCCCTTATCCTCTAAAGAATCATTTGCTTCTTATCTAAAGTTTTTTAATATTGCTGTTTCGTTAGTTGTTATGTATCCATCTCATAGCTTGCTTCTTGATGCTATTATTGATCATTTTTTACTATCTTTAGATACGATTCAATCTGATTCTTGGATCTTAAAAATATTAGAACAACTTCCAATTTATATTCTAAAAAAATGTTGCATATCTATCTCTCTTTATGAAAAAATTAAACATAATAAAAAACGAAATTTATTTATGAAATACTATAAATTAATTCACGCTCATATTAAATCAGTCTCAACTGGAAATCTTAAAGAGGCAATGGCTCAAGTATAGGAGGATTACTTAATGGGAATTACTGATTTTATAACTCAAAACTCTGTTTATCTAGCTATTTTACTCCCCATAACATATTTTGTTGTTAAAGATCTATATACTGCATATCGAGAACGAAAAAACTTAGAAAAACATAAGAAGGCAATAATTGAATCCGAAAGGCGAATCTTTGAACTTATCAAACAGTCTGATAAAAATAAAGTAGATCTTATTAATAAACTATCATCTTTAAAAGACACTATAGATGGATCAGTATCTGAAATTGATAAGGAGAGTGATGACAAAGAAAAAACAGACTAATTCATCATCTTCTTTTGAAGATTTTGAGCTTGATAATGAAAAACTGAAAAAAATATTAGACGCTGAAAACTCTCCTGAGTTCATAGATGACTACCTTAATGGTTTTTTAAATACTGTAACTAATCACTTGTCTAAAACTATAGAAAGCTTAAAAATAAATCCTAAAACGATACAAAAAAAAGACTATTTATCACATTTTAAGACAGATTTTCCCAAACCTGAAGTCTCTGCTAACCCTCCTAAAAAATCAAAACCATCAATAAAAAAACAAGCGCCCCGCCCAGAGACCGACCAAACGCTACAAACAAAAACACCCAAAAAAGATGTTCCTATTACAAATAAGAAACCCCCAATTAAACCACATCAAACAGCCTCTCAACCTAATGATGTAATAATAAAACCAACACGTACTCCAAACTCGTCCAAAAAAAAATCTACACCTAGTCGTGTTCCAGATCTAGCAAAAAACTCCAACAATTCGACTACAGAAAACCCCTTATCTGAAACACGTCCGTCTATCAATAAAGATGCATTAAAAAAAGAAACTCAATCGATGGATGAGGCAATTGAACGTCTAAAAAAAAGAGAAGAGGAAATTAAAAAATTACTGGATAACAATAAAGGTAGTTTAAACTAATGCCTGAGCCAAACGTATCTACTAACAAATCTCCAAAATATCAACGTTTATTAATTGAAAAAGCAGCTTACAAACGAGCTAAATGGGGTCGAATTAGAAATCATGCCTATATGCTGATTACGTTACCCCTATTACTACCTATTCATCTTAGTTTACTAGTATTACTTTTCTTTCTAAAAGAGCGTGCCAATACTCTTATTTATCGTTATTTAAAATTTTATTTTTCTATCTATTTCTTTTTTGGTGGCACTCAACTTTTAAACGTTTTTCCAACACCAAAAACACGTCCGTCTAAACCAACTATTTATTTTACAACACGTAATGCTGATTTGATTTCATGTTTTTTACCAAAGCTTTTTTCTTTTCCAGTTTCAGTTCCCTTCCAACCCAAACTCTCTAAATTTCCGATTCATTTTTTTTTACCATTTGTTCGTATGGGACCGTTTATTAATCAGTTAGGTTATGAAGATAAACCTATTGATCAAAGTATCCATGATATTCATCAATCATTACTTAATAATATACCTACGGTTGTTTATATTAACCCTGGTGTTATTTCGCCGACCTTTAATGAGTCACTGCCCCTATATAGTGATATATTAGAATTGATGGATTCTTCTGTTGACTGTTATTTTTTAGCATGTAAAGGCCTTGAGTCTGTTAAGGCAGGTACTCTATTTTATCCAAACTTTGTTAGTGTTTACTGCGTATCTGCAGATGATTTATTTGAAGGAAGTGAAGACACTCATTTTCCAGAAGAAGAAAAACATTTAAGAATTATGAAGTTTTTTGATTATCAGGCAATGACTATCATATGAGTAGCCAGAAACCTGTTTTTCTTGATTTTTTGTATAAGCAACTGCTATCTCTTATGGCAAGATCAACATATCGCTATCATATTTCAAATAAAAATTGCTTTGAATCAATTATCAATGAGCCAAATAACTCACTCATTATACAAGCTCAACATATCAAACAGTCAGCAACTTTACCGTTACCAATTTTAAGTTCACTACAGGTAATTCCAAACAAACAATCTAAAGTAAATTCTTTTAATGTATTAAGCAAACAAATTACCAACCTATTAACTCACCGTAATAAAAATAATCATCTGTTTGAGGAATTTTATTTTTCGCCATCTTTTATTCGCTCGCTAACAAAAAACACCTTTAATTCTTACAAAAAACTTCCCAAAACACAACTACCCGAAGATATTAATGGGTTTTTTATCACTATTTCCTCATTACTTAATACCATCATAAGCCAGTATGATAGCTCCTTATTTTGGGCTTATAGCGATCATCTGCGATTTCTAAAAAGAATGCTTGCGAAATCCACTGCTCTACAAAAAAATATAACGCTAGATAAAGCAGAAGGCTTCTTTTCTTTGTTATCAACGATGCTATTACATCTCAAAGAGTCAGGGAAAGCAGTTTATACCGTTCAATCCAATGAACCTGAATCGTTTAACTCTGATTTTAAAATATGGAATCAGCATCTAGAATTGATGTTGTTGTTAACACGAGCAACTATTCAAGCTTACTTAGTGATGTGTTTTTATAAATTACATTATCTTACTATTTTAATATCCTTATCTAAGCAACATCCTAATGATGATTATGATGATTCATTTCAACTACTTATTCGAGATCTACAAACAAAACTTGTTTATAATCTCTTTTTTCAACAAGGATTATTACATGATATTTTAACTCATTTTCAAGATATTTTTACTTGGCAATCATCATTTTCTCAAGACATCCAATCATGTGATCATGAAACTAAAGAATCATTTTTTGAATTAAAAAATCAATCGTTAACTTACATACAATCAATTAAAGATCTAACCCTTCGTTCTTGGGTTGATTACTTTAACAGATGTTTCTCAACTAATTTAGATTTATTAGCTACATCCATTATCACCTATTATCATGATGTATTTCCAGTAAATGACTTTTCTGAAATTATTGCGGAGTATCTTTGCTCTTATGAAACATCCCTAGAAAAATATGTAAGTAAACTACCTAAGTCTATTCAAAATGTTTCAAATCCCTCTATTAAAATTGAAGAAAATTTATCTCATTCAATCGGCCAGTTATCACAAAAAATTTACCATCTTTTAGTATGGTCTACGATACTGTCTTTTTATGTTTCATTACTTGGTCGTTATAGTTTAATAAGCGATAAGGTGGCTTTAATCTATCGTAACCATTCTAAATCTAAATTATCTCCTCATTTACTTTCTTTTATGCCCATCCTATTTTCAACTCATACCTTTAACCAGTGTATGGATTACCTATCACAATTATATCCTGATTCCTTATTATCACTAATTGATTCGACTATTATGCTTTATCCAGCTACGGATGCCCCCTCCTTAGAAAATGATGAAACCTTTTTAACATGGTACAACTCTATCCATTTTCTTAATCGTTGCACTGCTATTTTTCGTTCTTATATATTTAAGTGTTCTTCAACTATTTGGAAAAGTCTTTATTCTCAAATGTCTTATAAATTTTTAACTCAATCAAACTTATTTAATACCTGGATAGAGTTTGCACCAACTCATACTTTAGAGTTTGAATGTTTGATGAAACTTACTCACTTTATTAGTAGTCAACCATCACATGAAACAATGTTGTTTTTTATATTGATACGAACCCAACATATCAATTTAAATTTGAACGAGCTTGATAATGTTAAGCTAACCTATAATCTCACACAATCTACACTTGCTGACTATTTTAAAAATATTAATTATTTATATGAAATAACTCATGAAGAAAGTCTCTATGCTATTGATCTATTAGCCTTAAGATTACTAACTTATTGCAACGCATTGCACTCCTATTATTCTGCTGATGTTGTTATTGCTATCATAAAACCCCACCTTGATTCTTTTGTCTTTTTATTAGGTGTATCCCTACAACATCAGCTATCATCATTTCGGCCTTTAATACTGTTTTTAGGACTATTTTATTACTTAAATCCATCAATCAAACATGATATTACCAAACTCGTCCCTACCTATTTTTCTCTGAAAAATAATCAAAAAGAAAATTATCATTTTATTCAAAAAAACCAATATGATATACCATCACTATCATTACAATTGTTAACTGATTTAGCAACTTACTTTGCTAAAAAGCCCCTTCATCCAGAGTCTAAATCATCATTTGAGAATAAGTCAACTGTACCGCAAACATATCTATCTTTAAATGATCACATTAAAACAGATTCAACACCCCCTAACATTCTCAATGAAATACCATCCGATCCATTAATTGAAGATCCTTATTTCTTAATTGCGTCTATGACACCATTAATCAAAGCTTATTATAGTGCTAAAGCATCCCGTGATTCTCAAAACTTTGAATATGTTGATATTCAAAAAACAATTCTAGCTTGGTTATCTCAGAACATGCCGCATCTTACTTATTATCTTAGTGGTTCACTTTGTAAGTCTTTAATACAACTTTTAAATTATTCCAAAGAGAATAAAATGGATGAATTTCTTAATCATCGAAACCACCTTATTTCTCTCTTGTTTTCACTAAAATCTATATCATTATTACAACAAATTTTAATTGCTCATCTTATAAATATTATTAGTTGTTTGATAGATGTTGATAACGATTCTCTTATTTTATTAACACCATCACTATATGTCTTCGAATTTGATATAAGTCATGATAAACATTTTTTACAGGAATGTTTGCGTTCATTTTCTTTTCAAATTCAACAGTTAGAAACTTTTACTTTATCAGATTATGATATTTTAGCTCTTCAAAAGATTTTTATTTCATTTAAAGAATGTATTGATACTCTTAATAAAGAAGACTGTGACATTCTTGAATTGATCTTATCTGTTTTAACAGCAGGATTAGATCAGCTTTCTAAATACGACTATCATAAATTTGAAGCTATTTTTTCTCTTTTAAATCAGTTTTATGATTTTATTGAGATTATCCCTCCATCAACATCTTTATTTAAACCCTTAATTTATAGACTTCTTCCTTATATAAATCATGTGTGTGAAAACGGCTTTATAAATCACTACCATCCTATGTTTTCTATCATTATAACGTTACATGATGAACATCCTCACCCCTCTGATACATTAATTGCATGCCATAATTTAGTGTCAGATTATAAGATATTTTTAACGTGTATTAGTCTTAGTAGCCCTCTAAACGTTAATCTTTTTGAAGCAATTATTCAAAAACCCTACATTCAACAAAGTTTACCGTATTTATTTTCAGCTACTCCAGGTATGTTACTTAGCTTTTCACTTTTTTTACTTACATACTTAAAAAAACTTTCAAAAGAGGATGAGGATCATGGAATATGTTTTTTCTTAAATACCTTATTTAATCAGGATTTAGATTTGTTTAAATGGCAGGAAGCTAACTTTTTCTTTTATATACTAAAATCATTTTATGATTACAATGATCAACCTGAAAAAATTGACCATACCATGGGCCTTTCATTACAAGACCAAGATAAATTAATTATCTCATCATTAATTTTAGAATGTCCGCAACAAGCCAAACAGCTCATTCTTAGATTACACGACTTATCTCACTCATCTCAACCTTTACTTAAAAATATTATTTTATCTCTTATTGAGAATAGCTTGAAATATCAGCTTAGTGATCCCCTTGTAAGCTTAAAAGCGATTTCTAATAATAGTTTCAAAGAAACCGTTATTATGAAAACCATTATTACTCAAAATGCCAATCAAATCTTTCAACAATTAAGTCAACTCATTGCTAGTTTTTCAAAGAAAGATATCCGTAGCGATACTTTAGAGGCTTTTATTTTAAAAGCTAATACTTATTTAAAAACATTCTCAGTAACATCTTCTTTTTTAGCAGCGGATGAACATTCTTCTAACTATGCAGATCAGCTCTTTAAAATTATGAGAACAATCGATTTATTAAGCGATTCATTAGATATTTTAGCACCTGATGTTATTCAACAACTTTATCGAAATATTTGTAATATTCTTGCCCGCTATATTTTGGACTCGTTTTTAATTAAAAACTTTGAATCAGCATCTATTGATTACTTTTTTTCAACTCATCAAACATTACTATTAGATGAATTAAAAACAATTATCATGGATAATAATCTTATTTCATTTCACCAAACCTTAACACTATTACAGCTGCTACAACACTCGCCTGAACAACTTTCTTACTCTCGTTTTTCTTACTGGTTTAGCTATTTAGATATTCTTTCGTTTTCTTCAGAAGACGATCTTAAGTTAGTTATTTTTGAATGCGCATTAATCGATGGCACAATGGCTTTGGACATCATCAAATCTCAAGATGATCCCTTTTACTATCTAAACCTACTTCATGAAAATCATAGTAGCTTAGTATTTTATTTATTATGTTTTCTTCAACAATCACCTATTGAATCAGATCAAAAACTATTTTTAACAGCTCAGCAATCATTTAAAAACCACTCTTTTCTTTCCTATTTTAACGCCACAAAGAAATCAACTCATCCTATTGATAGCTATGTTTCTCATATTTATAATTCAGATAAAATTAATATCAACGTTATTGTTAATTTACTCTATAATTTACTTCCTCATCATACTGATCAATTTATTTTTTGCTTAGAGTTATTGTATTTAAATAAGCCAGCTTCATTTTGGGTTCTTTGCAAAAATAATCAGTTTGAAATATGCCTTAGTATTTTAGAACTTATTATCCAAAACAATACTGACAACTCCTTTACATTTTCAACTAATCTATTAAATCAATGGTTAATGCACCCCACTTTCTTAAACTACTTTCCTCATTACTTCGAGCCTAGTACTAATTCACATCACCATCCATTACTTATTCATTCTAATATTGAGTGCGAGCCATCTTCTTTAGCGTTTTTTAATGATTATGATATTGTCAATTGGATTGATTATTGTTTTCAATTTAATAAGCTCTCATCTTGCTTTGAATACTTACAATCCAGAGACTATGCCTCTGCTAACTGCTTTTATATTATGTTTTTTACTACTAATTCCAATCCATCGTTTAATAGCGGTATTTTACTTAATTATCTAGATTATCTTGATGATATTACCTTAGCTTCTTTTATAAATCATCTTAATGAAATATTTCATGTTACACATAAAGATTTCACTATTTTTCTACTTAAATCTATCTCGTCTCTTTCAAATTTTAATGCCTACCATGAACTTTTGATTCGTTGCGCTCCTTATCTAAATTTACTTCAGGATCCTCTCATACTACCCTCCTTATCATCTTCAGCAAATCACATTATTGGTTATGCATCACTTTGCTATATGGGGGATTTGTCACTTGCTGATATTTGCAAATTTTTAAAGCAATGTAACTTTGTTCCATCCATAATACTAGCTAAACATATTGTAAGCTTATCAGATGCTATTTTTGATGAAAGTAAACACCATTTTTTAACAGATTTATCACTTCATTATCCAGAGATATTTTCACAACTGTTTTTACATGAAACATTCGCAACAACAATTCAACAAGCTCTATATTACAAAGAACTCACTGAAGACTCTTTATTATTTAATCATATTACAAAAGCTATTGATTCATTTAATTATGTCTACTCTTTACAATTTTTAGCTCACTATGCAAAAAAACACCTTACTGTTCAAAAACAAACAACGTGCTATGAACTTCTTGATAGCTTTTTACCTTTTTCATCTGATAATGTTCGTACTAACTTTGATGACTTAGCTTTGCTATATAAAGAAACGATAAATACCCCTATACCTAGAATTGCTGTAACCGATCAGATTATAAACTTACTGTTTAAAAAACTGCCAACTCTGCGACAGAATTTGCATATTACAGAACAACTATACTGCTTTCTTTCTTCTAATTCCAAAACTCTAATCCAACATGGAATTGATCCTATTCATGTTAAAAAACAGTTAGAGATTTGTTGTACTGAGCTTCCAAGTAGAAAGTTATTACTTAAATCTTTACGGCATCCATCACATGATAAAGCACTTAATTTATTTTGCTCATTTATTAATGGATGGGAAGAAAAAAACAGCTTATTTGATACCTTTAATTTATATCTAAATGATAATCATGAGTATCACTTAATGTATGACTATTTATTATTTATGACGCGGCTAATGACTCGTTTTTCTTTTAAAAATTTCAAACTCTCTTTATTTAAGAAACTCTGTTTTGCAATACATTTTCTTTTAACACATTCTCCCGATAAACCATACCTCAACCAATGGTTTATTAATAGCTTAATCCCTAATATGAAGGGGGCTTATTTTGCCTATTTAGAACCTGTTTTTTCATCAAATTTTCTTGATAAAAAAACCCTTATCTGTCTAACAAAAGGCTTTATAAATCACCAAAAAACTGCCTGTTATTCCCCTCTATTTAAAGCTTGTTTTTTAAACCCTACTTTTATTGATATTTGGGATTATTTTATATCACATTCAAAAAAACATATTATTTTATCTGATTTATTAGTTGAAAGTAGTTCTTTACATACTAATGTAGAATTATTTTTAAGAAACTTTATTGATTATCAACCCGCTAGTTTATTTTCTTTTTGTGAAACACATTATCAGCATGCAATTTTTATTGATATATTTTTTAATAAATTATATGACCATTATTTTAGTGATTTATCTATTGAAGATACTATAAAATCTCTACCTGCATCAAATGCTTTTATT
>PBEQ01000042.1 GCA_002719695.1 bacterium | reverse complement strand
TTCTGATGCTGCTTCTGATGCTGCTTCTGATGCTGCTTCTGATGCTGCTTCTGATGCTGCTTCTGATGCTGCTTCTGATGCTGCTTCTATTGCTGATGTTGGTGATGTTACGTCTACTACTCCTCGGAAATCTACACCTAAAGATATGGAAGTGCTTACAACTAAGGGGTTTTGTATTGACAGAATGCCTGGAATTTCCCCACAACAATTTATGGAAGGTCTTAAAAATGACATGAGCTTAATGAAAGTAATTAAGAAATCATTTACGGGAAATAATCCAAAAAATGAGTTTATTACTGCTTTATCCAAAGACAAACATTTATATCACAAAAAGCCAACTGACAAGACACATTTTTTATCAAGAGTAGGTCAAGTCTTGGAGGGTCAGATACCAGATGACATTACTGCTGAAGATATAGCGCAGCTTTTAGGAGCTTTATCAAGAATGATTGAGCAGGGCATCCTTTTTGCTAACAAAGGTAAGAATCTTAAAAATAGTGATAGAGGCGAAAAAAAAGAGTTCTTACAGGCCTGTTTAATGGGTTCTATGGTTCTAACAAATAAATTTAATGATGAATCACAAGCCTACTTTAACACTGTTGGCAGAAAACAAGTTGTGTTAGCTGGTCTGGATAAAAACCGTAACTATATTTTACAAAACATAGCTACAAGTCAAAATGATCAAAGTTTGGCTCGTTCTACGGATAGTGTTTTGGGAGACTACTTTTTTGAAAAATTAGTTCAACATGAGTCTGAGTCTCTACAAATTCATAATGATAATGCTATTGCTAATAAAGATGTTAAGGGTCGTTTTAAAGACAGGCATGCTGTAAATCAAGTAAATTTTAATGCTCAAAAAGTTGTTTCATCAGTAACCGCAGATTTTCAAAAGCACTATAGTTCACTAGCTACTTTTAAAGATATAGAGCATACTGATACTGTCGCTCGTTATTCAAAAAGTGATTTATATAGTGCAGAATCAATAGACACACTTACAGGCAATCTTACTAACAAATGGAAAGAGTTAGTAGATTTTAATGGCCGTTTAGACGACGTGTTAGACGACGTGAATGACGGGCAGTTTGTACCAAAATTTAAACGTTATATGGAAGACTTGATGTCCTTACCACAATCACTATCACTTGATAAATTTCTTGATGAACCACTTCTTAAGGAATTTAAAGATTTAGTAGCCCTTAAAAAAGAAGAAGGTTGTCATGGTTTTCTAGACCTAGATAAGGATGCCTACAAGTTATCACAAGAATTTTTTGCATTAGTTAATAAACTAGCATATGCTAAAAATCCAAAAACATTCACAACGTCTACTAGAATAAAAGATACAAATATTGTTATGGATGAAATTGTCGATGGAAATATAAAGATTTGTCAATTTAAACAATTAAGAGATATGAGCAAGCACCCTGATTATGAATCGTTTGCCAGTTTAGGCTTAGTAGGTGATGATGGCTTTCTTAAGGAAGATATAACGGCGGATTCTATTGAAGTAAAAGACTACTGGCGTGGGTTAAAAGAATCAGATAAGTTAAGACTAAAAGCTCAAAAATCTTATGATGATGAGCTAACATCTTCAGAAAAACAATTGAAGGAGCTATTACGAGAATTTTTTCGCCAAGATGGTATTGACATTAATAAGCAAGGTGAAGTAATAAGCTCCGGTGGTCAGAAATTGCGTACTAATAAAAGAGACTTACTTAAATACATTGATAGAAAGTGGAACCAATATAAGCCTGATGATGAATCAGTAAAAGATTCCGGTATAGGAGGTCAAATAATTGCTCTTAAAAATGAATTTGGAGGTAAAGCGCAATTTCAAAGAGAATGTCTAAGTTGTTTTGATTTTCCTGGTGAGTTTGAAAAATTAACAGAGAGTGCATTCCGTGATCATATGTATCAACAATTTTTTGTTGATGTAAGTCCTGCAAAGGAAGGTAAATATGATTCATTTTTTGAACATTCTATTGTTCTAGATCGTGATGATCAGAAAACCAGTCCACAATTACAAGAATTTATTCAAAATTTTAATTCATTAAATGATGACGGTAAGAAGACATATAAAGACAAATATTTTGAGCTTCCAAGTACACATGAAGGTAAATTGAAAATGTTATATGTAGCTTCTGATAGTAATGGAAACATGAGGTTAAAAATTGGACATTTTGATAAACCTGGTCAAATTAGTTCTCTACATCGTGATAGAGATACTGATTATCGAGACAAAGAGGATCCAAAAGATAAAATCCAAAGCGGTAAAAAAGCAGCTATTGGAGGATCAGCTCTTGCGGGTGCGGCAACTGGTGCTTTGTTAGGTTCCGCAGGTCTTGGAGTGGGTGCGGCGATTGGTGCTGGGGTTGGATTTATCCTTGGAGGTATGGGTGGCTGTTGTGGCTACGATCATAATGCTAAGCAGGAAAGAAAAGCTTCTGAAATACCTTGGTTAAAAAACAATACTGAGTTTATGGAACCTATTAAATTGGATAAACCTGATACTGATCCTGATCCTAATCCTGCTCCTGCTCCTACTCCTGCTCCTGATCCTGATCCTGCTGCTACTCCTCTTTCTTCTAAACTAAAAAGGGGTTCTATTACTCATTCAAATTCTGATTCTCAACTTGCTTCTCCTAAACGAGAAAGGGGTTTTATTCCTCGTTCAAATTCTGATCCTCAACTTGCTTCTCGTTCTGCTAATGTACTTGACAGCGACAGAGAGAGCAACGCATTAAGCGACAAAGGAGTTGAAGAGAGTAAAGGGAGTGACTAGTAAGATGATGAAGGTGTAGGTGGTGGTTCGAGCACTTGAGTAAGTGATGCCGATGAAGAGGATGATCTAGAACGAACAGAATCTACGGTTGATCGCGAAGATCTTGAAGTATAACGTTAGTTATATTCCAAAACCAAATAGCTAGCAACGTGTTTAATTTCTAAAAACCCAAAGAGTATAATCTGCTAAATTACTTTTTTTAAAGAGTTTTGTTAGTTTAAACCCGGCATTATATAGGGGGCTTGGATCACTTAGATTTCTATATAACAGGATTTTAGAAACAGGTTGGTTTTTAATGTTATAACACAATGATTCTAACGCGTCTTTTTGGTACACCCCATAACAGTAAATAATACCAAACTGTGCAATGGTTTGTTCATAATCGTTAACAGATCCACAGTATAGGGTTGTTTTGGCTTGTAATCGTAATGTTTCTAGGTTTGTTTTACAAATTGCCATCATATTAGGGTCAAGTTCAATGCCTGCTAATGCTTTAAAAGGAAATTGGCCGGCTTCCATTAAAATATTGCCTTTACCACAACCACAATCTATAAATGTTTTCGTGTGAATAGCATCTAGAGTTTTTAAATAAGGAGCTAACTCACCAAATGGACTGGTTATATAGAGTGGATTTTCGTTGTTATGATAAGCCGTTTGTTGTGGCCAAAAGTCCAACCCTTGTTTGTTATAATACACGTAATAAAACTTGGTTTTTAGCCATTGGTATAACCAATATAAAACATCTTTGCTGGTAACATAAATGATTAAACTACACCCTAGGATAATAATCATTAGTCCTAGCATAGCGCTTAGTTTGAAGATGGCTGCTTAGATAATAGTTCTAGTAAAGCGTTTGGTGTTGGTTCTGTTAAAACCTTAATATGCTTAAATCCAGCTTTTTTTAAAGCTGTTTCGGTTTGTTTCCCAAGTGCAATCATAGTACATGTTTTGGGCCAGTGTTTGTGAATACTATAACGTTTTACTGCAGAAGCACTAAAGACAACGACACAATCAGTCTCATTAATACTTAAATAATCACAAGAACGCGCTACTGTTTTATATAAAGGTATTTGTTTTATGGTTGCTCCAGCTTTTTTTGTGCCCTCATATAAGGCGGTATCTGCTTCATTTGAGGTTGGATAAAGAATGGTTTTTCCTGTTAACGTTGGCGGTAAAGCCTGTAATACACCTACTTGGCTTGGTTCTTTGGCTTGTATATCTGGTTTTAAAGCATAGTCTGCTAATGTTTTGGTTACATTAGGCCCTAACGAAACAAGCGTTAGGTGTGCTAGTAACCGGCTATCACCATGTAACTCTAACAGTGCTTTCATAAAAAATATAACGGCCTGAGAGGACGTAAAAATTAGGTAATCACAGTCTTTAAGGTCTGTTTTTGTTATTGTGTGCTGGGAGTTAAACTGGGTCTCAATAATGGGAGCATGAATAACATCATATTGCTGTTCTTGTAACGGTTTTACCCAACGATCTGTATTTATAGCTTGGCGACATAAAATAATTCGTTTAGTAAAAGCAGCTTGTTTAAACCAAGCACAAGTTTTTGCACATTCTACAACATCGCCAATAACCAAGAGTACTGGCGTTGGTAACGGGTGTTTTTCTACCTCTTTTATAATGCTTCCTAGGGTTCCCTTTAAGGTTTTTTGGTCAGGATAGGTTGATTTTGAGATAATGGCGATGGGGGTAGTATTAGTATAACCATTAGAGGCCAATAATAATGGAATAAGTGTTGGTAGCTGATGATACCCCATTAAACATACTAAGGTATCTGTTTTGGGAATTTCAGTAGGTGTTTTTCCTTGAATTTGGGTACCTGTAATAAACGTAACAGATCGTGATTTTTGACGATGGGTTAACGGAATACCCGCATAACCAGGCCCAGCAATCGCCGAACTAACACCCGGAATCACACTGTAACGAATTCTATGCTTAGTAAGCCATTCCATTTCTTCGCCTAAGCGTCCAAAAACAAAAGGATCGCCTCCCTTTAATCTCACTACTGTTTTACCTGCTTGTGCATGCTCTAATAACTGGGCATTAATATCCTCTTGTGTATTAGAATGATGACCCTTTTTTTTTCCAACATGAATAATCGTTGTTTTGGAAGAACAGGTTGCTAACAAATGGGGATGAGCCAATTGATCTGTTAAAACAACATCGGCTTTTTTAAGGTAGGCTAATCCCTTTAGGGTTATTAAATCAGGGTCTCCAGGACCAGCTCCAATAAAATAGACAATTCCAGTTTTCATGATAAGAGACTTTTTTTAATATGATTACTTAACTCGGTAATCTTTTTGGTTATTGAGTGGGTTGTACCACTAATTGTTTGGGTATTAAACGTGGTACATGCTTTTGTTGACCAACAGGCATTAATAACTACCTCATCATTGTGTTTTTGTGCATATACTCCCAATGGATAATCACAACTTAGTCCTATATCAACAATAATAGCTTGTTCATACTGCGATAGGACTTGTTGGTACTCATCATTTAAAATGCTTAGATAGGTGTTTAAATGCGTGTCTGATCGGTTTTTTTGGATAACAATAACACCTTGCCCAGGAGCAGGGGTAAATTGGCTTGGATCACATACTAAGCTAATTTCTTTATCTCGCTGTAATCGTACTAAGCCAGCCTTTGCCAACATCAGACCATCTGCATAACCTGCTTGGCAGTTTGCAATTCGGGTATCCACATTTCCGCGAATGGGTTTTATAACAATATCGGGTCTATGATGATTTAATAATAGCTGTCGTCTTAAGCTGGATGTTGCAATAGAACAACCATGAGGTAAATCTGCTAGCGATTTATAAGAGTGTCCGTTGGTCATAATAATACAATCACTCACACTTTCAGCTGGTCGATAGGCAATTAATTCGGTGTCATTATGGAGGTCTGATGTTACATCTTTTAAACAATGTACCGCACAATCAATTTCACCCTTTAATAAAGCCTGTTCAATAGATTTAATAAAAACACTTTTACCCCCAAGTTCGTGGAGGGGTTGATGTTGGTTTTGGTCACCTTCGGTTGTAATACCAACAATCTCAATTGTTAAATCAGAAACGTGGTTACGGAGCAGTTCTGCTATCATATTAGCTTGTTTAAGAGCTAATTGAGATTGGCGAGTCCCAATTCTTAACGTTTTAGGCATGGGATTCTTTAAATGAAAACCATTTTAAGATATTGGTTAATTCTTCTTCAATAATTGCGGTTACTTTTGATAATTCTCCCATTTTTTTCTTTACATTAATGGATGCTACTTCTTTTAAGCCATCAACATTAATTAAGGTTATTTCAGAATAGTCTTCTAAGCTAGGATCAATGTTTCTAGGCAGTCCTAAATCAATTAGTAAATACTGTTTTGCTGTTTTAAAGTGTGTGTTAAGTAGTAACGGCTGTCTAACCGATGTTGCTGTAATAATGATATCAAATTCCTTAATAGCGGTTAAAACATCGTTAAAGAGTAGGGTTTTAACGGGGTGTTTTTTAGCAATATCATCAACAGCAGCCTGACTACGATTACAGACTGTTACATCAGGATGACCTAAGGCGTATAATTTTTTAAAACAGCGAATACCCATTGTTCCCATACCAACAATACAAATTGATTTAGAAAAGTAATCAAGTTGTGTTTGACGAATGGCTTCAATGGCTATTGAACTAACTGAATAAGCACCGCGACTAATATCGGTTTCAGATCGCACTCGTTTTCCTACACTAATAGCTACCTGAAAACATTTGTTTAAGATCGCTCCGGTTAAATTAAGGTTAGCTGCTTCTTCATAGGCTTGTTTAACCTGAGTTAAAATCTCATTTTCACCAAATACCATGGACTGAATACCCGAAACAACATCAAATAAATGATGAATGGCATGTTCTCGTTGATGATAATTTAGTAAGGATAAAATTATATCTTCTGACACCTGTTTTTGTTTAGAAATAGCAGTAATAAGCCACGTTTTTGCAGCATCCAAATCATTGGCAACCAAATAATACTCAACGCGATTACATGTTGTTAAGATAATACATTCATCAATAATAGTTGTAGAGCGAATTTGATCATACAAACGCTGTTTTCCGTCTTTATTTAAAAAAATCGGTTCAATGTTTTTGATGGCAGTTTGTGTATGATCCACACCCAATAAGCCTAATGCCATCCGTCGATTGTACCTATTTAACCAGTCTTTTACAATATTTCCATGACAATCTTAGTATTTATGACGTTTTTTGGTTGCTCACATATTTTCTTATTGCGCATAGCTCGTTATACTTATATGACGTATGAATCATTACCAGTCAGAATCCTTATTTAATATCGCACAACAATCTCTTGTTGGCGGCGTTAACAGTCCGGTTCGTGCTTATAAAGCCGTAGGAGGAACCCCTGTTTTTCTTAAAAAAGGGATTGGTTCCCATGTTGTTTGTGAAGATAATCATGATTATATTGATTATGTTTTATCCTATGGACCGCTTATTTTAGGTCATGCGCATCCTGATATTTTAGAAACCTTAGCAAAAACCATGCAAGCTGGCACAACGTTTGGGGCTCCCACACAACTAGAAACAGACTTAGCTGAAGCAATTAAATCATTTTATCCTTATGTTGAGAAAGTTCGCTTTGTTAGTTCGGGTACAGAAGCATCTATGAGTGCTATTCGTGTTGCTCGTGGTGTAACCAAGCGCTCAATAGTTGTTAAGTTTAAAGGGTGTTATCATGGGCATGTCGATTCTTTATTGGTTGCTGCTGGTTCGGGTTCAGCTACCTTAGGGGTTGCAGATAGTGCAGGGGTACTCCTTGATTCTGTATCGCATACGGCTGTGTTAGATTATAATAATACGCAGCAAGTACACGATTTTTTTAAGGATCATGGGGATGATATTGCCTGTGTTTTAATGGAACCGGTTGCTGGCAATATGGGAGTTATTGTTCCAGACCTAGACTTTGTTGCTGTGTGTAGACAATGGTGTGATAAAGTAGGTGCTTTGCTTGTTTTTGATGAGGTCATGTGTGGTTTTCGAACACAGCGATCGGGTACTCATGAATGGATAGGCGTTGAACCCGATATGGTGATTCTTGGTAAGGTTATTGGTGGCGGACTTCCATGCGGAGCTTATGCTGCAAAAGCGGCCATTATGGATTATGTAGCGCCATTGGGGCCTGTTTATCAAGCGGGGACTCTTTCTGGTAATCCGTTGGCTATGTCTGCGGGGTTAACCACCTTACGTTTATTAGAAGATGGGACTGTTTTTAAGGCTTTAGATAACTATACATCGCAGTTAGTTTCAGGGATTGAAAATTGTATTCAAGCTACAGATATGTCGGCTGTAGTGAGTCGTAAAGGATCTATGTTTACCCTATTTTTTACGGATACGCTTCCACAATCATTTTCAGCTGTTCAAGCATGTGATCAGACCCTTTTTAAAGCATTTTTTCATGCCATGTTAAATCAGGGTATCTTTTTACCACCATCGCAGTATGAAGCCTGTTTTACATCTGCATTACATGATGATAATGATTTAAGGAAAACGTTAAGCTCAATTGAAGCTGTTTTCAGTATGTTTAAAAAAGCAAGTTAAGGGGAATTTCTTAGTAGCTCTTTAAAGTGTTGTAAAACACTCTTATAATAAAGACTATATTATCGATATGAATAAAAATAATTTTTTTTTAGTATGTGTAGTTGTTTTGGTGAGTATGTCAACCAACCTTTTTGCAGTAGCTTCTGCTCCAGATTCAGATAAATCAGAATTTGATGAAGCTCGAGACTTGGAGTTACAAGATCAACAAGCTGGTAAAACAAGTTCGGCTGTAAATTTAAAAAAGTTTTTTACAAAATCTTTAAATCGTAATAATGATAGTGATTTTAATGAGGATGACATAACGGAAGATAATGAACAGTTTAGCTCAAATGATGATTTCGATAATGATGTATTTGAGCAACCGATAGCCACAGAAACGGTCATTAAAACGCAACCTGTTACTCAAGTTCAATATGCTCAGCAACGTGTTATGGAAGAACCGGTTCAAACGATTCCTGTAACAGAAGACATGTTAGAAATCTTAGATGAATATGATTCACTAATAAAGCGAAAACAATTTTCAAAAGCCAACGAAACATTAAGTAACATACCGCTAGCGGCCTTAAATAAAAAACAACGGCATCAAAAAAAAATGTTAGATATTTTTGAAGCTATTAATGCGGATAAAGCTGAAAATGAGCGCCAATTTGGTAAAGATGAATCCTTAGATGATAGTGTTATGAGAACCATTAAGCGGTTGCAACGTCAATCAAAACTATATATTTTAGAAGGAAAAAAAACGTTACCAAAAGATTTATTAGTTCAGTCATTATATCTTGATCGAAAAAACTTTGAATCTAAGCAATTATTAGATCGTTGCTTAGATCTTCCATTGGGTTCTTATCAAGTAGAAAACATTGAAAAAAAATACTGGAATGATTCTCTAATTCAATTACGTAGCGGCATGCCATCAAAATCAGTGGATTCGTTACAGATGTTAGCAAACTTTGATCCAGAAAATCCAATGATATTTGAACGTATGGGATCGGCTTTTTATATGTCAGGCCAAATAAAAAAAGCGGTAGATGCTTGGAAGAGAGCCTTATATTTAAGTCCAAGTCGAACAGATTTAAAAACATTTATTGCCAATGCAGAAAAAGAAGTTACTCGGCAAGAAGCCTTGGCAAAAGCCTATTTTGATAATAAAACAAAAGCATCAGAAAAAAATACAGTATCCTCAGATACTCCTATGCAAGTTTTAAGAGTCGTTAATGATTCCAATACTGCGTTTAGTTATGCTCAGGAAGTTAGGCAACAGTTGGGTAAAAATGTTAATGTAGTTGTAGAAGAGCTCGATAATGGCAAATGGGCTGTAAAAGTTCCTGTAAAAAAAAATAAGGAGTAATCATGAAAAAAATAATTGGTTTGATAGTGGGCTTTTTGATGTGCTCTACAGTTGTTTTTGGAGCTTCAGATCGATATTTGATAGAAAGTAATTTAACAGAAATTGCTCAACAATCTTTAGATGCTATGTTTGGTAAACATAATTTTATAGTTCGTGTTCAAGTACAAATGACAGATTCACAATATAGTGTTAAATATACTAAAGAATCCAACCCTAAAAAATCTAAATCACGTGGAAAACAAGATACAGATCAGGTATATATTCTTCCAGGTGTTCCAGCCTTAAAAAATATTGCACCAGACTCTTTAAAACAACTTCCTTATGATTCTGTTACAACCTTGGTAGAACCAAAAGTTAAACGGATGTTAGTTAAGGTCTTGGTTAATAAATCTTATCCTCGTAATCAAGCACGAAAAGCAGAGGCCGTTTTAAAAGATATTCTAAGCATGAAAGAAAGTCGAGGGGATAAAATTAAAATGGATTTTCGACCCTTTTATGAGGATCCAAATGAAAAAGCCCAAAGTATCACGATTGTTCCAGGTCAGGAAAAATTATTATCATATTCAAACTTATTTTATTTATGTCTTGTTATCTTGGGTATTTTCTTTATGCTTCTTTACAGTCGTTATCAAAAGCTTTTACTTGATAAAGATGGCGGAGGTGATTCAGGTCCTTCTATTAATGTAAATCCAAATTTAGAGTTACCAGAAGGGTTTGGTGGTAGCGGTAATAACTCTGAGATGAATTTAAATATGGCTCAAGAAGTTAAGCGCTACTTTGATTTTATATCACAAAATAATATATCTGATTTAATTTTTCTTATTAAAAGCCAAAAGTTAAAACCTGATTATATTAGCTTAATTATTTCGTTTTTACCTCCAAATTTAGCGGCACGCATTTTAAATGAATTAGAGCCTAAGGTTCAGGCAAAGGTAACGGTTTTATTAGTAGATCAGCGTTTGGGAAGTAAGGATTTACTCGATAAATTAGAGAAGAAATTAAAATCAGATGTTGAATGTTTTGTTGGGGGTGAAGAAAAAATTGTTGGGTTATCACAATCATTATCAAATCGTCAGCGAAAAAATATTACAGATTTTTCTAAAAAAGAAAATCCTGCAGGATATAAAAAATTAAGACCTCATATGCTGTTATTTGATGATATTTTATTATTAGATGATTCTGAACTGCAGTTGGTATTATCGGATCTTAATTTAGAGCAATTATCAACAGCGTTGGTTTCGGTTGATCAAGATTTGTTTTCTAAAATAAGTGACAACTTAACAAAGGGAGCTCGTGATATGGTTAACCAGTATTTAGAGTTAAAAAGTGAATCAGTTAATGAATCTCAGATAGAAAAAGCGCAAGATACGATTATTAAAGTGTTAAAGAAATTAGATTCGCAAGGTAAGATTAGTTTATCCGAAAAATTAAAGGCAGTATAAGGAGGGTGTTATGAATTTAAATATCTTTATAGGTCTTTTTATTGCTTTTTTAGCGATTTATCTTGGAGCGCCTGATGTTCGTAATGACACAGCGGTTTACTTACAGTTTAATGCCTTTATGTTGGTTGCTCTAGGTACAATTGGTTCGACACTTGTTAGTACGTCATTTAAAGATTTTAGAGGCTTAGGAGGCTTATTAATTGCTATATTTTTTAAGAAAAGACGTTTTTTAGAACCTACCCAGGCTGTTAAAGTCATGGTTGATTTATCAGAGCAAATACAAAGTGTTTCAAGGCAGGCATTACCAGATAAGGTTGCTACTTATAATAATGATTTTTTATCGCGGGCTATGGATATGGTTGCGGCTGGTTTAGATAAACAATTTGTATTAGATACCTTGTATACAGATATTGATGAACTACGAAATCGTCATAGTAAAAAAATTATTACAATTCGAACAATGGGATCGTTTGCTCCTATGTTTGGAATGGCTGGAACGGTTATTGGGGTTATTCAGGTATTAAAGAATGTAACTGATATAGAAAATATTGTTTCAGGAATGGCTTTGGCGCTCTTAACAACGCTATATGGTTTAATTTTTACGTCTATTTTTTTTATTCCTTTAGCTAATAAATTTAAATCGTTGAGTGAAGAAGAGATTTTATCACGACAAATTATTTCTCAAGGTATTGATATGTTAATGGAAAAAGAGATTTCTTTAAAAGTCGAAAAGTATTTAACATCATTTTTGGAATCAAACCAACAGGATAGTGTTATTAAAGCTAAATAGGGGTATAACGTGCTTCGTAAAAAATTATCTAAACCTAATCAATCCATAGAAGATGACGGTAACAGCGAGGTTCAAACTGTTTATGCTGATTTAGTAACATTTGTAATGATGTTATTTATTTTGTTGTTTGTATTGTCTTATAACAATGAAAAGACCCATGATTTTATGACAGAGTTACAAGTAAAATTTGGTGATAAGGTAGAAGATAAACAACAAACCATTACAACAGATGTTTTATTGGTAAGTAAAATTAATCATTATATTAAAAAAGAAGATTTATCGGAGTATGCTCATGTGGTGGTTGATGAATATCGCGTTAAAATGATTTTAAGTTCACCTGTTATTTTTAAAAGTGGTAAAGTTGATATTAGTTCTAGTGGTATAGAGGTATTGGCAGATGTCGGAGCCATTTTTGATGACGTTATGAACCCTTTAGAAATAGAGGGACATACTGATAATATTCCTATTAAAACAGATGACTATCCATCAAATTGGGAACTATCTTTTTTTCGAGCATTTTCAGTTGTAAAATATTATATTTTTCAGCGTGGGTATAATCCAACGCGATTAACAGCCAAGGGCTTTGGCGAGCATAGACCCTTAGTTGATAATAATAGCTCCATAAATAGAGCCAAAAATCGACGTATTGAAATCAATGTAATACGAATAACGGAAGTAGATGAATTTAACGAGGGAACATATTAATAAGATCTTTGTTTAAGGTTTTTTAGTGGGATTTAACCTTTTTGATGTATCGTTGTCTTTATTATTATTAATGATTTTTTAAACGATTTTATATTATCTTAGAGGGAAATAACTACTATTTTATATACTGGGGACGTTATCGAAAGATCGGAGAATTTAAAAAATCGTCGTTGCTATCGGTTTGATTAAGTAATTTGATGAGTTCTTCTGTTCCTGATTCTGAATCAATATTTTTGCGTAATAAATATGCTTTTTTAAGAATATCATGGGGGATTAATAGTTCTTCTTTTCGAGTACCTGAATTAATAATATCGATGGCAGGAAAAATGCGTCGATTTGCTAAGCGTCGTTCTAGATGAAGTTCCATATTACCAGTACCTTTAAATTCTTCATAAATAATATCATCCATTCTGGATCCGGTATCAACAAGTGCTGTAGCAATAATGGTTAAACTGCCACCTGTTTCAATATTTCGTGCTCCTCCAAAAAAACGTTTTGGTTTATGAAGTGAGCTAGGGTCAAGTCCTCCAGATAAGGTTCTTCCAGAGGGTGGTACCACTAAATTATAGGCTCTTGCAAGTCGTGTAATACTGTCTAATAAAATAACTACATCTTTTTTTGCTTCCACAAGTCGTTTGGCACTTTCTAATACAAGTTCGGATATTCTTACATGTTGCTCAGGGGGTTCATCAAACGTGGAATAAATCACTTCGCCATTAACAGAACGTTCCATATCAGTTACTTCTTCTGGTCGTTCATCAATTAATAGTACTTTGATTACTACTTCCGGATGATTATGAGAAATACTATTCGCTATTTCTTTGAGGATACTTGTTTTTCCTGCTTTTGGAGGAGAAACAATCATAGATCGTTGACCTTTTCCTATAGGACTTAACATATCAATAATACGACCTGAAATGGGGGTTTGTCCGATTTCAAGTTTTAGTTGGTTAGTTGGATAAATGGGTGTTAGTTGTGAAAAATTAATCCTTGTTTTAATTGTATCGGGATCTTGTTCGTTAACTTTTTCAATTTGAAGTAATGAAAAATAACGTTCATCTGATTTTGGAGGACGAATTTCTCCTAAAATAATATCACCTGAAGCAATCCCAAAACGTTTTATTTGTGCTTGTGAAACATAAATGTCATAGGCGCTAGGTAAGTAATTTTCTGTTCTTAAAAAGCCATAACCATCAGGCATAATTTCTAAGACACCATACGCGATAATTGTTTCGCTATTTTCGATTTTAATGGCTAATAGCTTATTAAAAAGTTCTTCTTTTGATAGTGTGGCGGCTTTTTCAATTTTTTTGGCTTCATCTAATGCTAAGAGTTTTTCTACAGATAGTAATTTTAGACTATTTAAGCTTATCGTTGGTGTGTTTGATTTTTTTTGGTTTGGCTCTTTACTTTTGTCCTTTGGTTTGGGAGTATCGCTTTTATTTTCTTTGGTTGTTTTTGTTTTTTTTGTCATTTAGATACCTTTTGGAAATTATATGTAATACCTTATCTTTGGTTACTATGATATGTACACGGAAAGGATTATTTTTAAACATAAAACATTTAGAGGACAGAATGGTAGGTCTGTTTGTTTTGCTAAACAAACTATGATTTGTTATATTAACATTAGTCCATGCTTAATTTAACTTTTAAATTTATTATATTTGTTTTTTTCTTAAGTATTGTTCAAGCCGATATCGTTGCAGAATTACAAGACGATAACGCTTTAACAACTTCAGAAACTGTTTCTGAAGATATGACTCATATGACGTATTTTATTAAGGAGTTAGAGGTATTAACGGGAACACTTCAAAAAAAGGATTTTATAACAAGTTTAGATGTATTAGATAAAATTAGAGAAAGAATTCAGTTTCAACAACATCAAATTATGTCTTCTTTTTTTCCTAAATCCTATGATGAATGGATCTTAAAAAAACAAGTTGATGTGGTTGAGAATGAACTGGCAGATACTGATTATGGGGTTATTTTTACAAGAAGTTACTCCAATAAAAAAGGACATTCTATTGAAGTTAATATTGTAAATGCTGAGGAACTAATTCGAGATTATAATGATTTATTTACAAATCCCAGTTTGGTTAAAGGAATGGGAAATACCCATATTGTTGATCAAAAAGGATATAAAGCTATTGAGACAATTTTTGATGATGTAAAACACTATGAACAAAATATTGT
>PBEQ01000041.1 GCA_002719695.1 bacterium | reverse complement strand
TCTAATAACCAAGTATTAAAATATTTTTCTGATTTAAGGCAATATTCAAAAGAGCCGGTACATATTTTAATATCAGCGATTGAGCATTCTAGTGTCAATGTTACTATGGAATATTTACGATCTTATGGTGTTGAATATGATGTTATACCGGTAGATCAAGATGGATATATTAACTTAGCACAATACCAAACTCTTTTTAAATCGTATACAAAGTTAGTAAGTATTGTATTTGGTAATAATGAAATTGGGACAATTCAAGATATAAAGAAATTAACCGAAATAGCTCATGAAAAAGGTGCCATGTTTCATACTGATGCCGTGCAAGTCTTAGGAAAACATGATTTTAATGTTACGGATTTGGATGTTGATTTTATGTCATTTTCATCTCATAAAATTTATGCCCCAAAAGGAGTTGGGGCCTTGTATGTTAAGGATGAATCAAAGATGTTGCCATTGTTACACGGAGGGTTCCATGAGCGAGGTCTTAGAGCATCTACAGAAAACGTTCCGGGTATTATTGCTTTTGGTGTTGCTGTTACTCACTTGGATGTTGCTCGTTATGAAGTCCATACTCGTTCATTAATTAATTATTTAAAAAATGAATTACTGAAAATGACTGGCACCATTATAAATGGTGTGAATTCTGAATTATCTTTGTCTAATACGTTAAATATTACGTTTCAAGGATGTAGTGGCTATGCTTTGGCTATGAATTGTGATCTTGAGGGGATAGCTTTATCTACTGGATCTGCCTGTTCTGTAGGCTCTATTGAGCCTTCACATGTTTTAGCTGCTTTAGGGGTTGCTGTTGAAGATAATAAATCAAGTATTCGGATAAGTCTTGGGCTTACAAATACTATGGATGAGATGGTTCGCCTTGTTAGTGTTGTTAAGATGATTGTTGAGCGGTTGCGGTCTTGTTAATTTTTGAAACAGCATTAGTTAATTTTTGTATTCTTTTTGTGGCTTGATTTACCCTTTTTTTATCAATAATAAAGCCATTTTTTGATAGTGTAAAATGTGATTTAATTACCCACTCTTGAAATGCTTTTGCAACAGCTGTATCTAGTTTGAATGCTAACCACGAAACAATAAAAAACGAATATTGTATTTCTTGGATAGCTTGTGAAGACCCTTGGTTGTTTTGTACATATGATATGGTGCGAATATGTATCTTCTTGTTGCTGTTAAGTTCATTTAAAGTGTCATTTAAAGGTTTTAGTAGTTTTTTAAATGGTATCTCAAAAAAGTTTGCTAGTGTTTTTTGACTCATCCAGACAACATCTACGGTATCTTTTATTTTAAATGTTACTGATTCATGGGTTTTTGTTTTTTTTATCATGAATATATCAGATAATTCGTTACTCATGATAGCTATTATACGGTAAATTTATAATATAGAACATTATTTTGGGAAAAACAAATTGGATTCATTGTTTTGTTTTTTGTTTGAGTTTAAAACTAACATAAAAACTTACAGTTTATTAATGCAAAGATAATTGTATTGCGAAAGCATTTTCATTAATTTTCCAATTAAATCCTAAGCCCCAGCAGTGGAATTTGTATAAAAGAGCAATCTTTTGTTTTCTAAATTTGCTTTTTTCTAGTGTGTAATATCCTTCATAGGTTATATCAATTGATTTTCTAGACTCACTAATTTTTAGGCCTATTTCATTATCAATAAGTGCGTATTCTTGTTCAAAAAGAAAAGGACTTTTGCCTTTATTGAGTACTTTTTGAAGATAGCTTATTTCAGGATTAAGTAGTGTGTTTATTGATAATTTTGTTATAAAAAATAAACGATTCCAATTTTTTTTATTGTCATATTTATTGGTATTTAAATCAAGCGATGGTGTGAATTTTATGTTTTTTTGTAGTGAGAAAGATTTTTCTAAAGTGCTTTTAAAAAATAATTGATCTGATTTGGTTAAAACGGATCTAGTGGATGATTCCTTTGTCTTAGAATAAAATAGTTGTGTATTTAATAAAAATGATAAGAAAGATGAATTGTTATTTGACAGTACTATTTTTGGTAGATGGTCAACCCAATAGCTATGTTCGATTATATTTCTTTGAATAATTAACTGTATATTTTTTTTATTTAATTGATTTTGATTTGTGAAAGGTCTTATTAATGTATCAAGGATGTTTTGATTCTTTTTTCTTTGTATATTTGGGATATTAAAATTAATGTCTGTAACAGCTAGGATAGAAGGTTCTTTAATAATATTATAATAATAATATTGAATAGCTTGTGAGAATCTAGGACTTTGATAAAGGATATTACTCCCACCTAATATCCAATATAGATTTTCAGTGTAGCCAACGTTTGCTGTGCCAGAGATGTAGTTGTTGATAATGTAGGATGATTTATAGATTGCATACGAACCCATAATTGAGTTTTGTCCAAACTCTGGAAGAAATTGATTATTTCCTAACAAAGAGTGTTTTTTATTGCCATAAGGGATTATCGGCAACGGAATTTTAAATGGTAGAAAATGTATGTGTAGCCAGTTTTTTTTTGCGTTTACCACCCCTAAGAGTGGGTATACATCAATTTCTTTTGATGAAATTGTTATATGAGGGTCAGTCAAATTACAGTTTGAAAGGGTGCTATTGTGTAGCGTTGTCTTTAGAGGTGAAATAATAATCTTTTCTGCTTTTAAATTTAACTTACGGGAGGTGATTTTAATATTGTTAGCAAAACCCTTATTTAAGTTGTAGTTATAATATAAAGAGTCTCCACTAGCATTGTGAATACTATTTTTTAGTATGAATGATGTTGGAAATGAAACCACACCTGTCTCAGTATTAAATTCAAAATTGTCTGTATAGACATCTAAATTTTGGTAGCTTAGTTGCACATTTGATCTAGCTTGGAGGGTGTTTGATTTTTTTGTATACGTAACGTAATCAGCTTCTAGACTGATGTTATCTGGTAATTGTGCATATACTGAACTAATCAGTAAGGATGCCATAATTACAACTATATATTTCATAAAAACTAAAAGGAGGGTTCTGGTGTTGGAGGCGGTGTTGGTGCTGCTGTTTTCATTACTGAAACAAATGTTGATACTTGTTTTCTAAATCCAAGATCGATATTACCTGTAGGTCCATTTCGATGTTTTGCAATGACAAGTTGGACATTTGAAAATTCTAGGTTGGAGGCATCTACTTCATCATTACGATGAATAAACATAATTAAATCAGCTGTTTGTTCAATTTCACCAGATTCTCTTAAATCGGATAGCAAAGGGCGTTTATCTTGTCTTTTTTCAATATCACGACTTAACTGTGATAGAGCAATTACAGCAACGTTTGATTCTTTTGCAAAGGCTTTTATTTCTCTAACAATTTCAGATACTTCATGATAACGACTTTCAGATCGCTTTTTACTTCCTCTTAGGAGTTGTAAATAATCAATAATAACAATTTGAGGTTTAACTTTTAATTCAAGACGTCTAAATTTTGCTTTAACCTCTAGGGGGGATAAATTCGGAGAATCATCAATATAGATAGGTGCTTCTGATAGCTTGCCAAATGCTAAATTGAGATCTCTATATTCATTATCTTTTAATGATGAGGTTCTCATTCGTTTAGAATCAATTTTTGCTTCTGAGCATAATAATCTTACGGCTAGTTGTTCCGAAGGCATTTCACAACTAAACACAGCAACTGGCACTTTATCTTGAATTGCCATATGTTGGGCAAAATTTAATGCCAAAGTTGTTTTTCCCATAGAGGGTCTTGCAGCTAAGATAACTAAATCTCCAGGTTGAAAACCAGATGTCATTTTATCGAGATCAGGATAGCCTGTAGGGATACCTGTAAGGTTATTTTCTCCAGGGGTCGTTGTTTGAATTTTTTCAAAAACTGTGTTCACAGCTTCTTTAAGATGGATGAAATTATCTTTAAAGCTTTCTTTTGATAGTTCTATAATCGCTTGTTGGGCTTCTTGAATAACTTCTTTTGGTTCATTGGCCTCATCAAAAGCATCTTTAATAATGTTGGAGCCAGCGGATATTAGACGTCTAAGTAGTGATTTTTCTGCTACAATATTGGCGTAGTAATCAGCATTTGAAGCTGTGGGGATACTCTCTGTGAGTTCAAGTAAATAGGATCTTCCACCTACTTCTGCAAGTTTTTTTTCTTTTTTGAGTTTATTTGATACGGTCAATAGGTCAATAGGTTCATGTTCATTATATAGATCTAAAATAGCTTCATAAATGGTTCCATGGGATGGTTTATAAAATGAGTTAGCATATACTTTCCCGATAATTAATGAAATAGCATCGCTAGATATCATCATGGCTCCTAGTAAGCTTTTTTCTGATTCTAAATCTTGAGGTTGAACGTTTTTATTTGATGCCATAGTGATCTAATGGTATTACAAAACCGCTTGCTTGACGATATTTTGTTGTTAAAATGATTTTGATTATCTACTTAGTTGATGATGATATTGTGTTTTTTTAAGAATGAGTGAGACTATAGTTATTCTTTGAAAGCATATTGTTTGAATTCTTCAAGCGGAACGTATCTAAGCGCATCGCTATGAATGCTTTCTAGTTTTACCTGAGGGGCTACTCCATGCAAATAAGCTTCTTTCCATCGCAAAACACATAAACACCACCAATCTCCATCTTTTAGCCCTACAAACTCATATTCAGTTCGAGGTGTTGATAGGTCGTTTCCTACTTCTTTGGAGAATGTTAAAAATTCTGTGGTAATTAAGACACAAACGAGATGTCTTCCTGTATCTTCTGGGCCTGTATGGCAAGAGCCATCGCGATAAAATCCTGTAAGAGGTGCAAAGCAACATGGTTGTAATGGTGTTCCAAGGACATTTAAAACGGGTTCGGTTTGGCTTGAATTAATCATTTTGATGGTTTTTTTTTCTCAGGCGATATAAACGAAATCGCATATTAGCTGATATAGTATACACGATCCAGCAGCTTTGATAAACAAGAGGTAATCGTACCAACTTAGGTATCCAAGATAGCCATTGAATGGTTTCCCATATAAGACAAAATGCATCAAGTCCTTCATATAACGTTTCATTTTGATCAAGAGCGAAGAGGGTCTTTTGTGCTTCTTGTGTGGATTTGTTTATTATTTTTAATAAGTCAGGTCTTAATGAAATATCAATCCATTTGATAGGTGTTTTTTGTTTTAATCTTTGATAAAACGTTATTTCTAAACGGTAATCTAGATAGTTTCCATAAAAAAATATCTGGATGGGTTTCATAATTACAGTGTACTTTTTAATGATGGAATTATATAGATACTAGTTTTAACCTAATTTTAGTAGGGTATATTTGATTAATAAACATAAATTGTTTATTATTATAACTTATGGGGGTGTTTTGGTTTCGACAGAATAGATCTTTGAGATAAGGCGCGAGTCGAGGAGCTGCCCGGCCTCGTAAAAAGGCAGAAAAAAATAAACGCAGATAATAGTGTTAAAGGCCCTTGGGCCACAGCTGCAGCTGCTTAATTAAGTTAGTTGCCCATTTTCTAGTCGATGTTGGCTAGCTGGAAAATGATTTTAGCCATCTAGTCTGGTTTGTTTGATAAGCAAATTAGTACGAAATTGATTATCTCGCGTTAAGTTAACCCTGTTGCTGGGGATGCTTAGCGTTAAATTTAAACAGCAAATACACTCGTAGTGGCTTATTTTTTAGCTATTTTGGACACCGGTTCAATTCCGGTCACCTCCACCAAATTTTATTGTGAGTATTTTAATCAATATGTTTTATACTCAACAATTAATACATATATTTTGATTTTGAGATTGTTTTTTTATCAATATCATTTTGCTAGAGCAAATGTTATGATTTTTATCAATTCTTAACGATTTTGTTATTAGGGAGTAATAATATTGTGTTTTTTACGAATAGTAGCGATTTTTTTTGGCATACATCATTATGTATCAGTATAGAAATTTGTTTTTAGGAAAATAAAATGGGAAGTTTAACTTCTTTAAGAAATGTTATTTTTAAGGTAGGTCATGGGGTAGTTTTTAGCACGGTGTCTCACATTCCGAGAAGACCTTTGGTGTCGCATCCGAGAAATCGAGCTGAAATGGATGCAAGTCTGAAGAAAGCTGAATGTGCTTTTTTATCATATAAAAAAGATATGAGTCGTTTGCCTGATCAAAATGCAATTCGTGAACAACGTGTTAAACATGAGTTGGCTGTAGCTTTAATGCACAAAGCGGCTAGTATGCCAGGGCAATTAGAAGGCAATCTTAAGTCTGTTATTGATGATAATAAGAGTTTAAGGGGACAGATTAATGTTGAAGATTGTTTCAAGCATACAGCTTCTTTTATACATATTTTTAACGGGACTGATATTCCATCTGATTAGTGAATAGTATAAGGGGGTGATTCATATAGTTTAAAATTTCTTAACGAGAAATTATGTTCTTGTTATACTAAAGATAATGTCAAATACAAATAAAAAATCTAATTCTAACCATTCTTCAAAAAAAGAAAAATCATTTTCAAATTATAAACGTAGAAATAAAAATAAGTCACAATCCTCTCATTATTCAAAATCAAAACTAAAGAAAAAGCCATTTACCAATAAAATATCAGATCATTTTTCTAAAAATGATTTTGCATGTAAGGAAACGGGTAAGCTTCGTATTTCTTTAGGTTTGGTAGGTGCCTTAGAAGAATTAAGGGGTGTTACGCAAAAGCGGATCACGATTGTAAAAGGGTATGAGTGTCCGGAGGTTGCTGAGTCAAAAGGTCAGTTAAAGCGAAACTTTCATACTCAGGGGCTAGCTGCAGATATTCAAATTGCGAATATGAGTATTCAGGAGGTTTTCAAGGCTGCTGAAGCATTGGAGTCTATTTCAGGTATTGGTCTTAACATTAAAGAAGATTATGTTCATATTGATACACGAAAGGCAGAGCGTTTGGTGTGGGTTGAGGAAGGTGATGAAGACGTTCCATTAACAGATTCCAATCGTCAGCAATATTTAAGTGATTGATCAGGCTCTTATCCAGTCTTTTTTAGATTATTGTATGTTAAAAAGACGATTTTCAAGTCTTACTATTGAAAATTATGAGAGGGATATTGAGAAATTAGTATCATATGTAAAAAAGCAGAACGTTACATTAACATTATTTGATAAGCAGTGGTGTCGTAATTTTGTTTCATCTGAATCAATAAATGGACAAAATAATCGATCTATTGCTAGACGGATATCGTCGTATCGTACATTTTGGGACTTTTTAATACGTGCTAATGTTATTGATCATAATCCATGGCGGTTGATTCGATTACCCAAAATGTCTCGGAAGTTACCTCATATTATACCCACAAAAGCAATGATTTCCTTTCTGGATAATATTTCAACAAAGACCGCTAAGGGCTTAAGAGATCGGTTGGTCTGTGAATGTTTATATGGAATTGGGTTAAGGGTTTCTGAGTTAGTTGCTATAACCTTGGATGATATTAATGTAAAAAGAGGGGAATGTCGTGTTATAGGAAAGCGTGATAAAGAGCGTATTGTTTTTGTTGGTGATGCTACCTGTAAAATTATTGCTTTGTATTTAAAAGAAGTGTGGTGTCTATGGAAAAAAACTAACAGTAAAACTCTCATTTTAAATAAAAGTGGGGATCCTGTTTCTATTCGTACAATTCAACGTATTGTTAAGCAATGTTCAATAAAGCAAGGAATAAATCCGCCCTTAACACCCCATATGCTACGACATTGTTATGCATCTGATTTATATAAGGGAGGTGCTGATATTAGTGTGATAAAAGAGTTGCTTGGTCATGATAATCTTTCAACAACAGAAATTTATACTCATGTAGCAATGGATGAGTTAAAAGAAACAATCACATTATTTCATCCTCATGGTAAGAGAAGAATTTAATAGCAATTTTTTAGTAACATGGTACACTATGGGTTATGCTAAAAAAACGTGCGGAAAATGTATTTTCACCAGTACTAAGTCGTTTTCATGAATTAGATATAAAATATGGAAAAGGATGTTACTTGTATGATCATGCTAATACGCCTTATTTAGATTTTGGTTCGGGAATAGCGGTAACATCGACAGGCCATTGTCATCCAGCTATCGTTGAAGCAGTGCAAAAACAAGCTGGAGAGCTTATTCATCCATGTATTGCAGTTGGAAATACAGATGTTGTAATTGAATGTGCTGAAAAAATTGTCTCATTGTTTCATCCTGATTCTTATTCTGTATTTTTTGAGCAAAGTGGGGCCGGTGCTGTAGAAGCTGCTTTAAAATTAGCTAAATTTATTACAAAAAAACATCATATCTTGGCTTTTGAGGGAGGGTTTCATGGCCGATCTATGGGAGCTTTATCGGTTACGACGTCTAAAAGAGCGTATCGTGATCATATTGGGCCTATGCTTGATGGCGTTTCTTTTTTTCCTTTTCCAAATTTATATCGATCGTCTGATCCAGCTATATCGGAACCTAGTGTTGAATCTTATATTTTAAAACTTAAGGAACGTTCCGTTATTCATTCAGGATTAGCGGCTGTTATTATAGAACCTATTTTAGGTGAGGGGGGCTATGTACCAGTTCCTATTGAATTTTTAAAGTCTGTTTCTTTGTTGTGTAAGGAGCATGGAGTATTACTTATTGTAGATGAAATTCAATCGGGCATTGGGCGAACAGGAAGGTGGTTTCAATTTCAAAAAGCAAATATAGTTCCTGATATTGTGGTACTAGCTAAAGGTCTTGGATCAGGTATGCCAATTGCTGCTTGTGTAGGTAAGACAGAATTAATGAAGCAGTGGGGTAAGGGAAGTCATGGGGGTACTTATGGTGGAAATCCAGTAGCGTGTGCGGCGGCATCAGCGACGATTGATGTTATTACAAATCAATTGCCTAATATCACAAATTTATCATTATTTGTTAGTAATAAGTTTGCTGCATTAGAAAATCATCCTTATGTTGGAGATATTCGTATTGAAGGGCTAATGATTGGAATTGAGTTTGTAAAAAACAAACAAACCAAAGAGCCTTATCCTGAGATTGTTAGTGACCTATTACAGCAGGCTTTAGCAAAACGATTAATTATTTTATCATGTGGTGTTTACAGTAATGTAATTCGTTTAGCTCCTCCTTTAATTATTAGCCAGGAAGAACTTGATAAAGGTTTAACACTATTATTAGAGATAATCAATGATTACCATTAAGGGAAAACATTCGGTTTTAGAAGCGTTATTAAGTAATGTAAAAATTTCTGAAATTACAGTATATGACCATAATCCATCTGGGGAATTAAAGCGAATTGTGCAACTGGCTACTGAAAAAGGGATACCTATTCGTAAACAACAAAAAAAATTACATGCTAAGCATATATCTGGTCACCAAAATGTTGTCGCTTTAATTTCTCAGCTAAATATGCAACCTACATCTATTTTAAATCCAACAAAGCACCCTTTGGTAGTTGCTTTAGATCATCTGGAAGATCCATTTAATGTTGGAGCTATTATGAGAACCTGTCACTGCTTAGGTGTTAATACTATTCTCATGCCAAAAGATCGCCAAGCGCCTATTAATGATGCTCTTATTAAGGCATCATCAGGGGCTGCCTATTATATGACTATTATTCAGGTTAGTAATATTGCTAATGTTTTAATTAATTGTCAAAAAGATGGTTACTGGATTTATTCGGGAGATTCTAATCAAGGTACAAGTTTAAAAAGTATTGATATTGCTTTTCCAGCAATTTTGGTTGTTGGTAATGAGCATGCGGGTGTATCAAAAAGAGTTTCCAAAATAGTGGATAATCATATTAAGATAGATATGAAGGGGCAGATAGATTCATTAAATGTGTCTGTAGCAACAGGTATTATATTGCATGAATTATCTAATCAAGTCTCTTAGAAGGGATTTTTCTTGAAGCAAAATATTCAAAAAAGTATTGTTGTACCATTTATTATCTTTACCATTGTTTTAACAGGATTGCTTTTAACTTGGTCAGGGTTTTTTATCAAATCGTTTCTTTACAAACATGAAGCTGTAACACTTTATAATCAACTTGCTAACTTTAAGACAGCTAGTGATCAGTTAATTTATAGTAATCAGTTAATTGATGAACTTGCTAAAAATTCAAAAGATATCAAGCGGATCATTTCTTCATATGAGGACAATTACCCCAGTGAAACGTTGTATTCGTTTTATTCGTTTAAGGAATCTCCATTTCAAATTAATTTAGATGATCAACAACGTATTATTAAACACAATGATAATAATATTTATTTATTACAAAAAGTAATTAAAAAAAATAAAACATCGTTAATTAGTATAAATTTAAGTAAATTTCTTTCAGCATATAAAAGCCATAACAATACTATTGGAATTATTGCTATAGGTGATAATTTTGCTGTTTCAGAACGTTTATTTAGCACATCTATATCATCTAAAGATAAAGATGCTCTTAATGCACAATTGTTAAATTTTTTATCAAATGCAAATCCAGAAAAAATGTCTGTAAAAAAAGTTGATACGGTTTTTATGCGATCTGATGTTAATCAGAATGTTATTTATGTAGCGATGAATACTAGTTCAGCCGTTGTTCCATTAATGGTACAAATAGCGATTGGGATATGTTTGGTTATTCTTTTATCAATGTCTTGGGTTTATATCATGGACTTTTTAATCATTCGTAAAATGACAACATCTATTGATATTTTACGCTCTGTATCTAAAAAAGTTGCTCAGGGTAACTTTACTGAAAAGGTATATATTCAGTCTTCAGATGAAATTGGAGAGCTTGCGCTTACCTTTAATCAAATGGTAACACAATTAAAAGACTCAACAGAGACTATAATTCAGCAAAATGAGCAATCAGATGCGATTATTAAATCTATTCCTGATGGCATTATTGTTACCGATTTTGATAATAATTTAATTATTGCTAATAACAAAGCAGAAGAAATCTTTGAGTTTAATG
The DNA here is from genome assembly GCA_002719695.1 of bacterium. Classification (GTDB taxonomy): domain Bacteria; phylum Margulisbacteria; class Marinamargulisbacteria. The sequence continues at coordinate 22,801 of PBEQ01000041.1, read as the reverse complement.
CTCATGCCAATTACTCAAAAAATATTTCAAATGTTATTCATCATACATCCTTAAAAGAACATTCTAGATATTTAAAAAAAGTAAAGCATTATACATCTGAAATATCCTTTGTTAAGGATTCACAAGATTATATTTTATTAATGAACTCTACCGTTTTTAATAGTCATAAAAATAAACCTATGGGGATTATTTATGTTATTAGAGATATAACGCATGAGAAAGAAATGGAACAGCTCAGAGAAGGGTTTTTAAGAACCGTATCTCATGAATTAAGAACGCCTCTAACATCAGTTATCGGTTTTATTGAATTAGTTTTATATTCTGGAAAAGATTCTTTTAGTGATGAGCATCAACGTTGTTTAAATACCGCTTTAAATGAAGCTAGAACATTAAAGGAGCTTATTAATGATTTATTAGAGTTATCACAAATGCAGGCTAAAAAAACAAATTTACAACCTGTTTCAATTAATGTTTATACTTTTATTGAGGCTATTACGACTAGTTTGTCGCCACTAGCAAAAGGAAAGTCTTTAGAGCTTATTAATAACGTTTCTGATAAATATTTAATGATGGTTGTTGATAAGGCAAAATTACGACGTATTTTAGTTAATTTAATATCAAATGGAATAAAGTTTACTAAAGAGGGATACGTTAAAATTTCATGTGTTGAAAAAGAAGAGTGTATAGAATTTTGTGTTTCGGATACGGGTATTGGTTTAAAAGAAAATCAAAAGGATGTTATTTTTGAGAAATTTAGACAAGTTGATTATTCGTCTACAAGAGAATTTGAAGGTATTGGTTTGGGGCTATCTATAGTAAAAGAGTTGGTGCAGTTACATGAAGGTGATGTTAGGGTTGAAAGTGTTTTTGGTCAGGGGGCAGCATTTTATTTTACCATAAAGAAAAAAAGAAATTTGACAGCAACGGCGGTGACTTAGTATGCTATTTTATCAAATGACTTTGGAGGGATGGCGGAGTGGTCAATCGCAGCAGACTGTAAATCTGCCGAGCTTAGCTCTACGTTGGTTCAAATCCAGCTCCCTCCACCAGATTTTTACTTTACTAATTTTTGTAAATTGTTCATTTACTTATTCGCAAGACAGCGTACCTTTTGATAGAGTTAGACAAAGAACCGATGCTTTCTTAGAAAAAACCCGCATATCGTATAAGCAAAATCAAACATTTAAAATAATCAATGCTACTGCCAATTTAGGGTTTTCAGTATTAGATAATTCAGCATCAGGAATGACCTATTTTATGTTTGGAATATCATTATATTCGTTTACTGCGCGACCTATTTATCGCTCAGCATTAATGATTCTTTCTGAAGAGAATATTAATACTCAACTTCCTATTTTAAGGATGCGGTATAAACGTCTTCGAGCGATACAATCTGTGAGTAATATTATTTCTGCTTTTATGTTAACGTATTTATTAGCGAATGATACGTTTTCTGATACTGCTAAACCTACAATGATTGGAGTAGTATCTCAGATATATGGTATGGCAATTTCTGGATTGTTATTTGAAAGTCCAGAAGAAAAGTATCTAGATTTAATTGAAAAAGATTATTTATAATTAAAATAAGATATAACTTATGAGATGAAATTCATTAGCTGACGTGTTGATATGGGACTTAAATTGTAAGTCAAGAAATACATCTTCTAATATCCAATGGCCAATATTAGCAATAAAATGTTGATAACTTTTATTTTTGAGTACTCCAAAATTATAAGACATACTAAAGCATGTTTTATCTTTGATAATGAGTTGTTCTCCTAATCCAATGCTGTAGTAGTATTGGATAGCGGTAAATGTATGTGAGTTTTCACTTTCATTAATGAATAGTAGCCCTGATGATGTACCCATATTTGTATTATCTTTTGCTTGAAGTGTTTGAATGACTTGACCCATTTCTATTATGATAAATGGATTGATAATAGATTTTGGTAAAAAATGGTATTTTAAGTTTGTAAAAAAAGAGTAGTCATGTTGGTTTTGTTTGGTTTCTTGGTCATCACTATATGTTCTCCATCCTTGAAATGAACCAAAACCTAAGTCTAATTTATTAGTGATGGGAAGATTCATTCCTAACCGAGCTAAAGAAATAGAATTAGCGGATTTATTATTTGAAAGTCCATAAGATAGATTAAAATATCGTTTACCAATTAAAGGGGCTTTCCTGGAAACAGCATCCGTATATGAACTTATTCCTATGATTAGTATCGAGATCGCTATGATAATGTTAGTCATCTTAAGTTGATTATATCTGATTTCAAATTTGTTTTCAAAATGATATGTAAATTATCTAATTATTTTATTTTCAGTGTCATTTTCATCTTGGATGTCAACGGCACTTATTGCAATTACATAATCTTTGTCATCACATTTAACAATTCGCACACCTTGAGCTTCTCGTCTTTGTGTTGAAATTTTTCCTACATTTTGTCGACATAAGGTTCCTGATTCAGTAACAATTAAAAACTCTTGGTCACGATTTGCGATAATTGCATCTTGAACATGATCATCTTTAATACTTTTTCTAAACGTAAGGCTTTTTACACCAATTCCGCCTCTATTTTGACAACGAAATTCTGATAATCTAATATTTTTTCCGTATCCATAGCGAGTAATAATTAGGATCCGGGAATCATCATCTTCATGGTTAATCACATTCATTGATATGAGTGTGTCATCTGTTTTTGTTTTGATACCTCTAATTCCTCTTGATGCTCTTCCCATTGCTCGTACTTGGGATTCCTCGAAACGAATTAACATTCCATATTTGGTAACAAGCATAATATCTTTTGTTCCATCCGTTTTTTTAACCCATTGTAAGATGTCATCTTTATCTAGATTAATTGCAATGATAGGTTTGTTTTTGAAATGAGAAAAAGCCGATAATGCTGTTTTTTTAATAACTCCATTTTTGGTTGTCATTAAAAGGTATTCATTTTCTGAGAATTCTTTTACATCTATAACACTTGTTAAAACTTCATTATCTTCAAAATGAAGAAAATGAGCCATAGATATACCTTTTGATTGTCTTGATGCTTCAGGAACTTGATGCGCTTTTATTTTAAATATTCTTCCTTTTGATGTAAAACAAAGTAAAAAGTCATGTGTATTTGTAATTAGTAGATGTTCAATAGAGTCTTCATCGCGTGTTGTCATGGAGTTGATACCGCGACCTCCTCGATTTTGATTTTTGAACTGATCAATACCCATTCGTTTTAGGAAGCCATTTTTTGAAATTAAAATAGCAACTTTTCTATTTGGAATTAAATCTTCAATTGCCATGATATGAACAGGATCACCAATGTATGTTCGTCTTTCGTCTCCAAATTTTTCAACAATTTCTTGATGCTCATCTTTAATGATTTGATAAATTCTACTTTCATTAGCTAAAATATCTTCTAAATCAGCTATTATTTCTAAAATTTCTTTATATTCTGTTTCAATTTTATCTCTTTCAAGTCCCGTTAATCGCTGTAGTCTCATCTCCAGAATGGCTGTAGCCTGTTTTTCTGATAATGAGAATGTAGATATTAGGCCTTCTTTAGCAACGGCAGCATCCGCTGATTTTTTAATTAATTCAATAACTGCATCAATATTTTCTAATGCAATTCGGAGGCCTTCTAAGATATGAAGTCTGTCTTTTGCCTTTTTTAAATCAAATGTAGTTCTTCGGGTAATAACATCTTTTCGATGTTCGATGTAGTGAGATAATACAGATTTTAGGTTTAATAATTTAGGTATTCCATGAACGAGTGCAACCATATTTATGCCAAAACTCGTTTGTAGCTGGGTATGTTTATATAATTGATTTAGAACAACATCTTTAGATGCATCTCTTTTTAACTCTATGTAGATTCGCATTCCTTTTCTATCAGACTCATCTCTAAGATCATTAATGCCAGGAATTTTTTTGTCACTCACTAGTTCAGCAATTTTTACAATTAAATTTGCTTTATTAACTTGATAAGGTAATTCATCAACAACTATTACCTCACGACCTTTTTTAGTTTCTTCAAAAGAGACTTTTGCACGTATAACAACGCTTCCTTTTCCTGTTTCGTAGGCTTGTCTTATACCTTGATTCCCGCAAATTATACCTGCTGTAGGAAAGTCAGGACCTTTAATATGCTCCATTAATCCTTCAACATCAATGTCTGAATTATCAATTAAAGCACATACTCCGTTAACAAGCTCATTTAGATTGTGCGGAGGAATATTAGTTGCCATTCCAACAGCAATTCCTGATGTTCCGTTCAAAAGTAAGTTTGGAATTTTTGCAGGTAAGACACTTGGTTCTTCAAGTGAATCATCAAAGTTTGATTTGAAATCAACCGTTTCTTTATCTATATCTTCTAATAATGTCATGCTTATTTTTGACATTCTTGCTTCTGTGTATCTCATGGCAGCTGCATTATCACCATCAATTGAGCCGTAATTTCCTTGTCCATCAATTAAGGGATAACGTAACGAGAAATCTTGAGCCATTCTAACTAAAGAATCGTATACAGCTGTATCTCCATGCGGGTGATAACGTCCTAAAACATCTCCGACAATACGTGCTGATTTTTTGTAGGCTCGTGTTGCTGTAAATCCAGCATCGTGCATAGAATATAAAATACGTCTGTGAACTGGTTTTAATCCATCTCTAACATCAGGTAAGGCCCGTCCGACAATAACAGACATTGCATATTCTAGATATGATTGCTTCATTTCTTCATTAATATCTATGAGTCCAATACCCTTTTCTTGAGGCTTTAGTTCGGCTCCATCAAACAGCAAGTTTTGATCGTCTGTCATTATATCTCCTTAAACATCAATCCAGCGAACATCTTTCGCGTATTTTTCAATAAAAAGTTTTCTTGGGTCAACATTGCTACCCATTAAAATGGAGAAAATTTCATCTGCTAATTCAGCATCTTCCATATCAACTCGAAGCATTGTACGTTTATCTGGATCCATTGTTGTTTCCCATAATTGATCAGGATTCATTTCTCCTAATCCTTTATATCGTTGAATTCCTACGTTTTTTCTACCTAATTCTTCTAATTTTGTCTCAAGTTGCTCGTCATTATAAACGTAATGTTTTGCAGTTCCTTTTTTTACTAAATATAAGGGTGGTTGAGCAATATATAATCCGCCTACACGAATAATATCTCTTGCATATCTAAAGAAAAACGTTAGTAATAGCGTTCTAATATGAGCTCCATCAACATCCGCATCTGTCATAATAACTATTTTGTGATATCGTAATTTTTTTAAAATGTGTGATGGATCATCATTATCTTCAGCCTCATCTTCATTAATCTTTGCTTCAGTTTCAGATAACCCTGAAACTGCTGATGGTCCAATAGCTGTTATCAGTGTTCTAATCTCTTCATTTGCTAAAATTTTATCAAGACGTGCTTTTTCAACATTAAGTACTTTACCTCTTAATGGTAAAATTGCTTGAAAGTTACGGTCTCGTCCTTGTTTTGCAGAACCACCGGCAGAATCACCCTCAACAATATATATTTCACAGTCAGCTGCATTTCTATTTGAACAGTCTGCTAATTTTCCAGGCAACGTTGTGCTTTCTAAGCTAGATTTTCTTCGAACTAAATCTTGGGCTTTTCGGGCAGCTTCTCGAACCCTCTGCGCAACAAGTGCTTTGTTGACAATTAACTTACCAACTTTAGGATTTCTTTCTATATAATCAGATAATCCTTCATCAACAAGAGAATCTACTATTCCTTTTACTTCGGAATTACCTAATTTTGTTTTTGTTTGGCCTTCAAATTGTGGATTAGCTAATTTAACTGATATTACAGCCGTTAAGCCTTCTTTTAAATCATTACCAGTAAAGTTTGATTTTGCACCTTTAACTAAATCAAATTTTTTCGCAAAATTATTGATACCTCGTGTTAAAGCTGTTCTAAATCCGCTTAGATGGGTACCGCCTTCTTTCGTTCTAATATTGTTTGCAAATGTTACAACATGTTCATCGTAATAATCATTTACGTATTGCAATGCTACTTCTACCTCATAGTTGTTACGATTTTTTTTCATGTAAATAACGTTATCAAATAAAATTTCTTTAGATTCATTTAACATAGCTACATAAGATTCGATACCACCTTCAAACATATACTCTTCATGGATAGGTTCTTCTGGTCTTAAATCATTAAAAAATATACGTACCCCTCGATTCAAAAATGCTAATTCTCTTAATCGGTGATCTATTACTTCTGTTGTAAATTCAACTTCATCAAATATAGTGTCATCAGGTTTAAATCTAATGACAGTTCCTCGGTTATTATTTGCATTATCAGAAAATGTACCAACTAAGTTATCAGGAATTCCCCTTTGGTATCGGTTTGTGTATGTTTTGTTGTCTCTACATACTTCTACTTCTAACCATTCTGCTAAAGCATTAACAACAGAAACCCCAACACCATGCAATCCACCGGAGACCTTGTACCCTTCTCCTTCAAATTTTCCTCCAGCATGTAGCGTTGTTAAAACAACCTCAACAGCTGGTAACTTTTTGTCTTTATGTTCATCAATGGGAATACCTCTTCCATTATCTTCGACGGTAACAATGTTATCTTTATCAATCGTAACAGTAACATCTGTACAATGACCTGCCATAGCTTCATCTATTGAGTTATCAACAACCTCAAAAATAAGATGGTTTAAACCAGCTTTCCCTGTTGTCCCAATATACATACCGGGGCGCTTTCTTACAGCTTCTAGCCCTTCTAAAACCTTAATATGATCAGCTTTATATTCTACAGACATAATGAATAGTTAATAATACCATAACAAATTCAATTCTCCTAGTAATGAAACATGGGGTTTCTTTGTTTATAAATCGTTAAATAGTTTAATGATTGTATCAATGGCAGAAGCGTCTTTTTTTTCATAATACCACTGCAGGCAGTGCTGCAGTTGTTTATGAGATCCGATACCTGTTAAATGGGATTGGGCGTTGTTAGTATTTAAGCTATATTGAAATGCTGATTTTTCAATTTTAATCTCGTTTTGGGCACATTTTTCTAGCAATGTAGCTATTTTATTTTTTAATTTTTGGGAGGCTGGATGCCATGCGGGGCAGTTACCTTGTGTTAATAGACCCATATCAAATGGTGATGCATTAATTACATTAACGTTTAAATCATGAAATTTTTGACTGTATGATTTTAGATTTTGGTTGATAAGCGTTAATTGGGAGTAACTTAAAATGATATCTAGTGGAAACTGTTTTGCAATAGAATAGAGTAGGGGTAATGGGTAACCTGAGATTCCAATTGCTCTAATTTTTCCTTGTTGTTTTAATTTTTCTAATGTTGGTAGTGCCGAATTTAATATAATATCTGAATCAACAAATTCAATGTCATGACAAAAGACTATATCTAAATGATCTCGTGAAAATAATGATAGGCTATGATGAATGGATTGACTAATGGATTCAGCGGAAAAATTGAATTCATTATGATCATAGCGGCCGACCTTTGTTGATAAAATAATTTTTTGAGAGTTTTTTCCTAGTGCTTTTGCAAGCCGTTTTTCAGCTAGCCCTTTGCCATAATAGGGTGCAACATCAAAATAATTGATACCGTTTTCTAATGCTGTCTCAACACATAACTGGACGTCATCATCATGTAATTTTTGGGTATATATATTACCAAAGGGAGATGCTCCAAATCCAAATTCTGAGATAGTTAAGTCATGATTAAGAAGTTGGTTGTAATTCATGATCAAAAAATACTTTTTTGAATGATTCAATATCGGTTTTTGATGGGGTATGGGCAAAAGAAGTAAGCCAATCATTCATAAATAAGCCATTGGGATCTAAAATGTTTTGTAAAATCCAAAAATCTTTCCATTTTGGGTAAACCGATTCAAGATATTTTGGAGAACTATAGTTTTGTTTTCCCCAGTGAAAACGACCTTTGTATGTTTCTACCAGATGACTAACTGCCTTAAAATAAGCTAAGTATGTTTTTGGCATAAATGGGAGTAGATGAGATTTTGTGCCAATGTAGCACATATCACTTTGATAAGCTGGGCTTAACCAAAAATTATCTTTTTTTACAAACCGAACTTCAATTGGAAACTGAACATTAAATGAATGTGATTCGATTAAACTATGCAAGTCTTGTAAAAAAGAGGTTGTATGTTTAATAGGTATGGCATATTCAACAGCGTCTTGTTTAAGAAGGTGGGGGAGATAAAAAATTTGATCAGACCAACCAATACATTGTGTTTTTCCTTTTAAAAAATAATTACTAAGCCATTTATTAATAGGCCGAACCAAGCTTGGTTTTATTTTTGTTGTATATAGTAAAAGACCATGGAGTATATTGTTAATTAGGAGACCATTAATAGTCTTGTTTTTCCAATGTATAAATGGGCTGTCATTAGGTTCATTAGTTCTATTTGCAATCCAGCATTGATAATCTTGAGTATGAGGAGCCCAAATAAGTTTTACATGATCATTGGCAGCTAAAATAGTTTTCATACTATCATTAAACGCTTGTAATGATATAGGAAAAACAGTTTGTTTGAGTTTAAATCGGGGTTCGGTTTTGATAGTCATTTTTGTAATAATCCCAAAAGCACCTAGATGAACACCTAATGCATCGTAAAGCCAGTCTCCGTTGTGAACTGTTAATACTTTTCCGGATCCTAATAAAAGGTCAAAGGACTCAATAAATGAGCTTAATATTCCAAAATTTATCCCGCTACCATGATGGCCTGTTGCACAAGCACCTGCTACATTATCAAACATATTTGTCCCAAGATTTGAAAGAGCTATGTTTTTATCATTGCAATGGTTAACTAAATCTGGAATTGATAATCCTGATTCAAATGTTACGGTTTGATTGTTAATGTCTGTTTCAAGAATCGTGTTAAATTCTTTAAGAGATAATAAGGACCTTTTCGTGTGAAAGTTTGTATTATATGAATTTCCATGACCAACAACTTTTATGTTTTCTTTATTAATACTAGCTTCAACTAAGATTTGCTTAAGTTCGGTTATTGATTTTGGAAAATATAACGATTGAGGTTTGCACTCTGATAAGGTTGCCCAGTTTTGCCATGAATGTGTCATTTATACAGATACCTTTTCTAAAATTGTATGTACATGCTCAATATCATGATTAGTGATGTTATTTACCTCAATTACTAAAATTTTATTTTCTAATAAATGAGCGATTCTTGAAAAATCGATAACGCCTTCACTAAGGTGTAGATGTTTATCATTGAGACCACCATCTGATAAATCTGTATTGCTTAAGTGGATAATTTTGGGAGATAAAAGTGTTGTTAATTTTTCGAAATAGGAATAAAAGTCATATCCAAGAGCTTGTGCGGTAATAAAACAATGTGCTGTATCAAGAACAATTGGCTTTTGAATTTTTTCTTGAAAGGTAGCCCAATCGTGACTGTTATGAATGGGGAACACAAATCGTTGATCGTAGGCAACGAATGGCTCAAATTCAATAACTAATTTATCAAGAAAATTATTTTTTAAAAAAGAAAATAATGTTTCAAATGAGCATGCTGAATTAGGAATGATATGGCCAGGATGAAATAAGGCATACTGACAGTTTGGAAAATAATCTTGGGCTTTTTTTACATAATTAAATGCTTTTTGGTTTGTGCTTTCTGATTTAGGATCTAAAAGGTTGACCCCTTCGCGATAGATAGCCCCGTGAATACCAATAACTTTATTTTTAATGTCTTTAAAGCTTGTTAGTTGTGACTCAAGAGACGTTTGTTTTCCGAAAACAGTTGGTCTAATTGCTATTTCGAAGTAATCAATAGGTAAGTCTTTATGTTTAGTAACTAAGTCAGGAAATGTCTTTACAGCAATTTTTGTTTGGCTCATTTGATTGATTTATTTTTACATATCTATTTATATTCATGCAATATCTCTTAGAAAATTGATATAATTTTTTCTTTTATTAATGGTTTTAAACGGCTATCATGAAATTCAATGAACTATATTGTAATTAGTGCGGTGTTGGGGTTTTTAAGTGTTCTTATTGGGGCGTTTGGAGCTCATATTGCAGCTCAAACGTTAACAGAATCCTTGTATAAAACCTTGCAAGTAGCGATTGATTATCATCAGTTTTATAGTTTGTTTTTACTTGTGTTAAGTTTATTTAATAGTCAATCTAAAGCGGGTTTTGTTATTCCTGGTTATGTTTTTAAAAGTGCTATTGTAGGCGTATTGTTGTTTTCTGGCAGTCTTTACGTGTATGTGTTAACAGGGGTTAAAGCGTTAACGTTTGTGACACCTGTTGGAGGGATGATTTTAATGATTATGTGGGGATTATTGGGTGTAGCTGCGTTTCGCTATTATCGAGCTGGTTAATCTGAGTAAATGGTTACTAATTTTTAAAGCTATTTAACTGTAATGTTAGTTTGATGAGCATCCATCAATTATAGTGCTGTTGTCTAAATGCCTAGTAATTAATATACATGAATTCATCATGTCCCATGTGAATGTTGCGGTTTCATTATTAGAATTTAGTTCGATATCGGATGAGACGATAAAATCTTCGGGGTTTTCTGGTTGTTTTGACATATTAAATATTCCTGAGTATTCATACTTAAGATTATTTTCGCCTTCTATTATTAGTTTAAATGGTATGCGGTATGTTTCATTGTTATCATTAATTATTTTGGTCCAGGTCCAAAATAGTTTAAATTCGTAGTTTTTTGTATTATCTGAATTAAAGTTTATGTATTTAAATTCTATTTCAAAATTATAGGTTGGGATGTTATTATCGTTTGCTTCTTTTTTTGCTAGATCTTTTATGTCGTCCTCTTCTAAATTTAGGTAGTCATGAACGGAAAACCTTTTTCCATTTGCCTCATATGCCTCGTTTGTTAAAATCACTTTTTCTTCATTTGGTATATTTAGCTCTAGATATAAGTTATTACCCGAGGGGCTTTTTAGAGATTTTGCCTGTCCATCAATTTGGATACAGTTAATGTTGTTGTTGTTGATGTCTTCCTCAGATAGTAATGGATCATGAGCATCACATTCGTAGATGGTGTTGTATACAGTAATATCTTCGTAGGTTGTTTCTGAATTGAATCCATCATATATGATGGTTTCGTTTTCAGTTGTGTTAGCATCAGATATGTCATAGTAGTATCCTTTTAATAAGGATATTATCATGTGTTTTTCGCCGGCAATATGTTGATTGTTTATTGAAACTATTATTATAATTATTAGTAAAATAGGTTTCATTGGTGTGTCTTTAATCTTGTAACTTTTTTTAAATGCTTGATTTCTTCTTCAATGTTGTATTGTTGTGATGTTTCATCATCTTCATTGGTTAATGCATCACAGGATAGACAACATAAACAGATTGATAGTAGTGTAAATGTGATTATTATTTTTTTTAACATCCTGTTAATGTTTCCTTTATTTATTAGAGTTTAAACATTTTAAAATGTTTTGTTAGATTCTTGGGTCCAAAATAAAGGGTCTACTCTTACATTTTGGACACTTAGTCCCCAATGAAGATGAACGCCTGACGCAACGCCTGTCATTCCCATTGTGCCAATAGGTGTGCCTTTTTTGATATATTTTCCTTTTTTTACAGATCGACTATTAAGATGGCAATAGATAGAGATAATGCCATATCCATGATCAATCATAATTGTATTACCATGAATATCTAGTGTTTTACTTAAAATAACCTTTCCGTTTTGAGGTGCAAAAATAGGGGTTCCATGTTTATTAGCAATATCTACGCCAGCATGAGAACTTGTTCTTCCATTATTATAATGACGCAGTTTTCCAAATTCAGATGAGAGACGTCCTTTTGCAGGATAGATAAATAGACCATCAAAGTAACGCCTTTTGGTTGTTTTTTTAAAGTGTTTTGCTAGCAAGGCCCCTTCTTTTTTATAGGAGGATGTTTTATTGGATAATGATTTTGCTTTTTGTGTTAGGCGGACTCGCCCAATTTTTGGTTTTTTGGGAAAGTCTAAAGCGATTTTATATTCTTTATAAAACTTATTTTTTCTAGAAAATGTTAGTCCTATTTTTAAATAGCTATAGTTTGATTTGGAGTGTCTTGAAACTGCGATATAGGTTACGTAAATGTAGTGCTTGTTTTGATAGTCATTTAAAAATAATTGAAATGACTTTCCTCCAAATAGAATAGAATGTGATTTTATTCGTTCTGGTGATTTTAGTTTTACAGCGATAGTTTCTCCAAATTTAAGTGTCTCTGAAGATAACGTAATATCAATGGCAAAAAGGGGTGATGCACATAATAAAAGCCATGAAAAAAGTATTGATTTAATCATATAGACGACTGAATTCGTTGTGATAACGGAAGTGTCAATAAAAGGTGCGTGTTATTTTTTGGATGCGTTAGTCCTAAGGAATAAGCTTGTAATAATTGACCTGATTTTCGTGATGTTTTTGTATAGATGGCATCCCCAATAACGGGATATCCTAAAAAATGGGAATGAACGCGTATTTGATGCGTTCGTCCAGTGATTAGTTCTATCGAGCATAGTGTTGTTGAATTAAAGTTTTTTTTAATAAAAAATTTCGTACATGCTTCTCGGCCGTTTTGTGAAACGTAATATTTATGACGGTGTTTAGGATGTCTATCAATGGGTTGGTTTACGATAATATTTTGAGTTAGATTTCCTTTAAGTAAAGCATAATAATGTTTTTTAATTTGGCGATTTTTAAATTGCTGTGTTAGGGATTCATACGCTAGTTTTGTTTTGGCTAAAACCATTAATCCTTCTGTCATTCGATCGAGTCGATGAACAATGCCAGATTTGTTTTCATCACCATAATTATATAAGGCTACCTTATTTTTTATTAATTCATTAACTAAGGTTGTTTCTGTGGTATCAACACCTAAATGAACAACAAGGCCAGGGGGCTTATTAATAATTAAGATGTCATTGTCTTCATACAGATAGTCTATTGTTAATGTGTGATGATCTTGAGGAGGTGGTGATGGTTGTTTTTCAATTAGATAATGAATACGATCTCCTTTTGTAAGACTATAACTAGCTTTGGTTACGAGGGTGTTATTAACAAATACGCACTGGTTTTTAATCCATTTTTTAGCGACTACTCTGGAAATATCAACGTGTTGTTGTAAGAATGAATCAATACGAATTCCAGAAATTTTAGTTGTTAGTTGTTTTTTTTCCATTCACAATTATATCCATAATAAAACAACCAACTGCAATATCAATAAAAATATCAGCAAAGTTAAAGACTGGAAAAATTTTGATATTAATAAAGTCAATAACATATCCTAAAAAAAGCCTGTCTATTCCATTTCCAATAGCACCTGCTAATAAAAAAATAAGTCCATAGTAAGACCATTTAGATTGGATAATCGTTTTAGAAAAAAAGATGCCGCCAAAGATTACAATAGCAGTAACACTTAATAAAAATAGTCGTTGATTTTGTAGAATTCCATAAGCGGCTCCATAATTATGAACTAAATCAAATGTAAATATTTTGGGAATAATAGTTACTGATTGAAAAAATATAAGTTTAGTTTGAGCAAGCCATTTTGTTGATTGATCAAGAAAGACCAAAACAAATATCATGATGAAATTGGAGCGGTTTAACACTTAGTTGATAAACAGTTGGATAAGATCGGGTGCAAAAACACGTGTTAATAACATTGCTACAATAATAACGCCAAAAGCAAAGCCCATGCCTTTAAAGCACGCAATAAAAAAATTAATAATAATTAGTCTTAAAGGATTAGCAATAAAGCTCATGATACTATCAAATCGAGATTGAGAAAAAATATCCATTAGGAGTGTTATCGATGTATTAAATTCATCCATCATAACTGTTTGTTTTTCGATTACATCACGAGCACTTTTTTTCTGATAGCTTTCTTGGATGGATTCTTTTGCAAACGTTGCTTCTTTTGAAATGACATGTTCTTTTGACGATAGGTTTTCTAATGCTTTTTTTAATTCATTAACCTGACTCATATGGTTTCCTTTTCTTTAATGCAGGCAATTCCTGGTAATTCTTTTCCTTCTAAATATTCTAAACAAGCGCCTCCTCCTGTGGAGATGTGGTTCATATAATTTGCTTGATTAATTTTTTGGACGGCAGCTACGGAATCGCCTCCACCAATAATAGTTATAGCATCAGAGGACGCTAACTTTTTGGCAATATCGCATGTTCCTTTGGAAAAGGCATCAATTTCGAAAACACCAAGGGGCCCGTTCCATAAAATGGTTTTTGATAGACTAATTAAGTTATCTATTGCTTCGATGGTTTTAGGTCCAACATCTAGGCCCATCATGTTATCTGGAATTGATTGTATATCGACAGTGTGTATATCATTTGTTTCATCAAGAGAGCTGCTAACCACTAAATCTAAGGGCAATAAAATAGATTTATTTAACGATATGGCTTTATCTAATAAATTTTGTGCCAATTCGCATTTATCATCCTCACATAATGATTTTCCTATGGAATATCCCTGAGCCTTTAAAAAAGTAAAGGCCATTCCACCTCCTATCACAAGATAATCTACACTTTCTAATAAGTGTTCTAGTACGCCTATTTTTGTAGATACCTTGGCTCCACCTACTATGGCTAATAAGGGTCTTTCTGGTGAATCAAAAACACTTTGTAAAAATGTTAATTCTTTTTTTACAAGTAAACCTGAGTAAGATGGAAGAAAGTTTGCGACTCCTGCGGTAGATGCATGAGCTCTATGAGCTGTTCCAAACGCATCCTGAACAAAAATATCAGCTAAAGAGGCAAGTTGTTTAGCGAAATGTTCATCGTTATTTTCTTCTTCTTTGTAAAAACGAACATTTTCTAATAAAAAAACGGAATGATGGGGCTGGTTTTTTATGGATGATGCGGTAGTTTCTCCAATACAATCATGACACATAAACACATTTTGATTCATTAAATCTGATAAATGCTTGGCAATAGGTTGCAAGCTTAATGAGGAATCTTTTTTGCCTTTTGGGCGTCCTAAATGGGATGCAATAACACAACGTGCTCCATTTTCTAATAAGTAATTTAATGTTGGCAGAGCTGCTTTTATGCGTGAATCATCTGTTATAATTCCATCTTTAATAGGGACATTAAAATCTACGCGTATTAAAACTGTTTTGTTACCTAAGTTTTGAGCTGTTAGATCTGTGATGGATGCTTTGTGCATTCTTAAACTATTTTTGATATTAAATCTACAACACGACTAGAATAACCAATTTCGTTATCATACCAAGAAACTACTTTAATCATATTACCAGTTACCATTGTTGATTTTGCATCAAAAATAGATGAATGAGGGTTGCCAATGATATCGGCGGAAACAAGCGGATCTTCAGTATATTCTAATATTCCTTTTAGTCCATTACTTGCAGCTTCTTTTACAACTCTATTAACTTCTTCTATTGTTGTATCTTTATTTACTTCACATACTAGGTCTACAACAGATCCATCTGGCACAGGAACTCTCATGGCCATTCCATCTAGTTTTCCTTTTAATTCTGGCAACACTAAGCCTACTGCTTTTGCAGCGCCTGTTGTTGTCGGAATGATCGATTGTGTTGCTGCTCTGGCTCGTCTTAAGTCACCATGAGGTAAGTCTAAAATGCGTTGATCATTTGTAAATGCATGAACGGTTGTCATATAACCTCTTTTAATGCCAAAGGCATCATTTAGCACTTTTGCTAATGGAGCCAAGCAATTTGTTGTGCAACTAGCATTTGAATATGCTGTGATTTCTGGTGATATAACATTATCATTTACACCTAGTACAACTGTTGTAATATCACTTTTTGCAGGTACTGTTAAAATTACTTTTTTTGCTCCAGCTGTTATGTGGTCTAAATAACCACCTTTTTCAGAGTTTGCTGAAGTAAAAATTCCTGTTGCTTCAATTGCCACGTCAATATTAAGTTGTTTCCATGGAAGTTGCTTAGGATCTCTGATTGCATAAATACGAATGAGTTTTCCATTTATTACAAGGCCTTCATCGGTAACTTCAACCGTTTTGTTATATCTTCCATGAACGGAATCATATTTTAATAGGTGAGCTAATGTTTTAGCATCTGTTAAATCATTGATAGCAACGACTTCTAAATCAGCTTGTTCGTCAATAATTTTAAATACATTTCTTCCAATTCTTCCAAATCCGTTAATAGCTATTTTTTTTGACATAATTACTTCCTTTTCTTTGGTACATTCTAATTAGGTATTAACTATAAAAAAATAACGCCAAAAAATCAACTTTTCATATGTGAAATAATAGTGCCTAGAATAATATCTTGGAGAGATTCATTTAGAATAATATCGGCGGTATCTTGTTGATGGAGGGAGCTAATATACGGATTATTTTTGTTTTTTTTATATAATCCGTAGTTAAATTGGTTAGTTTGGGTGTTAATAAATATTACAGTATCATTTTCTTTTGGAGGGCAATGTGGTTCACATATAAGTGTATCGTTACTGCAGAAGTAAGGAAATAATGAGTGTTTAGAATCTACTGATATAGCAAACCCATCTTTTATATTTCTATGGTATGGAATATGTTTATCGGAAAGACCTGCGCTAAGTGGTTCTTGAAATGGAAATGCCAGATAACAAAAATCCCAACTTAAAATTGGAATTAATGATGTTTTTGTTTGGCTTGTTTTTGTTTCTTTGTGAATATATCCTGCTTTTTGAAATAAATAACTGTAATCAAGTTGAAGTGCTTTTGCGAGTTGCTTTAGGCTGTTGGGGGTTGGTTTTTCGATGGAGCCATTAAAAATACGGTACACTTTTCCATAACTTAATCCTGTTTTCTCAACAATGTTCATTAATGTGAGTTTTTTGGATTTTCTATTTAATTGTAGTAAGTTAGTGAGTGACAATTAAAACACCTCAATTTCACTTAATAGTATAACAGATTTCTTGGTATTAGTGTAATTTTTTTGACCGTTATTCACAATATGGGGGTTCTTTGCTTAATAAAGAAAAAATTGATTGTATTTTATGTTTTATTATTTTATTTATAAAATTATTTGACGTAATATAAATATTTTTTTAATATTATATACATGAATATTGTTCCTAAGCAGTCTTTAATACAGTTTTTATCAGCGTTGAATGATTTAGTTACAATTGGGTTATCCGAGAAGCAGGCGTTAGATGTTTTGGAAGAAGATTTGGTTTTTAAACATTCTTATATTGCTCCAATTAGGCATGATCTTAATAATGGTCTTACATTTGTCCAGTCAGTTAGTGATATATTGCAGCGTTATTCATTTCTTATTTGCGAGGTAAGTAATATTGGTATTACCCATTGGATCCAATTTAAGGTTGAGGAATTACAGCGTAGGCGTGATGTTTATTTATTGTTAATTAAAAAGAGTTTTAAGCCTTTTTTGTTGATGATTTTAGTCTGTTTTCTAACTGGATTTATTGGTATTGGCCTTATTCCTAAGATTGCTGCAATGTTGGTTCAGTTTAATGCTCCAAATCCTGGATGGTTAGACTTTTATCAAGGAATATTTACGTTATTCACTCAGTATGGCCTGTTTATTATGGTTGTAATATTGTGTTTAAATCTTCTTTTTTTTAGGAGTGCTAGGCAGTTTTTTTACTTTTTAATTTCTCCTATGAAGCAAGACTTTATGATAAAAGAATTTTTAGCAATAATTGAGTCATTAAGTAACCAAGGGATGTCATTAAAAGATATCGCATCGTTGGTTAGTGTGAAAAATTCTAAAGAAGAATTAAATAATCGATTTGTAAAATTTCAATCTATGGTGCTATATGATCATTCTTATCAAGAGGCCTTTCATGCTTTGTTACAAAATAAGCAATATGAGTATATTATTGAGCAGGGAATAATAGCTAACAAGTTAGACTTTGCGATACGTTATGTTATTCAATCATATCACGATAGATTTGCATCGTTTGTTGAAAAATTTTCTTCACTACTTACGTTGTTTTTCTTGGTAA
This sequence comes from bacterium, assembly GCA_002719695.1. Taxonomy (GTDB): domain Bacteria; phylum Margulisbacteria; class Marinamargulisbacteria. The sequence continues at coordinate 4,797 of PBEQ01000041.1, read as the reverse complement.
TTACAGCCCTATGCATTTTGATGGGGTTTTATATTACTCTGCAGCCGTTTATTCAGTTATTGGAATTTGCATTGTGATAGAATCAAAAGCATTTAGTATAGGTCTAACTATTATTGAGTTAGTTGTTGTTTTAATAATTAGTGCTGTTTTATCTAGTATTGTTATTCCTAACTACTCTAGATTACAAATACATGCAAAGTATTCTAATTTAAAACAAACAGCTTATTCTATTCAGATGGCTTTAGAAACATTTTTTTTATATCATGGAGTCTATCCTGAATTAGATGGTATTGATAGTTTGCTTCTATTATTAAAAGATGAGTTGTTATTAAAAAAAATTCCTATAAATCCATTTACCAATCAAGCATTATCTAATCAAGACATGTCAGGAAAAATTACTTATGTATATGATGCGACAACACGTGTTTATAAAATTGAGGTATATGATAAATTTAATCAGGATATTCTTTTGTTGTTAGAAAACTAGTTTAAAATCTAGATTTTTTTTATTTATAAATAAGGTTGTATACAGCTTCTACAGTATTTGTTGTAAACCCTTTAATATTATATTTATTAAAAAATTTTGATAACGATTCTTTTTTAATGATGTGTTCAAGATGATTAAGAATTTGAGTTTCGCCTTTAGATTCCCAAATTAGTTTTGGCAAATTAGGGAGTGATTTATGATCTAAACTGTCAATATGAGGGCAGCAGTAGGTTAGTTTTGATATGATTGAGTGATTTAGGGCTTTTTTTGAGAGTGTGTTATAGGGTTTTCTTTTTGGGATAAGCTTTAAATTTAGTCCTAGGGGGTAGGTGTTGCTTGCTTCATAAATGTGGTTTAGTAAATCTGGATCAAAGCTTATAATAATAACATTTTTATCGAGTTTGAATTTTTTTAAAATTTTGATAACGTTATTTGAAAATGTTTTTTTTAATGTATCATTAGAGTGATAGAATTTTAATTCTAAGCAGAGGGTTATGGTGGTTGAAAATTGTTTAGGATGATTTACAAATTGGTTTAAGAAACTATCTAAAGTTTCAATTTGGTAATCTGACTGTGTAAGTATGTTTGATGATAAATCAATGATGGGAGTGTTGTTAAATGTTGCGTCATGAAACAAAACTATTTCTTGATCCTTTGTCATGATGCAATCACATTCCCAATAATCGGCTTTATTTTGATGAATTGTTTCAAAAGCAGCAATGGTGTTTGGATAAATATTGGCTTGTTTTGATGATGTTAAACCTCGATGTGAACCAACTGAGATATAGGATTTTTGAAACATATTACTAGTTTAATTTAGTGTTCTTGATTGAGTTGAGCAGGGGTAAAACTGTTTAGGGGTAGGGTGTTTTGAAACGATATAGTTTACAGTTGTTTCTGCCATGTAGCGAAATGATGTATATTTACCGCCAAATAGGTGTAATAATCCGCTATTTGATTCAAGTAAAGAAAAATCACGACTACGCTTGGATGCTGCTTTTTCTGATTATTGTAACGGTCTGAGTCCAGCAAAGCTATCAATAATGTCATTCATGGTGATGGTTTTATCTGTAAGGTAGTAATTAATGGCATTTAACAAGTAATTTTTTTCATCTTTTGTAACGATTAATGTGTTTGGGTCCCCATTATAAGGTGTGTCTGTTGTACCAATGAGAGTATTATCTTCCCAAGGAATCATAAAAAACATTCGCTTATCCATTGGGACTTCTAAGGTTAATGCATGCGTTAATCCTAACGATGGAATGATGATATGAGAGCCTTTTGTGGGAGCTACAAGCGGTTTTGCAGAAGGTTCATCAAGTTTACTTAATTCATTGCACCACGGACCTGTTGCATTTAATACAATAGATCCATAAATTTTTTGATTTGTTTCATTTGATTTAATTATTACGCCAGCACATTTATCGTTCGATTTTATTAAATTTATTACAGTAGTATTTTCATATGATACTAAACCGTGTTCTTTAGCATCACTAACATTGGCTAATACGAGTTCATAATCTTTCATTTGGGCATCAAAGTATTCAATGCCTCCAATTAAATGCTCATTCTTTAATAAGGGGCACTGTTTTAATAGCTCTGGTTTATTTAGAGTTCTGTATTTTGGTAAGGTTGATGTTTTTGCTAGTAAAGAATATAGCCACATGCCACACCGTACTTTTAAAAAGGATCTAGCTCCATTTTTGTAGATTGGATAGACAAATTTTAAAGGTTTTACATAATTTGGTGCATTTTGTAGTAATAGATGACGTTCTCTTAGTGATTCATGGACTAACGAAAATTCAAAATGTTCTAAATATCGTAATCCACCATGAGCTAACTTTGTTGATCGTGAGGATGTTCCCGAACCAAATGTATTTTTTTCTATTAAACAAACATGTAATCCTCTTAATGTGGCATCTCTGGCAATACTTGCTCCGTTAATACCGCCCCCAATAATGATTAAATCAAAGGGTGAGTCTTGATTTAAACCCATTGACGACTTCGTTGTACTGCTTGAATCCATTGTGAATAATATACGTCAATTTGGCTGGTATCAAACATGGGTTTATACTGTTTGGTTCTTTTAAAAAAGTGTCGAAATTCAGCTTCTGAAAAGAGATTTAATGTAACCCCAGCGACGCCTGCAACGCCATACGCAGTAACTTCCGTAATGGATGATTTTGTTACTGGAATACCTAAGATGTCTGCTTGAAATTGCATTAAAAATTCATTTTGTGAAGCACCGCCATCTACGATTAACGAGGCTATATTAGGGATGCTTTGAGTGATAATAGAACAGACATCTTTGGTTTGGTAAGCCAGCGATTCCAGAACGGCTCGAATCATATGGGCTTTGGTGGTTCCACGAGTTAATCCAATAAATAGGCCACGAGCAGAGGAATCCCAATGGGGGGCTCCTAGACCTGTAAGCGCAGGTACAAAATAAACATTATCGTTATTTGAAATTTCTTGAGCAAGACTAGATGATTCTTCGGCAGTACTAATTAAATTGAGTTGGTCTCGACACCATTGAATTGCTGAACCTCCAACAAAAATACTGCCTTCGAGGGCATAGGTTGTTTCGTTATTTATGGTCCAGCCAATTGTTGCTAATAATTTTGGGGTATGAATAATCTTATTTCCAGTACTTGAAGCAATAAATAAGCCAGTGCCGTAGGTGTTCTTTATTTTAGAGGGATCGTTGCCACAATTGGCAAATAAAGCAGCTTGCTGATCGCCTAAAATGGCGTGAATTGGGAGTGGTGTTTGTGTGATTTGTTCGTTGCTATAGTCAAATAAGGCATTGCTTTGATGGATATCGGGTAACCAAGAGCGGTTAATTTGAAAAAGATCTAATAGTTCTTGATCGTAATCTTGAGTTTCTAAATTTACTAACATTGTACGAGATGCATTGGAGGTGTCGGTTTTAAAAACGTTGGTTTGTGATAAATTAAACAAAATCCAAGAATCAATCGTTCCAAAACACAGATCATTATGTTTAGCAGCTGTTTTTATAGCATCACAATGGGAATAAAGCCATTCTATTTTTGATGCTGAAAAATAGGCATCGGGAATTAAGCCGGTTTTTTGTTTAATAAGCACTTTGTCATTTTCTGAGAGCTTTGATATGCGTTGAGCTGTACGCCGACATTGCCAGACAATGCCATGATGTAAGGGTGTTCCAGTTGATTTTTCCCACGCGATAACGGTCTCTCGTTGATTTGTGATTGCGATTCCTGAAGGGGTAGAGGGAAGTTGCTCTAAAACGGTTTGAAGTACAGTGAGTGTTTTTTGCCAAATTTCATTAGTATCATGTTCTACCCAAGCAGGGTGAGGGAAGTGTTGGGTAAATTCTAGCTGGGATAGAGTAATGCAGTTTCCTTGTTTATCTATGGCAAGACAACGCACACTGGTTGTTCCTAAATCTAATGTAAGTATCATGAGAATTAGAGTTATTATAGTCGAGTTTTTTTTAAAATGATATAATCTTTGATTTGTAACTTTAGGAGTAAGCTGTGAAGGGTTTTGTGTGCGTTATTTATCGAAGGCTGTGGTTGATATTGTTGGATTTAGTACAGTAGTAGGTGGTTCCTGAATCCGGGACCAATTAAAGATGAGGTGATCAGAAAAGCCAGCTGTAAGGCCTGATGATGTGATTAGTATGAAAGGTTCTGTTTTATCTCAGTTATCTAATAGTGCGTGCCCAAAAAATAATACTTCAGTTTCCAGAATGCCGATACGTACATGTGAAGATCTGTGTTTAAAAAATAAAAATTAGAAAAAAGGTATCAAAAAAATATTTTTTGGGAGGATAATTAGTATGTTTGCAATATAGTGATCCATATTTATAGTAGATAAAAAAAAATGTCCCAAGAATGATCCAAAATCATTAAAAGTATTCTCGCAATGGCACTTTTTTTGAAGAAAATATCCTCAACATCCACCATCTGCCAAACAACAATTATCTCCTTGAAGGACTTTACAACACGGAACAGCTAACACTGCTCCTAAGGATGTCGCAACTAAATAAATCCATAACGATGAAACATAACCAGAAACCAAAGCAGGACCTAAAGACCGAGCAGGATTCATAGACGCTCCTGTAATAGGTCCCCCAAATAAGGCTTCTAAAGCAACCGTTCCGCCAATCGCAACACCAGCCATCATACCCTTTTCCTTAGCTCCCGTAGCAACACTTAAAATAACCATCATTAAAAACCATGTTAACAAAAACTCATAAACAAAGGCCCCTAACCATGATACCGTAGGTAACGTAGCTCCCAATGAATCATGACTAGGAAATAATA
>PBEQ01000040.1 GCA_002719695.1 bacterium | reverse complement strand
TATTTAATGTACCTGAAAAGTTCACAATTTCATCATGTGCAGCTAATGCTGCAAATTTATTTGTTGCAGGTTTAAATGGAATTTTTGTAATTTTGCTTATTTCTCTAATGATTTTTTTGTCGAAATTTTTTTTTGTATTTAAACCAGTTCCAACAGCAGTTCCACCTTGCGCGAGATAATATATTTCTTTTAAAGCAGATTCGATTCTAGATATACATTTTTTAAGCTGAGAATGGTACCCAGAGAACTCTTGACCCAAAGTTAAAGGAGTTGCATCTTGTAAATGAGTTCTACCTACTTTTACAATTTTTTTAAATTCTTTTGATTTTCTATCTAATTCTTTCTCCAAAATTTTAAGAGAGGGTAATAATTTATCTCTAGTTTTAATTGCAATTGCTATATGCATTGCAGTAGGAAATACATCATTAGTTGATTGAGATTTATTAACATCATCATTTGGATGAACGGGTGTTTTGCTTCCAATTTCGCCATTTGCTAATTCAATTGCTCTATTTGAAATAACTTCATTTACATTCATATTTGTTTGTGTGCCACTACCTGTTTGCCATACTGATAAAGGAAAATGTATTTGAAGGTTGCCATTAATAACATCATCTGCAGCTTGATTTATAAGTTCGTACGTTTCTTTATTCATTGTGTTGGAATCATAGTTGGCTTTCGCGCATGCTTTTTTTAAAATTCCAAATGCTTCAATAAATGGTTGAGAGAACCGTTCATCACCAATAGCAAAGTTTATTAGAGAGCGTGCAGATTGCGCTCCATAATAGGCTTCTTGTGGAACTTCAATAGTTCCCATTGTATCTTGTTCTATTCGGTTCATAGCATCCTCCTAAACTGGTGAAAAGCAGTTAATATAAATATACACGTATTTTTTACTATTTTGTAATAGTGTTATTTAGAATTCAAGATGTAAATCTTTTAGACACGTTTCTAGAATAGTTGATAATCTTGCATTTTGACTTTAATTATTGTATGATTTACCTCGTTTGAAAAAAAAACTTAAGGTAGCACTTTTATAATGAAAAAATTTATTTTGTCTTTAGTTGGGATTAAGCAATTAGTTGCGCTTTCAGGGCTAGCTATGGTGGGGTTTTTAATAGCGCATTTGTTAGGTAATTTTTTGATTTTTTCAGGACCTATAGCGATTAATAATTATGCGTATAAACTTCATAGTTTAGGTCCTGTTTTATGGGTTGCAAGAATCGGATTGCTCGCCATGTTTTTATTGCATTTTTCTTTGGTAATTTACTTAGTTATTGTTAATAAGCGTGCTCGTAATGGTAGTTATGCTGTTCCAATTCACAAAAAAACACGTTCTATTTTTACTCAAACAATGAGATATTCTGGACTATTAATTTTTATATATATTATTGTACATTTACTTGATTTTACCTTTACACCTCATACTGTTGATAATTCTGTTATTGATGGGGTTTATTATGGTTTATATGGTCATGTATATAATTATTTTTTAAATCCTATTCGTTCAATCTTTTATATAGTTACAATGTTTGCAATTGGATTTCATCTTGTTCATGGTGTACAGAGTGTTCTTCAAACGTTTGGTTTTTATCATAAGCTTTACACTCCGATTATTGTTAAATCAAGCTGGATTATTGCTGTGATAGTTGCTTTGGGCTTTTCATCAATTCCAGTTTATGTTTGTTTACACAATTATTTAGGATGGGAAATATATGTCGCAACATGACGTGTCAAAACGTAAAACATTAGATTCTAAAATTCCTGAAGGGGCTTTGTCAGAGAAGTGGACCCAACACAAGTTTAATATGAAGTTAGTTAATCCTGCTAACAAACGAAAATATAAAGTTATTGTTGTAGGTACTGGTTTAGCTGGTGCGAGTGCATCGGCAACGTTATCAGAATTAGGGTATCAAGTTCATACGTTTTGTTTTCATGATACGCCTAGACGTGCACATAGTATTGCTGCTCAAGGTGGGATTAATGCTGCAAAGAATTATCAAAATGACGGCGATAGTATTTATCGTTTGTTTTACGATACTATCAAGGGGGGAGATTTTCGTGCTAGAGAAGCAAATGTTCATCGTTTGGCTGAAATAAGTGTAAATATTATTGATCAATGCGTTGCACAAGGGGTTCCTTTTGCTCGTGAATATGGAGGCTTATTAGATAATAGATCATTTGGTGGTGCTCAGGTATCTAGAACGTTTTATGCAAAAGGTCAAACTGGCCAACAATTATTGCTTGGTGCATATTCAGCATTAATGAAGCAAGTTAATGCGGGTGCTGTTACTATGTACACAGAGCATGAAATGATGGATTTAGTGATTATTGATGGAAAGGCTCGTGGTATTGTAACTAGAAATTTAAAAACAGGAGAGATTGCTAGTCATACCGCAGATGCTGTATTGCTTTGTACCGGTGGTTATGGCAATGTGTTTTATTTGTCTACTAATGCAATGGGGTCTAATGTTACAGCTGCTTGGAAAGCTCACAAACGAGGGGCGTATTTTGCTAATCCATGTTATACCCAGATTCATCCTACGTGTATTCCAGTTCATGGTGATTATCAATCTAAGTTAACATTAATGAGTGAATCATTGCGTAATGATGGACGTGTTTGGGTGCCAAAAAAAGTTGGAGATGACCGTCATCCAAGTGAGATTCCTGATGATGAAAGAGATTATTATCTAGAACGAAAATATCCAAGTTTTGGGAATCTTGTTCCTCGTGATTTAGCATCGCGAAATGCTAAATATGTTTGTGATGAAGGTAGGGGCGTTGGACCAACAAAGTTAGCTGTTTATTTAGATTTTAGAGATTCAATTAATAGGCTTGGTAAGGATGCTATTGAGGCCCGTTACGGTAATTTATTTGATATGTATCAAAGTATTACGGATTCAAATCCATATGAAGAACCTATGATGATTTATCCTGCTGTTCATTATACGATGGGAGGATTATGGGTTGATTATAATTTAATGTCAAATATTGAAGGTTTATTTGTGTTAGGAGAAGCTAATTTTTCTGATCATGGTGCTAATCGTTTGGGGGCTAGTGCTTTGATGCAAGGTTTAGCAGATGGTTATTTTGTGATTTCCTATACCTTGGGTAATTATTTAGCAAATGTTGATTTAAATTCTATTTCATTAGAAAATGAGTCGTTTTTATCGGCTGAAAAAGATGTTCAGGAACGGATTGAACGTTTGTTATCAATTCGAGGTACTAAAACAGTTGATGAGTTTCATCGTGAATTAGGCTTATTAATGTGGGATAAATGTGGGATGTCTCGTAATGAAGAAGGTTTAAAGGAAGCTATCAGGCGTATACCTGAAATTAGAAAAAGTTTTTGGAATGATGTTATGGTGACGGGTTCTAATAATTCATTTAATCAAACGTTAGAAAAAGCATTACGTGTTGCTGATTTTTTAGAGTTTGCAGAGACGATGTGTCGCGATGCTTTAGAGCGAAAAGAATCGTGTGGCGGGCATTTTCGTGAGGATAGCCAAACTCCTGAAGGAGAGGCTTTACGTAATGATACAGAATTTACCAATGTTTTCGCTTGGGAATTTAAGGGTATAGATAATAAACCAGAGTTGCATATTGAAGAGTTAGAATTTGAGAATGTTCAGCCCTCTGTTAGGAGTTATAAGTAATGAAAAAGATTACAGTTAAGTTAGTTGTTTGGCGTCAAAATGGCCCTGATGAAAAAGGTTTCTTTAAAACTTATTTTGCTGAAAATATTGATACAGATGCTTCTTTTTTGGAAATGTTAGATGTTGTTAATGAAGGATTAGTAAAAAATGGGAGTGAACCGATTGCGTTTGCTCATGATTGCAGAGAAGGTATTTGTGGTACTTGTGGAGCTGTTGTTAATGGAGAAGCTCATGGTCCTCGAGAAAAGTTAACGTTATGCCAACTTCATATGAGATCTTTTTCGAATGGTGACACTATTGTTTTAGAGCCTTTCAGAGCGAGAGCGTTGCCTATTGTTAAGGACTTGGTTGTTGATCGGTCTGCTTTGGATAGAATTGTTCAAGCAGGTGGTTACATTTCAGTTAGAACGGGTAGTGCCCCAGATGCTAATGCGATTCCAGTCCCAAAAAAAGATGCGGACCAAGCATTTGATGCTGCTCAATGTATTGGGTGTGCTGCTTGTGTAGCGGCGTGTCCAAATGCTTCTGCAATGTTAATGATGTCTGCAAAAGTAAGTCATTTATCTTCTTTACCTCAGGGTCAACCAGAATCGAAACAACGTGTATTGGATATGGTATCACAAATGGTAAAAGAAGGCTTTGGTGGTTGTTCTAATGAATATCAATGTGAAGTAGCATGTCCTAAAGGTATTTCTGTTAAATATATAGCCCAGTTAAATAGGCAGTATTTATTGTCTGCAATTAAATCTGAATAACGTTAATGAAATCTTTAATTCATTCTTCATTAACACTGGCTCGTGCTAGTATCGATGATCTTTTGTCATCTGAAACATCACTACAAACAATTGATAAAATAATTATGTTATTTGTAGATACATTTAAAAATGGTGGCAAAATTATTGTATGTGGTAATGGGGGTAGTTGTTGTGATGCCATGCATTTTGCTGAAGAATTTACGGGACGGTTTAATAAGTCTCGTTCTCCTTTACCTGTTTTAGCATTAGCAGATCCATCACATATAACGTGTGTTGGCAATGATTATGGATTTGATTCTATTTTTTCAAGAGGTGTTGAGGCTTTTGGAAATGAAAATGATGTTTTTCTTGCTCTAACGACTAGTGGCAATTCTCAGAATATTATTAATGCTTTTAAAGAGGCGAAAGCTAAAAATATGAATACCGTTGTCTTTAATGGAAAAACAGGTGGGCTTTTGAAAGGATTACCTGATTTTGAACTTATTATTCCCGGAAAGTCATCGGATCGAATTCAGGAAGTTCATATGCTTGTTCTTCATAGTATTATTGAACAGGTTGAATATGTTCTTTTTCCTAATTTATAAAATTTATTAATTTTTTTAAGATCATTTTTTTTTCATCGTTTTTTTGATTTAGGGGTACCTTTTTGTGTGTTATAAAATGTTCCTTTTTTAGCTCAAGATTACTTAGGTATAGCAGATGTTTACAAAAGTTTTGAAATTATTTGACTATAAAATTCGATAATTAGGTAAAGATTGTTAAGAAATGGAATATTTTCTTAACACATATTATAAATAATGATGATATATTATGTTAACAAAATATGAATTTAATGATGCTGAAACTTTTCGAAATACCCCTTTTACTAAAGGTGCTATTCGGTATGGGTGGGCACCTCCTGCATTCTTTAATATGCGTTTTTTTCTACTCTAGAGGAAATTAGTGTTTTTTTAGTAATAGTGTGACTTAATTCTAAATTTTAATTTCCTCTAGCTAATTTGATAAGAACACCGTTAGTCGGTGTTTTTTGCTTTGTCACATTAAAAACAAGATATAAATTCAAAGGGGAAAATTAAATTAACTTATTTTAATTAATAAGATCAAAGGAGATTATTATGATACGTTTTAGAGTTAATACAGTAAAGATACCGGAACTTACGGTTCCGTTATTAGCTGAAGACCAGAGTTCAGCTAGAGCTCAGAGTCCAGCTAGAGTCCAGAGTCCAGCTAAAGTCCAGAGAAAAACTGGATTCGATGTATACAAGGGTCCAACTGATGTATCTATAGCTTTTCGACATACAGATTTGAAAGGCGTGGTTGCAGAAAGTGTCCAAGGCGTTGAATTTATTGCAGCGAATACAGACTTACAAGCTATCGGCGTATCATTAGCTGATAACAAAATTCAATTAGGTGCCAAACTAGCCAAAGGACTTGGTGGAATTGCAGTTACTCCTATTGGTAAACGTGTTTATCCTCTCGAACCGGATAAAATTGTTCAACACATGCTGCCAATTTCTCAAAAGGATGCTAAAACTATAGTCTTAAGTGTTATAGAACGCTTGTCTAAAAGTACAGGTGAAGATTCTATTTTAGATTATTTTTTTAATGTATTAGATCAAAACTACCATGAAGAACATGTTTTTTTGAATTTAATTTTTTTTAATTTAGATTACTTTGTTGGTATTCTTGATGCTGTTAAAGAGATAGAAGATGGTAAAACACCGGAACAAAAAAATAAAATTATTTTATCCTTTTTGAAAGCCATTCAAAAAAAAGAATGTGAAATCCCAAATTTTAATATGTTATCTCGTGTTTCAAAACATATAAATCGCCAACGATCATTTGCACCCAAGTATGAATGGGAAAGTGTTTTTACAGACACTGAAGAAGTTGTAAACGAAAATTTTGTTGTAGGTAGAAATGTCGTGAGAGAAAATTATAGTGTAAAATACGCTGTTTATTGCTTAGGGGAAAATGGTAAACAGGTAAGGTTGGTGTTAGGTTTAAATGATGTCCCTGATACTTATAACGAGATGCTAAGTAGGACGTTTTTAAGCGATGATTTTGATATTTGTAATGGTTATAATACATAATAGTTTAGATAGGTGAATGTTTTATTTGATTTTTGTTTGGGTATAAACCTCCTAGAGGTTTCTAATGCTTTTATTTGATCAGTTTTTTAATGATAACGATGTGCAAGATGCTATCGATATTATTTTAAAACGGTTAGAGTTCTACCAACATAATATTGAGGGCGTTAAACCAGCTAATAAAGATTTTGAAACGGATTTTTCTAATTTAATGAGAACAATAGAGTCTGTTAAAGGTCCTTTGTTTTATCCTTATTTATCATCGGGATTTGGTAAAGGGCCCTATGTTGAGTGTGCTGATGGTAGTGTTAAATTAGATTTTATTAGTGGGATAGGGGTACATTGGTCTCATAGTGATCCTCGTATTATACGGTCATCATTACATGCTGCCCTGCATGATTGTGTTATGCAAGGTAATTTGCAACAACACCAGGGGTCTGTCCCTCTTTATGAGTTATTAGTAAAGGCTTCAGGATTGGATCATGTTTTTTTAACATCATCAGGTGTTATGGGTGTCGAAAATGCTTTAAAAATATGTTTTCAATATAAATCTCCAGCGAAACGAATTTTGTCATTTTCTAATTGTTTTTGTGGTCGTACCTTAGCTGCGGCATCAATTACAGATAAACCTCAATATCGTGAAGGTCTTCCCATTGTTTTACCGGTTGATTATGTTCCCTTTTATGATCCAAAAAACCCTAAAGAGAGCATTCAACGATCGGTTGAAATATTAAAAGGATATATAAAGCGATATCCTAATGATTATGCTTGTATGAAATTTGAATTAATTCAAGGTGAAGGGGGCTTTAATGTAGGCTCTAAGCCATTTTTTAAGGCTATAATTTCATGTTTGAAAGAAGCTAATATTCCAGTTTATATTGATGAAACACAAACATTTGGTCGTACTACTGAGTTATTTGCATTTCAGATGTTTGATTTGCAAGATGATGTTGATGTGGTGAGTATTGGTAAAATGTCTCAGGTTTGTGCAATTTTATATCGTAAGCATTTAAAACCCAAACCAGGTCTTATTTCTCAAACGTTTACAAGTTCTACAACGGCTATCGAAGCAGCAAAACTTATTTTAACAGAGTTACAATCAAATAATTATTTTGGGAAGAAGGGAAAAATGGCAACTTTGAATGATTATTTTTGTAAAAAATTGCGATCATTAGCAAAAAAATTACCAAAGACTATTAGTGATTTTAGAGGGGTTGGATCCATGATTGGGTTTAAATTATTTCAAGGAGATTACCAGCAATCCTTATCTTTTATAAAAATATGCTATAAAAATGGTTTAATTTTATTCATAGCGGGGAATAATCCAACATATATACGATTTTTATTACCAATCGGTGATATTGATCAATGTCATATTGATGAAGCGATGCTAATAATTGAGAAATCAATTTTAGAAATTAAGGAGGAACCCAATTTATGATAGAAAATCTTATTGTTCGACCTGTTGAAATAAATGACTTAGAAGATATTTATGAATTATCATTATCAGCTCAAAGTGGGTTATCTACATTGCCAAAGGACAAACTCTTAATACGTGAAAAAATTCAAAAATCACTAGACTCATTTAAACAAAACGTAACAAAACCGAAAGATGAATTATATTTATTTGCTATGGTTGATTTAATCATCAAAAAAGTTATTGGAGTATCTGCAATTCTTGCTAATGTTGGTAATTATGATTCATTTTATGCCTACGAACAGGGTGAATCTCATCATAAAGATAGTAAGCACTCGCGTTTATCTCATCACGTATTAAACTTGTCTCGTGAACCCTTTCAATCATCTGAACTTTGTACATTATATTTGCATCCTCAATATCGACACTCAGGTGCTGGTCGCTTTTTATCGTTAGTAAGATTTTTATATATGGCAAATCATTCTAACCGGTTTCGTTCAAGTGTTATTGCTGAATTAAGAGGTGTTTCTAATGAAGATGGTAGTTGTCCTTTTTGGGATGTTGTTATGAAACCCTTTTTTGAAATGCCTTTTTCTGAAGCAGATAAATTATCTCAAGATTCAAAAGATTTTATAGAAGAATATATTCCCAAATCACCAATTTTTGTTGATTTACTACCTCATTCTGTCCAAGCTATTATTGGGCAAGTCCATCCTTTAACAGCGGCTGCTGAAAAGCTTTTAATCTCTGAAGGATTCAGTAAAACAAATTACCTTGATGTATTTGATGCTGGTCCAAAATATGCAGCTAAATTAGAGCAAATAAAAGCTTATAATCGTGTAAAGCCATGTGAGCTAAGTACGATTAGTAGTGCCTTAGGCAGTAAGAATATGTATATTGTTTGTTCAGGGACTAATGACCATTTTATCTATGGCTGTGTTCAAGCTCGTGAACAAGGTGCTCTTAATTCATTGTCAGTGAAAGAAACTTTGAGCATGAAGACTTTATTTGATTATGGTAACATAATGTCGTATATGAGATTACATCCAAAAGTTAGACGTTCCAATCAAGTTACTGTTTCATCTATTAATAAAATGACTGTTTCACATTCACAGTCATTTAGTAATGTATTTTCAAAATGGCATGATCGTGTTGTAAGGGATGAGCATTACACCTTTTATCGTTAATGGGTATCATTGAATCGATAAATCCAGCATCTGAGGATGTTATAGGGTCGTTTCAATGTACTAACTTGAATGATATTGATTCTTTTCTTGAACAGTCTTCTTCAAAACTATTGTCTTGGAAGTATCTAGATATGGATGCTAGGATAACCGTTTTAAAAAAATTTTCTACATGTTTAGAAGCAAAAAAAACGGATTTTATTAATTTGATTTGTCAAGAAAATGGTAAGTCGTTACAGGAGTCTCAATTAGAAGTCACTGCTTCTATTTCAAAAATACAGTTATCATTACATGCTTTTGAAAATAGACTTTCTGCTACACATTTAGAAACGGAAGCTTTTAAATTCTCAACTACTTATAAACCAATAGGAAACCTTGTAGTACTTGGGCCATTTAATTTTCCTCTTTTATTGCCTTTAGGTCATATTATTCCTGCCTTGTTAGTTGGTAATAGTGTTTTATTTAAACCTAGTGAGTTAACAAGTTTAGTTGCTCAGTTATGTGTTGATTGTTTATATGAAGCGGGTGTTCCAAAGACTGCTTTACAGCTAGTTTTAGGAGGTGTTGATCATGGTAAGTATTGTGTGTCACATTCAAAAGTAGATGGTGTCTTGTTTACAGGGGGTTATCAAGCTGCACAATCAATTGCTAACTCTTTATCATCTTCTCCAGAAAAAATGCTTGCTTTAGAATGTGGGGGAAATAATCCGTTAATTGTTTCTTCATTTAAGAATAAAGAGAGTGTTGCTGACTGTCTTATTCAATCTGCTTTTTTAACATCAGGACAACGTTGCACGTCTATGAGACGACTTATTTTAATTCGATCATCTCAAACCGATCATTTGTTAAATACGTTTTTAGACCGGGTTCGATTATTAACAATTGGATCCTATCAAGATAAACAAAAACCATTTATGGGCCCATTAATTTCAGAGATAGCTCGCAAGAAATTTTTTCAGTATGTTACGTTGATTCAAAAATTAGGAGGAACAACGTTATATGAATCACAGCAATCATTTGCTAAAGGTTATTTTGTTTCGCCTTATGTTTTTGATATTTCAAGTTGTTATGAAAAAGTACCTGATGATGAGTGTTTTGGACCGTTATTACAGGTTATTTATGTTGATTCTTTAAAAGAGGCTGTTCAGGTAGCTAATCGTACATCGTATGGGTTATCAGCGAGTTTAATTTCAACATCTTCAGAAGAATTTGATTATGTTTATAACCATGTTCAGGCAGGAATTATTAATTGGAACAAACCCACGAATGGATCGTCTTCTCAACTTCCATTTGGTGGGATTGGTAAAAGTGGTAATTTTAGACCAGCTGGTTATTTTGCAATTGATAGTTGTGTTTATCCAGTTGCATCGGTTCAAAATAAGCAGTTTTTATGACGCCTCATTATTGTTGTATTGATACCATAATTGGACCAACGTATCATTATGGAGGATTAGCTCTAGGTAATACTCATTCTTTAGATCATAAACATGTGGTTGCTAATCCTAAAAAAGCAGCCTTGCAGGGGCTGGTAAAAATGAAACTATTACGTGATCATGGGATTTCTCAATATGTATTACCAGCTTATGTTCGTGATTACAAAGGATTGGTTCAAGGTTATTACAATAATCAAGGTGATTTTGAAGATAATTTAAAACGTTTGTATGATGAAAATTTAGATATATTTAGTTCTTTTTTTTCAGCCTCATCAGCTTGGCTTGCAAATGCTTGGACGATGACACCCTCTATTGATTCATCAGATGGGAGATATCATGTTAGTCCAGCAAGTTTAAACGCCTGTTTTCATCGTCAGTTGGATGTTAAGCAAACCATTGCTATTTTAACAAATAGACTATGCTCTAAAACTTATATTACCTGTCATCATCCTTCTCCTTTTTTTGATGAAGGGGCAGCTAATATGATTCGTTTATCAGCTGGAGGTAAAGGTCTTTATTTGTTTGTATCAGGATCTTCTGATACTAAACGATTTAAATCTCGTCATGATAAACGATCCTGGCAAAGGCTTGTATCTCAGCATCAATTGGATCCTGATTATGTTATTTATTTAACGCAACATCCGGATGCTATTGATGCGGGTGTATTTCATAATGATGTTATTTCTTTTGGGGTAGATGATTTATTAGTCGTTCATGAAAATGCTTTTGTTGATCAGCCTAATTACTGTGATACTATTTTAGAAAGGTATTTTTCTTGTTTTGGAACTGACTTAACACTGATTCAAATTCCTGATTCTATTCTTCCCTTAAAGGATGCTGTGAATTCTTATTTTTTTAATTCTCAATTGGTTCGTAAGGATGATAATCGTTATTTATTATTAGTTCCATCGCGCTGTAAGGGGTTACCTGTTATGGATTATTTTGTATCGATAGTAGCAAAAAAATGGGAAAGCCAATTAGAAATTATGGTTTGTGATGTGGAAGAAAGTATTAAAAATGGTGGTGGCCCGGCTTGTTTGAGAAATAGTATGGATGTTTATGATGATCCTAAATTGATTTTTGATGATCGGTATTTGTTTACTTTAGAAAAATATGACGATTTTGTCAGGCTTGTTAATCAGTATTATCCAAGTTCATTAGAGCTTAATGATTTTTTATCTGTAAGTTTTTTAAATGATTTTGATACTATTAATCTTTTTTTTTAATTATAATTTTATGGTATTTTTAATATATGTTAAGTCAATTTTATCAATTTGTTTTCAATCATTCTGGATTTCAAAGACATAGACATAATAGGGATGAATTGGATATAACTAGGCGTGGAGGCATTCCTAGAGGGGAATTACATCAATATCAACATAATACTAGTGATACTAGGAATCCTATTGTGATAGGACGATTAGTACCAGATGCTCTAGTTTTAAATGAGCAGTTTCATATAGTTATGGGGGATGTTTTTGGTGTGAGAAGGGATGGTGGGGACGTTAGAAATAATGTTAGGCAACAAGAAGAGCTGCCTATAGCTCAGCGTTATGAGGGTCCTATAGTACAGGGGAATCTTATAATATTGGTTCAGGGTTACCCTTGTTAAGAATGCCTAAAATGAACAAATAAACGCCCAAAATTTTTTGAGTCTTTATCAATGCGATGATATTGAGTTTTGATATGGGATTGATTTAAAAATCGTAAGACACGTTTTTTTAATTGTCCGGATCCTTTTCCAGGTATGATTTCTATGGTTTTAATTTTTTTTTCAACGGCTTCTTTAATGGCTTCGTTTAAGGTGTCTTCCAGTTTTTTAGATTGATTATAGATATCATGTAAGTCATATGTTTTTTTTTTCATAGTTAAGTAATTTATTTTTTAGCCATTTTTTTAATTACGTTATAAGCTAATGTACTTTGTGTGATTAAACTATTGAGTTTGATAGTTTCGTTATGGGTGTGCATACCCGATCCGATAGCTCCCATGGTATCAATAACAGGAATACCTTGATTGGCGATAAAATTTCCATCACAAACGCCAAAACTATTTTCAAAATCAATAGCGATGTTAAGTTCTTTAGCGGCATTTTCTAGATGTGTGTATAATATTTCAGATTCTTGTGTTTTTGATTTGCTAGGTCTTAGTGATGAGATCGTTACTGTTAGGCTAACACCTGTTTTTGATTCTATTATTTTGGAATTATCTTGGCATGTTTTGATAAAGGTATCTAAATCATTTTGCTCCATAAACCGAGCATTGAGGCAGCATGTTGCCGTATCGGGAATAATGTTTTCTCGTGTTCCTCCTTGAATCGTTCCAAGATTAATGGTTTGCGTTTTTGAAGGTTGTGTTAGTGGGAGTGTATTTAGTAAGGCAATTAAACCAGTAATAGCATTGATTCCTTGTGTTGCGTGTCGTCCAGCATGAGCTGCTTTTCCCTGTGCTGTAAGGGTTATATTACTTGAAGCAGGGCGTTCTTTAATGATGTTCCCGTTTTCTAGTGGCGGTTCAAATACTAGCGAAAAGGTATGATTTTTGGCTTCTTGTTCTAAAATATACTTTGATTCTGGAGATCCAATTTCTTCATCAGTTGTAATAAGAACGGTCCAACCAATATCGGATGCTGGTGAGCTTTTTTCTAATAATGATAAGGTATTCCAAATAATAACAATACCGCCCTTGGCATCAATCACACCTGGGCCTATTGCTTCTTTTTTATTATGGGATAACTGAAAGGTTTGAAATGGACTTGTTTGATCAAAAACAGTATCAACATGAATACATAATAAACAGGTTGTTTTAGCCGATAAATTTTTTGTGAATTTTAATGCAATCGGTATTTCTGATTTGGAATCATTTAGTGTTGGGATGGCTTCGATTTTTGGTTTAAAAATTGCAAACTTTTCTTTAATTATATTTAAGCAGGATGTGATACCTTTATTATTATACGAGGAAGAATTAATAGTAACTAGCTTTTCTAGAAATGAAATACTGTCTGAAAGGGATAGCTTAGTACTCATCCTTTACAAATTGGTTAATATGATGACACGTATATTCTAATTCTTCTTGTGTTAATTCTGTAAATATAGGAATCGATAATACTTGTTTTGCCGCTGTTTCAGCTTCAGGAAAATCGCCTTGTGTATATCCTAAATACTGAAAGCATTCTTGAAGATGTAATGGAATTGGGTAATAAATATTGTTCCCAATCTGCTGATTACTTAGATACTCTTTTAAAGAGTCTCTATTTGGTATTTTTAGTGTGTATTGATTATAAATAGAAGGGCTTTGAGAATTAATATAAGGTTTTTGAATAGACTCTAATAAGTTCTTATTATAAAAAGATGCGTTTGATTGTCTTCCTTTGTGTTGGTCATCTAAATAGGTTAACTTGATACTTAAAACGGCAGCTTGAATAGTATCTAATCGAAAGTTACCACCAACATATTTATGATGATACCGTTGTGTTTCTCCATGCATTCGTAAACATTTAATTTTTTCAGCTAATTCTTTGTCATTAGTTGTTACAATACCAGCATCTCCACAAGCACCGAGGTTTTTGGATGGAAAAAAAGAAAAACAACCAATAGTGCCAAGGTTTCCTGCTTTTTTTGTGTTTCCATCTGAAAAATTATAGGTTGCTCCTAATGCTTGTGCTGCATCTTCAATGATAGCTAAATTATGTTTTTTGGCAATTTTTTGGATTTCTTCCATGTTGGCACATTGTCCAAATAAATGGACGGGCATAATGGCTTTTGTTTTAGATGTTATCTTGGATTCAATTTGTGATATATCAATATTAAAGGTATTTGGCTCTATATCACAAAATACGGGTTTTGCACCTAAACGAGCAATGCAACCTGCCGTTGCAAAAAAAGAAAATGGCGTTGTGATAACCTCATCATCTTGGCCAATATCTAATGCCATCATTGCAACAATTAAGGCATCTGATCCAGAAGATACACCAATTGCATACTGAGATCCTGTATAAGTTGCAATTTGGTTTTCTAATTCTGATACTTGTGGGCCATTTATAAACTGTTTAGAATCAAAAATGTTTAATAATGTTTCTTTAACCTCAGTTTGAATAGATTTATATTGTCTATCTAAATCTAGTAAGGGAACCTTAATAAGGGTAGTTGATTTTTTTGTCATAATGATACCAATTTTTTTTATTTAAGTTTAATTCAAAATAGTTCAATTTGCTATTCCTAATTTAAAATATTTGCTATAGTTTACCTTAATAACTAAATTGGAGAGGGTTTGTATGAAAATAATGGTTGTTGGTACCGGATATGTTGGTTTGGTGACAGGTACATGTTTAGCTGATTTAGGAAACTCTGTTACATGTATTGACTCTAATCCAGATAAATTAGCTGTTTTAAAAACCTGTAAAAGTCCTTTTTATGAACCTGGTTTAGATGAACGTTTAAAACGCAATGTTGATGCAGGTCGTTTAAATTTTAGTGAGTCTTTAAAGGATTCCTTTTCTGAAACAGGTGTTTTTTTTAATGCCGTTGGAACACCTCCAATGGAATCTGGAGAATCGGATTTATCGTATGTATATGCGGTTGTTAACGAATTTTTTAAGACATACAAAGAGCTTGGGTGTACGGATTTTAAAGTATTAATTACTAAGAGTACCGTTCCTGTTGGGACTGGTTCTGAAATTGAAGCCATTCGTAATTCTCATGGTATTACAGAAGATCAGGTTGCTATTTTATCAAATCCGGAATTTTTAAGAGAAGGGACTGCTATTTATGATTTTTTTCATCCGGATCGAATTGTTATTGGTAGCTCTTCTGAAAAGGCATTGGATATTGTTCAAGAATTATATGGGCCTTTGTATCGTAATGAGACACCCATTGTTAGAACGTCAATTCAAACATCTGAATTATCAAAATATGCATCCAATGCTTTTTTAGCGACTAAGATTTCATTTATTAATGAGATGGCTAATTTATGTGAACTGACGGGAGCTGATGTTAGTGATATTTCAAAAATTATGGGTATGGATGGTAGGATTGGTAAATATTTTTTACACCCTGGTCCTGGTTATGGCGGATCTTGTTTTCCAAAGGATACAAAGGCTTTGGTATATTTAGCTAAACAACTTGGTTATAACTTGAACGTTGTAGCAGCTGTAGAAGACGTAAATGAGAGTCAAAAAAAGCGTGTTATGTCGCATGTGCTCGATTATTTTGATAATGATATAGCAGGAAAAACCTTTGCTTTATTGGGGATTTCATTTAAGCCAAATACAGATGATGTGAGAGAAGCATCTTCTTTAACGATTATTGATTTGTTATTAAAACAAGGCGCCATTGTGAAAGCCTTTGATCCTGAAGTTAAGTCATTAGCTCAGTTTGAAGATAATCAAAACTTTTCTATTGTTTCAGATAGTTATGAAGCTGCTGAATTATCAGATGCGATTATCTTAGTTACTGAATGGAATACGTTTCGTGAGTTAGATCTTGAACGATTGAAATCATCTATGAATAAGCCTTCTTTATTTTTTGATTTAAGAAATGTTTATTCTCCAGAAAAGCTTCGTGATGCTGGCTTTGAGACGTATGTTATCGGTAGAAAATTATTGAGTTCCTCGCAAAAAATTACGCAAAATGGTTAAGGGACTGATACCAGCTAACAAATTGTTTTAATCCTGTTTCAAGTGGAAATTTAGGATCATAGTTATATTTTGTTTTTGCAAGTGTAATATCAGCAAATGTTTGTTCAACATCTCCTTGTTGGCTGTCTAAATAAGTAATGCTTGCTTTTGTATTAAGTTCTTTTTCTAGGAGTAAAATTAAGTCATTCGTTGAAATAGTTGCTGATTCACCAAGATTAATAATATCAAATGATAGGTTAGGCGATTTTAATATGTTAACCACTCCGTTAATTATGTCATCAATGTAGGTATAATCTCGTAAGCATTTTCCATGATTATATACAGGAATAGGTTGGTTATGTCTTATCATATTACAAAATTTATGAATAGCCATTTCGGGTCGTTGTCTAGGTCCATATACAGTAAAAAATCGTAAGCAAGCAATATCAAGATTATAAAGATAATGGTAGTTATAACACATTATTTCACTCATTTTTTTGGTTGCAGCATAAGGTGAAATTGGATTATCAACGGGGTCAGTTTCAGAAAATGGTATTTTTTTATTATTACCGTATACAGATGAGGAAGAGGCAACCAAGACTCGTTTGCATTGATACTTTTTTGCACATTCTAGTATGTTTTTTGTTCCAGTAATGTTGGTTTCGTAATAAATATCAGGGTTTTCTATTGAAGGTCTAACACCTGCATAGGCTGCTAGATGGATAATTGTGGTAATCGTATTATTTTTAAAAATGGTATCAAGTAAGTGAGTGTCGAGAATAGAGCCTGTAATTAATTTGAAGTTAGAATTGTTTTTTGCTTCTTTAAGATTATTTTCTTTTATGGAAGGCGAATAATAATTATTAAAACTATCTATTCCAATTATGGATTCATTGGCTAATAGTAGTGTATCGACAAGGTGTGATCCAATGAAACCAGCTGCTCCAGTAATTAAAATACTCATAGCTAAAGATTATAGTTTTTTTTGTGAAATTTAAATAGTTGCCTATTACACAATTATTTTTTTTTCGCTATGATATATTAAATTAAGTTGAGGAAAATATGTTAAGTTACTATGTTTTTTGGGGGGTTTTTTCTTTTTTTATAACGTTAGTGCTATCTTTTCTTTTATTAAACTATGTAAAAATTTCACACTTTTTAGATTCGCCAGATAATGATAGAAAGTTACATAATGTTACGGTTCCTCGTTATGGTGGTATAGCTTTTTCTTTTAGTATTTTATTAGGTATAATAGGCCTTTTTAAATTTGATAGTCAGTATTTTTGGGTTTATATCAGTTTTGTATTGGTTATTACTCTTGGAATATTAGATGATTTATTTCGACTTTCCTGGCGTGTAAAAATGCTTGTTCAAGT
>PBEQ01000039.1 GCA_002719695.1 bacterium | reverse complement strand
TTGCTTCTTTATTTTACCTTTTATTTCAAGGCTTTATCTACTTATCGTGTTTTAGAGACAAAAAATTTCAATTTGTTGTTTATTAGGAGGTATTTGATTTTATTTTTACAAAACAAATCTAAATCATCTTAGATAAAGGGAAATGAAATGGTTTTGAAATAGATAGTTTAATACTAATGATATACATTATGTGAGGATTTTTGAAATTTTCTAAAAAAAATTGTATAATTTTTGCGATGAAATTATGGATATGTTTTTTATGGTTGTTTTTTTCAGGATCTTGCTTGCTTGCTGATGCTGAAAAACTGCTTTTTTCTCATTATACCAATTCACATAATACTCAAACTCCGTATAAAACATTATTAGAATTAGAGTTGGCTGTTACGTTAGATCAAGCTTACTCTATTCAACAAAAGTTAGTTCAAAATAAACTTTTAAAGTTACCAAAAAGAGGATTTAAGCTTGCACTTGTATCTTCTGAACACCAGAAACAATACAATATTAGTGAGCCTATATTGGGTGTTATTGTTACAGATCAAATATTTAATAATTTTGCCGTTATTCCAAAGAAAAATTTTACAAATTTATATTTTGAATCAGAATTTGGCTTTATTTTAAAAAAGTCTATTACAAAACCAATTGAAAGTTTATATGTTTTAAAACATTATCTTAAATCAGTTCATCCTGTAATTGAAATTGTAGATTATAAATTTTTAAATAAAAAAAATGTGCAAATTGGTGATTTAATTATGGCTAATGCGTTGTCATCCTCTTATGTTTTAGGTCCAGAATTATCTTTAGATGTTATCGATGAGTTATCTGTAAAAACAATGCATTATGGTAAAACAGTATCTGATTATAAACCACAGCTTGTTAGTGATGTTTATTTAACGTCTTTAATGTGGGCAATTAATAAGGCGTTATCTCAAGGATGGAAAGTATCTAAGGGTGATTTAATTATTACAGGTGCCTTAGGTGATATGTTTGCTGGTAAAAAAGGCCGTTATATTGTTGACTATGGCTCTTTAACCTCAGTAATGTTTGATGTTCGTTAATGCTTAAATAGTGTTCCTATTATAAATGCCAGTGATGCTGCTAAGCCTCCAATAATAATCGTTTCAAAAATAGATTTTATAATATTATCGCTAGCTACTTTTCCTCTAATAAATCCTAAGCTAGCCAATGCAAAAATTGTAAATAAGATAGATAAATAAAATGAATTACTATGATTTAAGTTTAAAAAATAAGGTATTAATGGGATAAATCCAAAAATTAAAAAAGAAATAAACGTAGCAGCTCCATTTTTAACGGCACTAATATTCTCCATGTTTTCAAGTTCGCATTCATGTTGAATCATAAGTTTTACCCAGTAGTCTGTGTTTTTTGAAACAATTTGAGTTAATGTTTTAGAGTCTTTTTTGTTAAATCCTTGTTCTTGAAATAAATATTCAGTTTCAGCAATTTCATAATCATAGGATTCTTTTATTTCTTTGAGTTCCATTTGGTAGGTTGATTGATACAGTGATTTTGCAGATTTTATTGACAGATAATTTCCTAGACCCATAGCAGCACCATCGGCAATTAAGTTTGCAAGGCCAAATAATAAAACGGTTATAACTGATAAATTTAATGTTTGGTCTCCTAGGTTAGCTCCTGAAAACCCCGCAACGACTGCAAATGTGGTTACAATACCATCTGTTCCACCATAAACACATTCTTCGAGGTAGGTTGAAACGGGTGATGATTGGTGTTCAGTTTGAATATGTTTTTGAAATGTTTCTTTATCCATAATGATAGTATAACGCATTTTTGATGCTTGATGGATACTTGCTGTTTCAAGCTTTGTTTAAATTTTTAATACCTTAATTTTGAACTATTTGTGTGACTAATTGATACAGGTTACACTAGTTATTAGGTATTATGGTTGATAATAAAGATATTCAATTACTACTTAAAAACAACGTTTCAAATAATTTTTTTTTAAGGCACCCTACTTTTGTGGCATCTGATTTAATTGGAAAGATTTTAGTGTATAAAACAGCAGAGGTATTACTTGCTGGTATTATTAAAGAAACAGAAGCTTACACCGAAGATGATCCTGCAAGTCATAGTTATCTAGGTAAACGTACCAAGCGTAATCAACCTATGTTTGATGGACCAGGTACGATTTATATTTATCAGGTTTATGGTATGCATTTTTGTTTGAATTTTTCTTGTGAAAAAAAAGGAGTCGGTTCAGCTGTTTTAATTCGGGAGCTTGTTCCTCTCTTTGGGCTTGATATTATGAAAAAAAATAGAAGTGTCGTTGATTCTGAGTTAACAAATGGACCTGCAAAACTGGTTCAGGCATTAGGCGTTACACCATCTTTAAATGCTGTTTCATATCATAAAAGTCCTTTATTTGTTACTGAATCAACTGAAAAAACCTATTTTAATAGGATTAGTCAGTACTCAAGAATAGGTGTTTCAAAAGGATTAAACGTAAAGTGGCGTTTTAGAGGTGAATAAAATGCATGATTTTTTTTTAAATTATCGTATATACTATTAGATATGATTAAACAGTATGCTTTAAAATTGTTACTTGTTCTAATGACCTTATCCTCTGCTATTTTTGCAGAGGATCAATTGTTTTTTTTCCCTTATGAGAATTTTAATACGAGTGCAACAATTTCTTCTACGTTTTCAGGTGCTAATAGCGATGTTAATGTTTATTTAGAATCGCAATTTCCTGACGTTGGAACTATCAATGTAATTCCTGTTGCAGATTTAGCTGTTTCAGATAGTTATAAAACGAGTATATTTTGTCCCTATTATGATTCAAATTATCGCTTAAGACCTTGGTTTTTAGTTAATTATGCTGAAGATAACACTATTATTTCTGCTATGAAATTTTATGCTGGGCATCAAAAACCTTCTGCTAGTGGCAATGTTATTGTTGCAACGTTACTTTCTGTTTCAGATTCACGTGCCTTTCAATTTTTGGATAATGTAATTACCAAATATACTATCTCTAATATAGGTGTTTTTACTTTAAATTCTTCATTAACAGTTGATACATTGGCAGATCTAGAACTTGTTGATGATACATTTCCTACCCTATCTAGTTTATACTTGGTAGTACCATTTTCATTATCATCTGCGGCATCACGGGTTAATTCCTTAATTCAAAACTTAGATATAGAGGTTTTTGGGATGGCTTATTCTGATGTGGTTAGTAATGATAACTTAAAGTTTTCTGCTAACAGTTTTGCAAGTAGTCTTGCAGCTAATTGTTCGTCGTTACGATTTCTTATTTTAGATAAAAATACAACTGACTCCGTTAGTAATATATCGTCGTTATCATCAAGTTGTACAGGCTTACAGCGCGTGTTTTTTACTTCATTTACACCATCCTTACCAGATAATTCAGATATTACTAATATTTTTCCAACTAAAGGGCATTTTTATAGTTTTTAATTATAATTTTGATGATTTAATTTTTTTGATTTAAGTAATTTTGTTGAGTTTAAATAGTGTTATTTATTTGAAACTGCTTTGTGTGTATTAAAAAAAATGAATTAGATTTGGTATTTTAATGGTAGCCCTACGGGGATTCGAACCCCGGCTGCCAGGATGAAAACCTGGTGTCCTAACCCCTAGACGATAGGGCCACACTTGAGTGACAAAAATAGTATCATACCCTTTTTTTCTTTGCAATTATACTTCTGTTTTTATGTTTATTTTATATGCTATGATGGTAAGTCTAATTATGATTGAAAATGTCTGGAATTTTGCAACTCAAAAACAAGATGCTCAACAGGCTAGTTTTCATAATAACGTTCCCTTATCACAAGAGCCTTTTGATAGTCATTTAGATAAAGAAACACAGTCACAAAAAGATTTTCATCAACCTCCTAAATCAGAGCTTGGATATCAGTTTGCTTATTCCTCACTTTCTGATCAAGATATACCCTCTATTATTACTATGTTATCAAAACTAAGTCCTCAAAAGGCTTTGTTTTTAGCTCATAATAGTATTTCAGATCATGGTTTTTTAAAGTTAGTTTCCTATTTAAAGCAAACTACCTCCATAAACCATCTGATACTATCTCATAATTCGTTACAGTTTAGTGAATTTGCAAAGGCTGGCTTAGCAGACTTATTAAAGGTAAATCGGTATATAGGTTGGTTGGTTTTTAATCATAATGATATTAGTGATATCGGTGCAAAGCATCTGGCTTTTGCTTTAAAACATAATAAAGCGGTTAAGCATCTTGTTTTATCCGATAATCATATTACAGATACAGGCGTTTTTGATTTGTTAAGCAATCTTAATCATCACCCCACCCTAGAATCGTTGTTTTTAGCAAATAATCACTTAACATTGGCTAGCATTCCTTTTTTAATTGATTTTGTTAAAACAAGTAAGTCTTTAAAACGTTTGGATATTTCTGGTCATTTTAATACCAATCACCCTTCATTAACTGAACTAAAAAATCAATGCGAATTGCACGGTATTCGGTTACACTATTAGTATTTTTAAACGATTTTGGAGGAAGTTATGTTAGATAAGTATGCAACGTTGTTAGTTGATTATTGTGTTTCAGTTAAACCCAATCAACGTGTTTTAATTAAGTCAACTTATCTTGCGGAACCGTTGTTAAAAAAATTATATCAGATATTACTTGAACGCGGTTGTTTTGTTGAATTTGATCTTTCTTTTCAAGATCAAGACAAAATTATGTATGATTTTAGTTCAGATCAACAATTATCGTCGTTACCTATTTTTTATAATAAGGCGATTGAAGAATTTGATATCTTAATTCGGATTATTGCACCGTTTAATTTAAAATCGACTGCGGAAGTTTCATCCGATAAAAAGCGACTATTGCAAGAAGCGCTGGCGCCATTACGTAAACGGTATATGCAACGCTCTGCGATCAAAGAATTAAAATGGGTTTTATGTGTATATCCTACCCAAGCTGCCGCTCAAGAATGTGGCATGTCTTTAGCTGATTATGAATCGTTTGTATATCAATCTTGTATGCTAAATTCGGATAATCCGATAGCGGCATGGCAAGACTTAAGTAATAAACAACAGTCATTGGTTGATTATTTAAATAAGGTTTCGAAGATTCGCTATGTGGGTCCTAGAACAGATATTTCGTTTAGTACCAAAGATAGAATTTGGATTAATTCAGATGGTCATTATAATATGCCTTCTGGCGAAGTTTTTACGGGACCTGTAGAAAATAGTGTTCAGGGACATATCTATTTTACCTATCCAACTGTATACGAAGGGGCTGATGTTTCAGGGATTTATTTAGAGGTTGATAAGGGGGTTATTACGTCTTGGAAAGCAGATGTTGGGCAAGAGGTTTTGGATAGAGTTTTTTCTATTGAAGGAGCAAGACAATTTGGTGAGGTTGCTATTGGTACAAACTATTCGATTCAACGAGCGACCAAAAATATTTTATTTGATGAAAAAATTGGTGGTTCTATTCATATGGCTATTGGTGCTTCGTATCCAGAAACAGGTGGTAAAAACGAATCTGCAGTACATTGGGATATGATTAAAGATATGAAGACGGATGCCCAAATTTATGCAGATGATAGCTTAATCTATGAGAATGGAGAATTTAAGATAGGATGATTTAATTTTTATATTAATAAAAATTAACCCTATAAAGCTTTTACACAAAAAGGTAAAATAAAGTGCAATAAAGAAGAAAAGATTAATTAGACAAAAAAAACCCTGATACCCTAATAGTTTTAGGGTTTTATTGCGTAATATAGTAACTAATTATTTTATTGTTTTGGTCTGGATTAAATTAATTTTTACCAGAATTTTTCGTAATAAACTTATTAAAATTAGCTGTAAATAACTCAGCTATTTTAATTTTCTACCGAAAAAAAATGTAACATTTTTTCTGTCTTTATAAAGGTGTTATAGAAGTTTGGTAATTAAAATCAGACTAATAGTTTATATTTTTGTAAAGATATATTGATTATATGATTAATAAAACAGGGATTTTTATGTTTATAGTATTTAGGTTTTTATAGGTGTGAATGCTGAACATTAATAAACCTATAATTTAGTTTTAAAGAGGGTTTATTGTTTGTTTTTAATGTATGTTTGGACAAACGAATCTCGGTTATCTTTTTTTGAAAATTTACTCCAATGAGTTTGATAGGCTGTTTCCCAAAATGAATCATGGATGGGTTCAAATGCTGGCATAGACTTAAGAAGGTCTGTTATATCATCAAATAAGAGCTTAACATCGGTGCTGATATAGAGTTTGCCGTTACACTTTAATTTTTGATGGGCTAACGTTAAAAATGCCGGTGTAATCACGCGTCGTTTATGGTGTTTACTTTTAAACCAAGGATCAGGATGAAATATAAATAGTCTATCAATACTATTATCTAGGGGGACATCTTCAAGAAAAACTTGGCCATTTCCATGATAAATAGCGATGTTATTTAAGGTGTTTTTTTTAAGATCTTCTTCTAAAAGAACAACCATTTGTTTACGAACTTCGATTCCAACAACATAATGATCGGGATTGTTTTTGGCCCAATTCATTAAAAAATCTCCTTTTCCAAATCCTATTTCAATATCGAGGTCTTGGTTTTGTGGTAACTTAACGTCTTTAAATCGATGAATAATATTAAGTGGATTTGTGTGTGTTCTTACTCGGCGCATAGCGTCGATTATACTGCTTTAAGATAAAAAGGTTAATGTCTTTTCCATAACGATCAATATCCCAAAACCAACGTTTTTCTTTAAAAATGCGTTTATACGTAATATGGTTATAAAATGAATTTAGTTTTTTATAGAGTTCTTTTTGCTTTTTAATTCGCCAACCTACATCATGAATCAAGATAAAATAAACAGGTAGTTTTGGATTAAGGGGTTTTTTATAATTAAATAAGGTTTTAGAAAGATATCCTTTATCATTTATTTCAATCGCTCCAATTAACGTCATACTGGCAAAGTTATTAATTGTTTCGGCTGCTGCAATGTTTAAAAATGCCCCTTCAGACATACCTACTAGATGAATTTTTTCTGGGTTTACAAAGGGTTTTTCTTTAATATAATTACTAACGCCAACTATTGATTTTACTTTTCGAAATCGCTCAATAGGAATCACGCAAACATAGCCCATTTTTGCAAAATAAGCAGCAATATATTCTAAGTTATAACCAAGTTTATTTGCTAATTTTTTACCAGACCAATCATAAAACTCATCGTAACTGTAAATTATAACAGGAAATCGTTTATTTCCTTTTGGTTTACTAATAATGGCTCTGTAACTACCCAAATAATCATAACGGATATATTCTATAGTAATTTTTTTGCTAATAGCACCTGCCTTAGCATAGGGTGAGCTAATTAAAAATAAGATGATTGTAATGGTCATTAATGTTTTCATTTCTTATGAATATTACCCTTTTTATGATACCATTAACACACAAAATTTAAGGAAAGTTAATGGTACACTTTATTAGACAGTATGTTCTTAAATACTGGTTATATTACAGTGCTGGTTTTTTTGCACTGATAGCAACAAATTACATCGCTACCATTATTCCTTTATATATTCAAAATGCGGTTGATTTACTAGCTAATAAAGAAAGCTTTAATTTAATTAAGCCGTTTTTAATAAAAATAATTATTTTTGCTAGTGTTTTAGCCGTTGTTCGTACCCTATCACGGGTTTTAATCTTTTTTCCGGGGCGTTTTGTGGAATATGATTTGCGTGATCGTTTGTTTTCACATTTATTAGGGTTATCAGACACCTTTTATAGCAAGCAAAAAATAGGTGATTTAATTTCACGTATGATTAATGATGTTCAAAGTTTAAGAGCGACTGCTGCACTTGGGTTTTTACATATTATGAATACTATTATGATTTATAGTTTTGTTATTTACCAGATGCTTCAGATTCATAAAGAGCTAACCTTTTGGGTTGTATTACCCATTCCAATTGCTATGGCCTTTGTTGGTTTTTTTGTGAAATATATGTATTTATATACCTATCAATGTCAGCAGGCTCTAGGTGATATTACCAACTTTTTTGTTGAAATGTTTACTAATATTAAAATTATTAAAACCTCAGTTGCCGAAGCAGCGGTTGTGACATTATTTCATCAAAAAAATAATGATTATGTCAAAAAAAATATTCAATTAGCTCGAATAAGAGCGGCCATGTTTCCGTTTATCGGTATTATAGGATCAATAGGAAGTTTTGTTTTATTGCTCTTGGGAGGACGCTTAATCATTCGTGCTGAACTCACTATTGGAGAATTTGTGGCAATGGGGACCTATATTGGGTTATTGGCATGGCCTACGGCATCTTTAGCGTGGATTATTAATATTATTCAACGAGGTAAAGCTGCTTGGTCACGCTTATCAGATATTTTGGATGAAGTAAGTGATTTTAAAGGAGAGCTATCGATTGGTTCTGCAGAAAACATATTTCCTATTATGTGTAAAAATCTTTCATTTTCATATACTAGCACTACTCCAAATGTTTTAAATGGGGTTAATATTACAATTAATAAAGGTCAGACTATTGGCTTTTTTGGCTCATCTGGTTCTGGTAAATCAACGTTGGTTACTATTTTATCTGGTTTAAAAAAAGTTGCAGATAAGCAACTGTTTGTTGGTGGACGCTGTATTAATTCATTATTACATTTTGATTACCAACATTACGTGAGTGCCGTTTCTCAAAATCCATTTTTATTTTCTGCCTCAATTTATGACAATATTAGTTTTTTTAATACGAATAATGATTCATTAGATTTATATGCCAAAAGAGCCTGTGTTAGTGATGATATTCAGCGCTTTCCTGATGGTTATCAAACCCTTATTGGAGAAAAGGGAGTTGTGTTATCAGGTGGTCAACGATCTCGTGTTGCCTTAGCACGGGCATTTTATAAGTCTTCGTCATTGTTATTACTTGATGATGTTGTATCAGCGGTTGATCATGATACAGAACAGCGGATGATTGCTAATATTATGGATGATAAACTAGCTGATCAAGCATTAATTATGGTATCTCATCGTGTGAGTGCTTTAGCTGGGTGTGATTGTATTTATGTCTTTCAAGATGGCGCTATTATAGATTCAGGAACGCATGATGAACTCATTAAAAAAGATGGCTTATATGCATCAACATGGCGTTATCAAAAACTGGTGGATCAATTATGAAACAGGATAAACGCTATTTAATTGAGTACTGGCAGTATTTAAAAAAGCATCGTCTCTTATTGGGTTTAGCGTTACTATTAATTCCTTTATTATCATTTTTTAATTTAGCTCAGCCTTATTTAATTAAAAAAGCCATTGATGACGCTATTATTGTTGGTGATATGGCGTTATTACAAGTAATAACAATGTTGTTTGCAGGTTGTGTTTTATTTGATTTTTTATCTCGATCTATCCAGGTGTTTTTGTTTCAGTATATTGGCCAAAAAACGGTGCAAGATATTCGAGCTGATTTATTTCAGCATGTCTTAAATCTTTCTGCTCGCTATTATGATAAAACGCCATTAGGCGTGGTAACCTCGCGTTTAACATCGGATATTGAATCTCTTAATGAAAGTTTTGCTAGTGGGTTAGTGACGCTTTTAGCCGATTTACTAACATTAATTGGGATTGTAATTGTTATGTTTTTGCTAAGTCCCAAACTAACCTTTATTACCATTTTAATTTTGCCTCCAATGGTTTTAGTGGTTAATTTTTTTCGTATTAAATTAAGAGCTGCTTTTGATATGATTCGGTTAACATTAGGAAAAATGAATGGGTATATTCAAGAACAATTTCAAGGAATTGCTGTTTTACAATTATTTCAACAAGAATCCCGTAGTATTCAACGCTTTAAAGTGCTTAATCGAACCTATAAGCATGCTACATTATCATCTGTTACCTATGATGCTATGTTATATTCATTAATTGATTCGTTAAACTCTATTTTGATTGCTTTAATTATCTGGTATGGCTGGGGGCAATATGTTGGTAATATGGTAACGCTAGGTGTGTTAGTTGCTTTTGTTGATTATATTCATCGTTTTTTTACACCTTTAAAAGAGATTTCAACAAAATTTGCAATTTTACAACACGCTCTTGCTTCTTTAGATAAAATCTTTTCTACATTTGATATCAAAGATTATATTTATTCTGGAGATCAAAAAATTCAATCATTTGAAGGTAATATTATGTTTAAGTCTGTTTCTTTTGCTTATAAAGGGTTTGAAGATAAACCTGTTTTATCAGATGTTTCTTTTTCTTTAAAAAAAGGACAATTATTAGCTCTGGTTGGGCCTACTGGCTCTGGAAAAACAACAGTTCTCAGGCTTTTAAGTAAGTTATATGATGGTTATACTGGTCAAATAACATTAGATTCTTATGATTTAACAACCTTACAGTTACCAGCTGTTCGAAAATTGATTGCGGTTGTTAATCAAGAAATAACATTATTTTCTCAAAGTATAGCTTTTAATATTACGTTGGGTAATAAGGCTATTTCAACTGCTAAAATGATTGAAGCAGCTAAACAAGTGTCTATTCATGATTTTATTATGAGTTTACCTGGTGGGTATGATTATTGTTTAGAACGAGGTGATCAGTCCTTATCGGCTGGTCAATCACAACTTATATCCTTTGCAAGAGCTTTAGCCAGTGATAGCCCTATTTTATTGTTAGATGAGGCTACAGCAGCGGTTGATTCTGTTGCTGAAGCGGCTATTCAAAAGGGACTTGATGTCTTACTAGCTCAAAAAACAGCTATTGTGGTGGCACATCGATTATCAACAGTCCAGCATGCTGATCTTATTCTTGCGTTTAATGAAGGAAAAGTTATAGAATGTGGCAATCATAAAGCATTGATTCAGCGGGATGGATTTTATGCTAAATTATTTAATATGCAATTTGCTGGAATTTAATTATGACTCTTAAATCTGTAAAGCAAACGATTACACATCACTATGAAGATATTATTTCTTGTTTAGATATTAATGATGCTGATTTGCATTTGCCATTATATTCTTCTTCTGATATTCGAATGAATGATGTTAAAGCAGCCGTAATTGATATGAATTTATTTCCTGCTGGGTTTAATAATTTATGTCGTTTAAGTTATGATGAAATTCCACTCTTGTTTAAAAAAACCGTTTCTAGTTTTTTACCTCAATGTAAGCGTATTTTAATTTTAGCTGAAAGTCATACACGTAATACATTTTATTTAGAAAATATTCATGCGTTAAAAACCTATTTATCGGAGGCATCCTACGATGTTGATATTGCCGCTTTATTTGATGAGTCATTAGAATCTGAATGTCAAAATGGGGCTCTTTGTTTAACAACCGCTTCAGGTCAAGAACTTACTTTTTATGACTTAAGAGGGTTACATGATAAATTAACAGCGTCTTATTATGATTTTGTTTTATTAAATAATGATCTTATTGCTGGTGTTCCAGACATTCTTCGAGGGCTTAATGTTCCCATTTATCCCTCTTTAGCTGCAGGGTGGCATTCACGCAATAAATCTCATCATTTTCGAGAAGTTAATGCGATTATGGATCGATTAGCGGATCGATTTGATATTGATCCCTTCTTTTTGACAACCTCATTTATTGAATGTTCAGATTTTAATATTAATAATGAAAAAAGCAAATTAGATTTATATGATAAAGCAAAGGCTTTATTTTCTCAGTTAGAACTGTCGTATCGTTATTATGGTATTGATCAAAAACCACATGTTTTTATAAAAGCTAATAGTGGTTCTTATGGTATGGGCGTTTTATCGATTGATTCTCCAGATGATGTTTTAGCATTGAATCGTAGACAAAGAAATCAACTAACAAAAGGCAAGCAATCTCAGGTTATTAATAATATAATTTTACAAGAAGGAATTCCGTCATCATTACGAATTAACAATCAAGTTGCTGAATTGTGTTTGTACTATGCTAGTCATTACTATTTAGGTGGTTTTTTTCGCTTAAATTCAGAAAAGTCAGATCGTGATAATTTGAATTCTCGAGGCATGAGTTTTCAAAAAATTTGTATTGATTCATCCCCCGCTAATTCAAATGATTTTCTAAATCAACAACAAGAATACCCTATTATAGATGATTTATTATTTTATCGGTTTTTAGGACTGGTATCGGTTTATGCTGCACAACAAGAAATTAAGCAATTAGAAAAACGATTGTTATGACTATTTTATTTTTAATGAAGCCTTTAGAGATAATGAATCCTAAAAAAGATACATCGTTATTATTTATGCAAGCTGCTCAACGTTTGGGTCATACCGTCTGTTACTTACCTCAAGGTGGAATCTCGATCACGCCGGATGGACTCCTATTTCAGGTTACGTCTTTGCGATGTACAGGTTCTTTAGAGCAACCTTTTGAAGATCTTGAGGATATCGTTCTTAATGAATCTGAGGTTGATGCTGTTTTTATCCGAACGGATCCACCCTTTGATGATGCCTATCTTCATGATATGTGGTTATTAGATCAACTTCCAGATCGTATTCGTTGTATCAATTCTGCGCATGGTATTAAGACTGTTAATGAAAAAATTTGGCTAACTCAATTTCGTGATCTTATTCCAAAAACCTGGGTGACTACATCACGTAATATGTTGGAGACCGTTTTAGCAAGGCAAAAGAAACTGGTATTAAAACCAACCGATGGTTTTGGGGGATACTCTATTTTTATTGTATCTGATGATGATATTAATAAACACGTTATTTTAGATACAATGTTTTCTGGTGCCAATACGTATGTTATTGCTCAAGAAGTTTTAGCTGAGGCAACGAAGGGAGATAAACGAATATTATTATGTGATGGAGAGCCATTAGGGGCGATATTACGTGTGCATTCTAAGAATGATCATCGTAATAATTTAGATGCGGGTGGACATGCTGAAAAGGCAGTGATTACAGCTAAAGATCAGGAAATTATTACGCAATTAAAACCACACTTATTAGCGCTAGGATTACGCTTTGTTGGTATCGATATTATTGGAGATTATTTGATTGAAGTTAATGTAACATCGCCAACGTGTTTACAAGAATTAAATGCTTTGGATGGATATGTTCATGAAGATGATCTTGTGAACCGATTTTTAGCTTAACTAGTGTGAGTTTATAGGTGTAGTAATTATTTGATAAAAAACTAATTTATCAAATTTTTAGATATATCGTTAATCTCAAATAATATTCTTTTAATAAGCAATATCAAAATAATTATATATTTTGGTGTTAATAGGGCTAAGGTATATTGTATCCAATTCCTAATTCAAAATTAAGCCTATGTTTAAGAGAATAATTTTTATCAAATTCTATTTTTGAAGAGTTGTATTGTGTACTGCTGCTAATAAACCAGCGGCTTTCTTTTGAAAAATATCGTTCTGTTCCATGTACTAAATACCAAGATGTTTTGTTTTTGTTGGTATCTATTTTCATATAATTATCATTTAAATGGTACATACCATAATGTAATCCTGCTCCATAAAAAAAATTAAACTTATCTGCAGTCCAGCTTAAATTTTGTAACCATTTCCAATGGTAGTTTTTTTTGAACCCTAATTCAAATCTAGTTTCATTTACTGAAACTTTTTGTGAGTTGGTACTTGATTGGCCAGTGACACTTGAATTTCCAAAAACCAATCCTAGGTGAATATTTGCTGGTAATTGTGTGAAATCAAAATTTGTGGATAATTTAATTCCTTTTGTGAATTTGCATTTGATAGTCATATCGTTTGTAGTTAAAATTGTGTGTGATTGTTCTCCAAAATATGTGTTGATTTTGATAGTATTTAGTTTAGTTATTGAATACGTTACATTTGTCAAACATGCTATTAATATAATTAATAATTTTATTTTTATCATTATGTTTCTTTTCCTTAATTTTTATTTTTTAATGTGACAAAACAAAAAATACCGAATAACGGTGTTCTTATCAAGTTAACTAGAGGAAATTAAATTTAGAATTAAGTCACACAATAATTACTAAAATGAGGTGCTAATTTCCCCTAGAATAGGGAAATAGTCATATTGAAAAAGGCAGGCGGTGACCAATCAAAGATCACAGCTCCTGTACATACTTTGTTTTTTCTTACTATTTTTGATTCATTAAATTCTTGTTTTGTTAGCATTGTCTTATTCATTTTATTTTATAGCATTTTTGCCTTTTTGTTAGGCTTATACTTTATTTATCGGTTTTTAGAGACAAAAAATTTCAGTTAATGGTTTAGCTCTCTTTTTTTGACTCGCTTACTCCTAGAAAATCTTGCAGACGTCAAATCCGTCTGCGAGACTATTTATGAGCATGATAGGGCTTGTTTAGCGCTAATCGATATTGTTCTTAAACTTATTGATTTTAGTTTTTGCTTGAGCTCTGATTCCATCATAGTCATGATTAGATTTAGCATGATTAGGATATACACCTGTAACTAATACGTAGGATTCTTTATTTAACTTATAGACTTGATAATATAAACGACTCTCTATTCCAGTATGCAATTCATTTGTTGGTAGCACAGCATGTGAGAGTTTTCCTTTTCTGAATTTAGTGATATAGACTTTTGGATTACCATTTTCTTGTATTTTTTTCTTATAATAGACATTTATTTTTTCAAAATCCTCATTATCAAAAATAAACTTGGAAACAGGTTTACCTGAAATGTTAATTGAAAAAATACCATCCAATAATTTATAGTTATCGTCTAAATCTTTATATCGGTCGTTAAAATCTGAGGTTTTAAACTGTTCTGGTAAATATGATTTTAATTTGTCTAATATTGTGGATTTATAATCCAAGTTAGAGTTTTCTAATAATTGTAGTAAGCCGCTTATTGCTTTAACGGAGTTACCTTTTACTTGCTCATCCATATAAGAATGTAAATTAACTTCAATTTTCCTTATTATATCTTCTTGCCCGTTAATACCCATGGCGTCCTTAACTATTAGATAATCACCATCCTTATCATACTGATCTCTTGATACAATTTTACCATCTTTAATGATCTCTAATAATTTACTTTTCCAAGTACGTATTAAGTCTGGTTCTGACTCTGAGTCTTCTTTTTCTTCTGCTGCTCCATTTTCTTGTACATCTCCTCCTGCTGCTGGTGGTTCTACTTCTTCTGCTGCTGGTGGTTCTACTTCTGCTGCTGCTGGTGGTTCTACTTCTTCTGCTGCTGGTGGTTTTCCTCCTGCTGCTGGTGGTTCTCCTCCTGCTGCTTGCTCTGATTTTTTTTGTATACTTTCAAGTTTTTTTTCTGTTTTCTTAATTTTTTCTTCTGATAATTCAAAAATTTTATCAACATTTTCAATTATTTTTTTTAATTGTTTATATTCGTTTATTTGCTCATCGCAGGATTTTTTTTCTTTTTTCAAATAATTTTTATAATCGTCTAATTTTATTTGTCTGCTAAAATTTTCATTTTGCCAAACGTCATAGACGTTTTTTAATTTTTCACTAATCTTATCGCGTTTATTTTCTAATTCATTAATTTCATTTTCTATATTTCTTATTATATGTTTATTCTTAGCTATTTTCTCTTTTAATTTATTCTGTTTAGTTATTAATTCATCTATTCTTTTCTTTAATTGATCTACTTGTTTGACTGTTCCTTGTCTTTCTTTATTATTTTTTTTAAATTTTTCATATAGTTTATTCGCCTCATCTTGTAA
>PBEQ01000038.1 GCA_002719695.1 bacterium | reverse complement strand
TAATTAAATAAGCTTTCCTATAGTCTTCTTTAGTTATCATTTATCTGGATATTTATATTATTTTTACCTTTTTCACTCTAACATATTTCTATAATTTTACCTAGTATCATCTAAAAATCATCATAAAATTTATTATTTAAAAAGCACTATCAACTACATGGTTTTTATATGCGAACTGCTTTAATCCATGAAAAATTAAGTCATTATCAATATAATCGAATGATAATTCTTTTTTAAAAATCGATAGTCCTTTTCCTGTTCCAATCACCTTGATATTTTTATACTTACCTTGATACTGGCCAATCATATGCTCTATTAAACCATAAAAACTTTGATACAATCCTACTTCAATTGCATCTTTTGTATTTTTTCCATAAAGAGCGTCTCTTGATTCTACCCATACTAACGGCAATTTAGCGGTTTGCCTATTTAATGCCCATGAACATAATCTCATTCCAGGAAAAATAGCCCCCCCTTCGTAAACACCCTCTTCATTTACAAAACAAAATGTTATGGCAGTACCAGAATCAACAATCAAGCTAGGGCCTCCATATACAGAAAAAGCCCCCAAAGCATTAATCAGTCGGTCTGCACCTAATTCATCAGGTGATGATAAGTTAATACTTATATCAGTCACAAGGTTATGATTAGCAAAGTAGCTATTAACATTTTCTACATTCTTAAATAAATCATCCTTATCAGGTACTACAGATGAAATATAACATATTGAATCTAGAAATATGCTTGTAACATAGTCTTGTGTTAATAACTCTGTCGGAATACTTTCTCTGTTACTATAATCATCATTGCTATCAAGCTCACAATATTCACAAAATGAATTACCAATATCAATTAAAAATGTTTTTTTTTCCCTCATTATGGGAATATTAAGTAACTTAGGATTAAAAGGCAATATGGTAAAAGATAAAATAAGCGGTAAAATATAAATTAATTATGAAACATTTATACACTCCTGATGAAATTGATGCACATAAAATAAAGTTAGAAACCTCTTTAGCTAAAAAATTCTCTAAAAATCCACTCTTATTACAATTTTCTCAATGTTATTTAAATTCACTATCTGCCAAATCCATCCAATACGAAACAGTATCAAGCTTACAATCCTTTTTACTTGATCAGTTCAATCAATTTATTCAGATTGCTGAATCTTCTAATAAACAACAACTAACAATTTCTCATATTAATAAAAAACAAATAAAAATTTCTATTATCTGCCCTGATGCTCTTTATTTAATTTTTACACTCGAAAATGTTTTTAAACAATTTAATATCTCTATAACAAAACTCTACCACCCCTTACTATCAGTTTACATTAATAAAAAAAATAAAGTTGTTTTAATTGATTATCCTAATCAAGATAGTCAACGATTTTCTGTCTGCTACATTGAATGCTCGCTAGATTCTAAATCATTATCTATTGATTGCTTAGAACAAGAACTATTAAAACGAATTTATGCTGTTTCAAGTATCACTCGAGATAATGATGCTATTCAAAAGTGCTTAACAACCGTTCAAAGTGAAGTTGCCAAAATTCCTACCCCTAAAATTGATTTTCATACAGAATGGGTAGAAGTATTAGACTGGCTTGCTAGTGATAATTTTTCTTTTTTTGGATACGCTGAATTTAATATTCACGACTCTACTAAGCGTCAGGTTATTACTGTTAATAAATCTAAACAATTGGGATTACTATCTGATGATTACCTTTCCTTTGCCTCTTCAGATCTATTAGAGGTTACTAAAAAGCAAGTAAAACTTCGTGCTAATTATCGATCTCCTTACCTTATTGATTCCTTACGCTTTAAGAGTCCTGTAAAACGTTTTGAAAATTTAATGCGTGTAAGTCTTAAAATCCCTACTGGCAAACAAAAATGGATTGTTTATAACTTTATTGGTTTACTGAAACGTAGTTCTCTTCTGGCTAAAAATACTCAAACACCTATTATTAAACTAAAAATTCAAAAAATTATGGAAAATAAACGCTTCTGGAAAGGAAGTCATCAATACAACCAAACTATTAGACTTTTAAATGATGTCCCTAAAATTGAACTTTTTAAAACGCCCACAGAAAATTTACAACAAGTGATCGAAAATCTTCTCTCGATCACCAACCCGAATGATATTGCCTTTTTTACACGAAGTAGAATTGAAAAATCTAAATTATTCTTATTAGGTATTATCCCTAATGATTTATTTTCAGAATCTGCCATTAAACAAGTGATTGATTATTTAAAAAATTCTATTCCTCATGAAGGATACGAATATATTATTATTCCTGGTGAATTATTTACACGACTCCACATTTATTTTGACCAACCTAACATGCCAGACTATCACCCCGATCTTCATATTATCGAAACAGATGTTACTGACTTATTAAAACCTTGGGATCAGCGACTTAAAGATGAACTTAATAAGCATTTTTCTAAAAATAAGAGTGATCGATTATTTCAAAAATATATTAATTTATTTCCAGCCCATCATAAAATTCGTCGAACTCCTGATCATACTATTTTAGATATCGAACTTTTTGAACGTTCCAAAAAAACAAAATCAACTGAATTTAATCTTATCCCATTTTTATTTAAAGATTCTTTATTATCAGGCAAGGCATCTTTACTAAATATTTATCATTTTGAAAAAATTGATCTCTTTCAATTTATTCCTATCTTTCAAAATTTAAATATTTATTTTTTTGATGAATTAACAACTCGTGTTGGGTCTTTAACAAAAATGATTGGTTATATTCATGCATTTCGTATTAAATTCTTAGACTCAAACTCATATGCTCCTGACTTTAAAAGTTTTAAACCCCGTTTTCTTGATTTACTAAAAGCTATCTTTGATCATAAACTACCAAACGATCCTCTTAATGGACTTATTAGTTGTACAGAATTAACATGGAAAGATATTTTTATTTTACAAGCATATCGAAACTACCTCATTCAGTTAAAACCTAATTATACAAAAGATAGAATCGATAAGACCTTACTTAAACATCGCTTTCCTATTGAACATCTTCTTAATTATTTCCAACATAAATTTTCATACTCTGATTCCCATCAACCTTCTAAAAAGCAACTCTCTTTATGTGATAATATTGAAAAAAACTTTTTTGAGTCATTATCTACCGTTAGCGATATTGATGAAGACTTTATTTTAAAATGGATGTTTAGCTTAGTTAAACATACACTTCGAACAAATTACTTTCAACATGAGCTCGAGGATACACAACTATTAAGTCTTAAAATTGACGGGCAATCTATTATTACCCACCAAGAAAAAACATACCGAGAAATTTTTGTTTTTGATCCTAATATGGAAGGCATTCATATTCGCTTTGGCCCTGTTTCTCGTGGTGGTATCCGCTGGTCTAGTCGTTTAAATGATTTTAGAAGTGAAGTATTGGGTTTAGCTAGCACACAACGTGTTAAAAATGTTGTTATCGTTCCCAATGGCTCAAAGGGTGGTTTTGTTATTAAAAAACAGCTCCCTCATAAAGAGCTACAATCAGAATCTAAAGAGCATTATCAGCGTTTTATTCAAGGTCTTTTATGTATCACAGATAATACAACAGCCGATAACAGCATTGTAAAACCCCAACAGGTTATCTGCTATGATGCAGACGATCCTTACCTAGTTGTAGCTGCAGATAAAGGAACTGCGACATTTTCCGATTTTGCCAATGAAATTTCTCATCAACATAGTTTCTGGCTAGATGATGCCTTTGCTTCTGGCGGTTCTCAAGGATTTAACCATAAAGATCTTGGTATTACAGCTAAAGGTGCTTGGGAATGCGTTAAACTACACTTTAAAGAACTTAATAAAGATATTAACAAAGAACCTTTTACCTGTATTGGTATCGGGGATATGTCAGGAGATGTATTTGGTAATGGCATGTTATTATCTAAAAAGACTAAACTCATTGCCGCCTTTAATCACCTTCATATCTTTATTGATCCCAACCCTATCCCCTCAACTAGCTGGAAAGAACGTCATCGTTTATTTAACTTACCAAAGTCAACTTGGCTAGATTATAATAAAAAATTACTCAGCCAAGGCGGAGGAGTTTATGATCGATCGGCTAAACATATCGTTATCTCAGAAGAAGCTCGCCTTATGCTTGGGATAGATACATGCGAACTCAACGGATCTCAACTCATCAAGGCTATTTTAGAATGCAACGTTGAACTTTTATGGTTTGCAGGTATTGGAACTTACATAAAAGGTTATGATCAATCTCATAGCTCTGTTCATGATTTAGCTAACGATGCCGTTCGAATTGATGCTGTTAATTGTCGAGCAACTGTTATTGGGGAAGGCGCTAATTTAGCTATCACTCAACATGCTCGATATTACTTAAGTGAAAAATCTGTCAAACTTAATACTGATTTTATCGATAACTCTGCGGGAGTTAATATTTCTGATTATGAAGTTAATCTAAAAATATTGCTGCAATATTTGTTAGCTAAAAAACAACTTAAAACAACCAAACAACGTTCTGATTTATTAGCTTCTCTTACACCTGATGTGATTCAGCTTGTTCTAAATAATAATCAAGATCAACATCAATTAATCTCGCTAGAAGAATGCCGTTCTCAAAAAGCAATTTACCCTTACCAAACTCTTATTAATTCTTTTATTGAACAAGGCGCTATTAATCCCAAGAAAGATACCATCCCAAAATCATCAGAATTTGAAGAACTAGATAAAAAGAAACTTCCTTTACCAAGACCCTTATTAGCGTTACTACAATCGTTAATTAAGTTAGAAACATCTGAATCCTTATCCTCTAGCGATTGCTTATCTCACCCACTTTATAATAAATTATTTGAATCATATTTCCCAAAAAAACTCGCTAAATCTTATAAAAAACAGATACAAGCTCATCCATTACGAGCTGATATTACAGCAACATCACTCACCAATTACTGTATTAATAACGCGGGTATTTTATTTTTTAGCTTTATGAAAGAAGTGACCAATCAAGCTACTGATACTATTGCTACAACCTATTTCATTTTAAATCGCTTATTTTCTTGTGATACTATGCGCCAGAAAATTTTGTCACAACCTATTCCTTATGCAAAAAAATATTCAGAATTAATTGCTATTGAAGATCATCTAAAATATATGATTTTAGATGCATTATTACTTGATTCAAACTCTTTTTCTCTTAAACATTACGATGATATTCTCTCAACTCATAAACTCTATCGATCTTTTTATCCTAGCAACTTAGAAATTAATTCTGATACCTTATATCATTCTGTTCGTAACTTTATTCCTTTCTATACTGTTTTTCATACTATTTCAGATCAACAACGATCTACCTTATTTGATTCCATTGATACTATTTATCGTTATTTCGCATTTGATGAATTGTCTGACATGCTTGATAGCGTCATGCTCTTTTCTACCTGGGAAGTTGAACAACATAAATTGTTACATAAATTATTATCTCAAAAGAAATTACTAGTCATTCAACACTGTATTTCTAACTGCGAGGACCCTAAGGGTGTTACTAAAGCTTATATTGAATCTTTGTATGGAGGCAGCTTAAGCTCATTTAAACAGGATCTATCCTCATTAATTGGGATTGAAGCTATTTCATTATCAGCGTTATCAGTGGTAATTAACAAATTAACATTACTATAAAACTATCACGATTCGCATTACCCCTGACTAACTATCTAAATTAGTAGAAGTGTAATCCAGTGTAACTTGATGTCGACAATCATTCTCCATACCTTCTTCACTATCCCTACCTCTTTTTATATGTGCACATTTACTGGTATTGGCTTTATAGATTGATTTGGACTGACTTTGCTTTTTAATTTCGGGTTCGGTCTTTTGTTAATATCTTTGTATGATTAGTTTTTAGAAATAAACTCATTCATATCTTTTAAGGCTTCTTTGGCTATTTCAGTCTTATTTTTTATAGCAGATGCACGAACAAAAAAGACACCTTCTAAAATGATGATATCATTTGATGATTCTAATTTATCTTCTTTACTAGATTGCATCTTGCAACTCCTTACTATAAAACTGTATAGTTATTGATTGTCTTATTATAAAAGTACCGAAAATGAACCATTTTAAAACATTGAATTTTTTTGATATAAATATCGATAAACCAATAATTTATATTATTGGACCTACGGCAATTGGCAAATCTGAACTCGCGTTATCCCTTGCTCAACACCTCAAAACTGAGATTATTTCGGCTGATTCATATCAAGTTTATCAAGGTATGGATATTGGCACTGCAAAAGTATCTAAGAATGATCGCTTATTAGTGCCTCATCACCTTATTGATACCCACTTACCAGATCAACCTTATAATGTCACTGATTTTTTACGCTATTGTAATGACTACCTTCAATCCAATAAACAAGTCATTATATGTGGGGGAAATGGCCTATTCTTACGATCATTTCTCTATCGTTATGAATTTCCTAAAGCAAAAAGCGAT
This sequence comes from bacterium, assembly GCA_002719695.1. Classification (GTDB taxonomy): domain Bacteria; phylum Margulisbacteria; class Marinamargulisbacteria. The sequence continues at coordinate 9,839 of PBEQ01000038.1, read as the reverse complement.
CCTAATATACGTCAATCGCTTATGCATGATTATGATAAAGGCCTTAAGCAATCCTTATGGGATAAACTCCATTCCGTTGATCCTAAAACAGCGGCTAATATCCATATCAATAACAAACATCAATTAATTAGAGCCTTAGAAATTTATCATATTACTCAACAACCTCCATCTTCTATTAAGCTCCAAAATGCTACCCCTCGCAATGATGTCACCGTTTTAGGTTTAACATGTGATAGAAATGTGGTAACTCAACGTATAGATGAACGAGTTGATATTATGATTAATAATGGTCTTATTGATGAAGTTAAACACTTACTTGATGTTGGTTATACATCAAGTCTTCCTGCACTCAACTGTATTGGATATAAAGAAACCATTCAGTATTTAAATGGTAGTATTACTCGAGATGAAATGATAAGATTAATTAAAATTCATACGCATCAATTCTCAAAACGTCAAATGACATGGTTTAAAAAAATAGATAATGTTTTCTGGAATGTTTCATCTAAATAAAGATCAATTAAAGCAATATATGATTTATGCTGCCTTAGCATTGTCAGTGCTTATCAACACGGCTATTATCTACAGTCCTTTTATCCCTCAAAATATTAATTTAGAAGTCAATGACACAGCACTTAGCACCATTACCGCGCCTCGTTATATAGAATTTGAATCTCGCCAAGATAAAATAGCAAATAAAAAAACCCAAAATCATATTAAAAACACCATCCCTCCCGTTTATTCAATCAATCAAACGATTAATAACGCTATCATTGAAAATATAGGTTTATTTTTTGATGATATTGCATCTAATCCTATGGATAAATTAAGTATCTATATTTCTCAAATTTTATCATCAGAAGATACATTTTATTTAAAATCTATTTCCAATGATATGTTCCAGCAATTAAAAAGTGATACTCTTTCTATAACAAACACCTTATTATCTAGCGGAATTAAAGAAATTAATCATGCCGTTGTCAAAACATCTGTTTCTGAATCATTGCAATCTTACGAGCCTAGTCTTCAAACTATTGCTTATCAGATTATTACACATTACTTACAACCTAACCTTACTATTGATCAAGAGCAAACCAATCTTATTATTAAACAAGCATTATCATCTCAAATAAAACAAACATCCATTTATAAAAAAGGACAACCGATTATTTATCAAGGGGAGCGTGTAAACGGAGCTCAAATTGAAGTCTTTAAAGCACTTAATATGTACCATAGCAAAGCTAGTTATATTGAACTTTTTGGTATCTTTATTTTTACTCTAATTGGCATTCTTATACTGGATCGATTTATTTATTATTTTTATAAACGAGCTTATTTTCTAAAATATATCTGCTTAAGTTTATTGGTTTTAACCCTTCTCGTTTTAATTGGGCGTTTAAGCTTACTTCCTACTTATATTCCTACAGATGTCCTTATTTATTTACTTATTCCTATATCTATTTCTTCTATGCTATTAACCTTTCTGGTTTCATCTAATATCGCTCTTATTACAGGCACCTTAATTAGTATTTTTATAAGTCTTTTATTTAATATGAGTTTTGACGTCTTTATATTTTTGTTTCTTAGTACCTGCTTTACGACCTTTACCGTTTTAAAAGCCTATAAACGATCTGACTTAATTTTATCTGGATACTTCATTGGCGCATTTAATATTTTTTGTATAATTGGGATTGGCCTTCTATCTAAAGAAACTAGTTATTCTTGGTATGGCATTAATGCTCTTTTTGCCTTTGGAAATGGTGTTTTCTCAGCAATGGTTACGCTTGCAATTTTACCTTATTTTGAACTTTTATTTAAAATTACAACGAACCAAACATTACTTGAACTTGCTAACTTAAATCATCCTTTACTAAAACGCCTGATGATGGATGCCCCTGGTACCTATCAACATAGCTTGATGGTTGCTAATCTTTCGGAAGCAGCAGCCGAATCTATTGGTGCTAATAATATTTTGTGTCGTGTTGGCAGTTATTTTCATGATATTGGTAAATTAAAACGACCTGTATTTTTCTCTGAAAATCAATTTTCAGAAGATAACCCTCACGAAACAATAGCTCCTCGTATTAGTAAAATGATTATTCTATCTCACGTTAAAGAAGGTGCTGATTTAGCTATTAAACATAAACTGCCTACTGTACTTAAAGATCTTATTGAACAACATCATGGCACCTCATTGTTGTCGGTATTTTATACTCAAGCTATATCAAAAGAAGGTCAAGTCCCTACAACTGATGATGAATTTAGATATTCAGGGCCAAAACCACAAACCAAAGAAGCAGGCATTCTTATGCTGGCTGATTCTGTAGAAGCTGCTACTCGTTCTATTGAAAAAATAACACCTCAAAAAATCGAAAATATGATTAACAAAATTTTTAAAGATAAAATGGATGATTTACAACTGTCTGAATGCCCTCTTAGTTTAAATGAAATTTTTACGATTAAATCTAGCTTTTTATATTTATTTAGAGGCATTCAACATAATCGAGTTGATTATGTTAAAGAAGTCGAAAAACTTAATTCTCAAGATAATTCTTCTGATGATATTACACCTACTGACATTAAACCATCATAATGACTGTTTCCTTCTCTTTTCATTACCAAACACCTTTTTCCCATACCTTTAATGCCGATTTATTTGTTAAGACAGCATTTAACTTAAAACATGTCTATGACGGTTCTATAGAATTTACTTTTGTTGATGATGACTTTATGGTTTCACTTCATAAATCTTACTTAAATGATACATCCAAAACAGATATTATGACGTTTAATTTAAACTCATTAATCAACCCTATTGGAGACATTTATATTTGTATTAACGAAGCTGAACGTAATTCACATCAATATCACACATCATTAGATTATGAAATTCAATTTCTTATCTTACATGGCATTTTGCATCTTATTGGCTATACCGATGAAACCGATTTTGAAAAAAACTATATGCTTGATGAACAAAATCGCTTACTAAATCTTATCCATCCCCTCATTTAAGTTATGAAATTTAATTCTTTTTTATATTCACTTAAAATGGCTATCAGTGGATTACGGACTGCCTTATGTAGAGAAAAGAACTTTCAAATTCAGGCTATAATAATGATTTTTGTTCTATTACTTAGCTTTCTTCTGTCTTTGTCTATTTTTGAATGGTGTATTATACTTTTTTGTATTGGAATGGTATTATGTGTTGAATTAATGAATACATCAATTGAATATTTAGCTAATCTATATAATTCTCATTATGATTTAAGAATAAAACGAATTAAGGATATAGCTGCGGGTAGTGTCTTAGTTATTAGTCTGATTTCAGGTATTATAGGAGGACTTATTCTGATCCCAAAATGTTTAAATTTTACTAAAAGTTGGAAGGTTATACTATATTGATAGATATACTTTTTGTTAAAACAATAATATTTGTACTTTTTATTTTCTTGTCAGCCTTTTTTTCTGCTGCAGAAACAGCTTTTACTGCTATCAATAGAATTAAGCTTCGTTCAATAATCGAAGCACAAAAAAAACAAGCACATCATATTGAATTTTTACTTCAACATCCTAAAAAACTATTAACCGCTATTCTGATTGGTAATAATCTTGCTAATATTGCAGCAACTACTTTTGCCACTGCCTTTTTTATTGATCTACTACGTTCTATTGGGTTTACCAACATTGCAGCCATGTTAGGTATTATTACTGTTTTAGTCACCTTTATTTTATTAGTTTTTGGAGAAATTACACCTAAAACACTGGCTATGAAAAACCCATCTAAATGGGCCTTTAAAATTTCTTCTATTATTTATTATATTTATTTTATAGAATATCCATTTATTTGGCTATTTTACTCTATTACTAAATTACTTAGTTCTATTTTTGGGATTCAAACTACGGCTTCGTCTCAACTTTCTGAAGAAGAAATTAAACTTCTCATTCAGCTAGGCCAAGAAGAAGGTATTTTAGAAAAAGAAGAACAGAAAATGCTTCATGGTGTTATTAATGTTTTTGATAAGGTTGTTCGAGAAATTATGACACCTCGTACTGATATGATCTGTTTAGAAAGATCGAGTTCCATTGCTGAAGCTATTGATATTATCCGCTCAAAGGGCCACTCTAGAATCCCTATTTATGAAGAAAAAATTGATAATATTATTGGGTTTGTTTACGCAAAGGATCTTCTTTATGCCAATCATTCTAATCAAGCTAATCTACTTCATAATTTTATGAGAGAAGCTGTTTTTATTCCTGAAACAAAACAAATTCAATCTTTATTACAACAAATGCGTAAAAAAAAGTTTCATTTATCGATTGTTGTTGATGAACATGGTGGTGTTGCAGGACTTGTTACAATGGAAGATATTATTGAAGAAATTGTTGGAGAAATACAAGATGAATATGACAATGAAAAACTATCTATTAAAAAATTAACATCATCTCGTTATATTATTGATGCGGCTGTTCGTATTGAAGAACTTTCTGAAACATTAGGATATCAATTTCCAGAAGACGAAGACTATGATACAGTTGCGGGGTTCATCCTAGCTCAAATTGGATCTTTTCCTAAAAAAAATGATAAAATTTCTTATGAACATTTTGATTTTATTGTAAGAGACATTAAAAATAGACGTATTATTGCTTTTGATGTTGTTATTCATAAAGAAAAATCTAGTTCGTAAACCGTTGCTCAATTAGGTCTTAACATTGTATCCTTTAACACATGAAGGATTCGTCTAAATTAAATTTATCATTATCACGTTTTTTAAAAAAACAGTACCCTGATAGCTATAAATTTAATCAAATGCTTGTCCAAAAAGGAATTGCTAATGCTTCTATTATTTCTGAACATATGTACCGATCATGGCCTTTTTGGATTTCAAAACAATTAAAACCTGATCAAACTCCTCATATCAGCGATACGAACCTTCTAGGTCTTATCAATACAAAACATAGAAATTGGACCTATATCAGCAGCCCTAACTCTGATAATGCCGCCATTATAGATCCTGCTGGACTCATTTATGTAAAAGGAAAATCATACTCAATAGATTTTTGGATTAGCAATTCTAATTCACTTTTCATCCCTTCTCATAAAGATGATATCCGACAGCAATATCTCCCAGAATCAAATAGCGTTTTAACATCATTTTCTTTGTCTCAACTTGATATAGAATCTCATGTTATGTTTAATCAATTACCCAGTAATCTTGATTTTGTATTTTGCAACTATAAACTTACAAATAATACCAAGAAAAACATTAAATTTTCTTTTTATATTGCTATTCGTCCATTTGATTTTGAAGGTGTCACTGATATTCAATCTATACAATACCTACAAGATGGTATTTTTATGGTTGATAAACAATTAGGAATCGTTTTAGATAAACAACCCGATAATATTGTTTGCTTGGCTCATCACGAAGGTGATGTTAGTGAGCATTTTAATAAATTAGAAATGATTTTTAACGCCTCTTGTCCACTTAAAAAGGTTTCTGCGTTTGCTGAATATCGTCTAGTCATTGCTCCTAACAAAGATATCTCTTTAACATTTAAAATTCCCTGTATGACACGTCTCTTTCCTCAACTAAAAACATCTTTTTTTAATCAACAATCACCTTCAGATTTAGTTAAAAACACATATCAATCGTTTACATTTGATAAATCACTTAAAGAATTATCATTTTATAACTCTGATTTACGTAATCAGGATATGTCATTTTCATTCCCTGATGCTCACGTAACACATTTTATTCATTCTCAATTTTCATTTCTAATTTCCTCTCTTCATACGAACTCATTTAAATATGGTTATTATCAAGAATTAAATCATTCTCTATTTGATCACCTTTTCTTTATGAATTCACTTTATATTGCGGGATATAAACCATCCTTATATTCTCACATGTTTTCAGTAAAATATCTTAATAAGGTTTATTCTCAGTTAAAATCTCAACAACTTTCTTTTACTGACTGCTCTTCTTGGTTTGAAAGTTTATTAGGCTTATTCAACAGTAATGTTATTACTATTACTCATGATATGTATAAAGTATTATTTAAAATTATCATGCTTGGCTTAAATCAATTTAAATTTTATGATGATCTTGAATTTAAAACGCTGCCTGCTCGCTCTACATCTAAGCATCAAACTTCTTTTTTCTTGTCTGATGTTATAGGGTTATTTGGTTGCTTACATTTTTTCAAACTACTGTCTCAAAAATTACCTTATGGGAATTTAGACATTGTTAATAACGCTAATTTAAATCATTACAGTGCCTTAATAGAGGATTCTATCGAAACGTTTTGTAGTGTTGTTTCTAATAAAATTGCTTTAAATAATGTTGTTCCTGTTTCTTCTACCCAATATATTTCCTTAGATTTAATTAAAACACTTTCTTTATATGTTACATTTTTTCCAAATAAAAATAACTATGTCAAAAATACAATTTTAAATATTCAAAAGCATTTAGCTTATAACCAATTAATCTTTTCCATGATTAACCCTTCTGGGTTTCCATTATCTTACAATTTAGATTATATACAATTACTGATTAAACTAGATCCTAAAAATGTATTTAATATCATCACTAAGCTTTTATCCTACGCAACCTCTACCTTTACATTTCCAGATACTATCCATCCAATTACAAAAGGTGGGAGTGAAGGTGATGGCCATACTATTAAACATGGTGTTTTGCTTGCGCAGTATATCTTTGATACGATTCTTTATCAAAATGATAAAAATCTAATTTTGTTTCCTGCAATACCAGCTGACTGGTTAGCTAACCATTCTTGGCATCTTAATAACTATAAAATAGGTAACGAAACTATATCGTTATCTATCAAACAATCCCCTACTGAAACAACACTTGATATTACGTTTTCAAACAAAAAATTATTTAGTTTTTTTATGATTCATACCCATTCTCACTATAAATCTTTTATACTTAATGATACTGAAATTGCTATCAAATCTCCTACGATTAAAATACCTGGATCTGAAACATGTATCCGTCTCATTAAACATGATGTCAAATCAACCTTGTAGTGAATCCATAGAAGTTACCAAGCTTGTCAATGGCGGTTATGGGTTAGCTTATTATCATAAAAGACCCTTGTTTATTCCTAAAACTGTTCCGGGTGATCATGTCCAGGTTTTGTTAACTCGCAAAAAAAAATATTACTCGTTTGCAAAAGTTATTTGTTATACAAAAAAATCTCCTTTAAGACAACTCGATACATGTATCCACTCTAATGAATGTGGTGGATGCCAATTTCAAGATATTGACTATTCAAACCAACTTAACCTAAAACAAGATTGCCTTCATGACACAATTACTCATGATGCCCCATTTTTATTACCTTATTTAAAGCCAATTATTCCTTGTAAAACAACTCATTATCATCGAAATAAAATGGAATTTGCTTTTTATCAATCGGAAAGCTTAGAGCTAGGCCTTAAAGAACAACTAAACCCTACTTCGGTTATTCCTGTTTCACAATGTCTCTTAATGTCAGAAACCTCTAATGATATTCTTAACTTTACACGAAACTTCTTTGAAAACTCTAAATTAAGTGTTTGGAATTCTCGTAAACAAATGGGCTGCTTAAGTCACTTAATGATTAGGCATTCAAAAGCATTTGATACCTACATGGTTAATATTTTAGCAAGTTCCTATGAACCCTTATTTTCTAATTATGCACTTTCTTTAAGTCAACAATTTCCTCAGATAAAATCTATTAATTTGTTAAAATTCATACAAAAGAAAGGTATTCCATCCTCTACATCTTGCCATCACTTACATGGTGATTCCTTCATTTTTGAAACTATTAATAATCTTACCTTCCGTATTTCTCCACTTTCTTTTTTTCAAACAAACAGCCTTCAAGTTGGAACCTTATATGACATTATTAAGGATTCATGTTCTTTAGAACCCGGCCAAACGCTACTGGATTTATATTGTGGAACTGGCACAATTGGTCAATATGTTAGTCAAGGTAAGTATAACTTAATAGGGATCGATGAAATCTCTGAAGCGATTGAGGATGCAAAAGAAAATGCTCGTTTTAATAATATTGATAATACTACCTACTTTTCTGGTAGAGTGAAAAATATCTTAAAGTTTAACTCGTTCTCTCCTGATTGTGTTATTATCGATCCTCCCCGATCTGGGATGGTTCCAAAGGCACTTAAGCGTGTTTGTGAACTTAATTGCAAGCAATTAGTTTATGTTTCTTGTAACCCAGTTAGCCTTGTACGTGATCTTAAATTGCTAAGAGACTATGGGTATCATGTTACTAATTTTACTCCTGTTGATATGTTTCCTCATACTTATCATCTTGAATGTGTGGTTTCTCTTACACTAAATTAAAAATATCACTACCTATACATGTGTAGGTTAAATCCTTCATATATATCGCATCTCTACTTGAATATGATAGATAAATTAAGTTACACTAAATTGACGTATGAAATATAATAATGAAATTCATCAACTGGATGAACATAATGACGAATTATTAAACCTATCAACAATGCTTAATAAAGCGATTCAAACATGCCGTCGTAAAGAATTAAATTTAATTATTAAATTTTTAGAAAACTTTTCAAACGATACAAATCAAGATCAAAGCTCTCTTTCAGAAAGTCCTGATTATATTAGTCATTCTTCAGATAAAGCTGAACATGAAAAGTTTAAAAGTATCGTCACTGATTTAAGAACCTTATATGATACAGATAAACCAGCTGCTCATCTTATCTTTTTTATGAGAAAACATATCGATCAGCTAATGTCTCATATTCAAAATCGTGCTCTTACTACTCAAGAATCTACAGAAACAACGGAACATAGTAATTCTCATGAGATATTTGATGCTTATCTTAAAAACAATGATAGTCGTTATACCAAAACTAAGCGCTTTATTACTGAAGAAATTTTTAATCTAACAGATCATTTTGAAGTTGAAAATTTTATTGATCACTTACGTTCTCAAACAAAAGATATTTCTCGTGCTACAGTCTACCGAACTATCAAACAACTATTAGATGCCAATCTATTACAAAAGATTACTACCTTAGATGGAAAAGTATTTTATGAGCATTCTAAAGCTCAACTTCAACATGCTCATATTATTTGTAATCAATGTGGAAAAATTACTGAAATGCATGATGATAACCTTCAGGATTTAATTACTAAGTATTGTGATAAGATTGATTTTACAATGTCATATCAGTCTATCCATATTTATGGAACTTGCAAGAATTGCTCTTAAGCTAGGTCATTATATCCTACATACTATATGTAGCCCTCTGTTTATATGCGATATGTTTGTGGTATAAATAAACTATGGAAACACTTATTGGTACGTTTATTATTATGTGCTTAGCTTTTTTAGGCTTTGGTGTTGGTGTTTTATTTTTTGGTAAAACAGCAAGCCATGATGCCTGTGGTAAGGTTCCTGAAATTGATCCTGAAGAGTGCTTATCTCAAAAAGCTGGTTTATGTCCTTTTGAAGATGAATCTGGGGGTCTCAAAATGCAGCGTAAAGCGCGTGTTAATTACCCTACTTCATCATAAAACGTTATAAATTTGGCATGCAGTATGTAGTTGATTTAACAATCTCTACATAACCATGGGTTGTTGCATAATGAAGTGCTGTATATCCATGATGATCTGTAGTGCTTACATCAGCTCCATGTTTAATTAAATTTTCAGTTCGCTCAATATCTCCAATATTAGCAGCTTCAAATAATTGTTTATTTCTTAATTGTTTATTTCTTAATTGATGACCTCGAACACTTGCCTGAATTTTTATTGCTGCTGATATTACTG
>PBEQ01000037.1 GCA_002719695.1 bacterium | reverse complement strand
AAGTAATGTCTAATAATGCTAAAAAGGTTACAAAAAATACTAAGGATACTGGCTGGAATGAATCTGTTCATCATGGTCAGTTGATTTATCTTGAAAGATAGTATTTTTAATTTAATAATTTAGAGTAATGATATTACGATTTTTAAGTTTAATTATTTTATTATTTTCCATCTTGGGGTGCAGTTTGTTTTTTCCTGATCCAATCATCACCCCTTACGATGGATACTTTCAATCGGACTGGACGTTTGATGGATCCATTATTTCTAGCAATCAATCTGGAACTGAAACTAAAGAAATAGGCGAAGTTATTAATGGCATTAACTCTCTTGTTATTATTAATCTTGATACACCTGATCTTGAGAATATTATCCTAAGCAAAGATATTCAATATGGCACAGAACATGTCGATTCTTTTAATACAGAGTGGGAAACCATGATCGCTATGTCATCCTTTATTGACTCTAATAATGATCGTTATACATCCTATATTTCTATTCCAACAACGTATCATGATTCTACTCTCAAATTTTATAAGCAGAATATTCTCTTAAATTCCTATGCCTTTAGCAACTCTATTTATGCTACAGGACCTCATGATACTGAATATGATAAATATGTTCAGATTAACCCCTTTACCAAGCAATCTTTTCTGTTTTCGTTTGGTTATACCAAGTTATTTATCTTTTCTATTACAGGGGACTTAGAACATGAGCTAGATTTGGGTAGTCATGCTATCTGGAAAACGGCTGCATCATTTTGGTATTATGATCCTATTCAAAACAAACTTGCTTCTTATGATCTAAATACTGCGACATCTACAATGTATGATATTGATTTTAAACCTAGTTATTATAATCACACGGATAATACCCTCCAAACCATCGATAATGGGGTATTAAAAACATTTTCAGTTGCTAACAATACAATTACTGCTTCTATTGCCGTAACCTATGATTATAAGACACTGAATGAATTTAAATTCTCTCCTGATGGATCAAAACTGTTAGTGTATGAAAAGGGACGGTTTAATGAGTTTCGGGATTCGGATGCAATCTTTAAATCACTTGGTATCAATGTCTATGATATTAACACTCATACACTAACTAAGATTCGAGATTAAATCTTAACTTATGTCTAATATTATACTCTTTTAACCGATCGATAACATGCTATTAAAATTTAACGTTATGCCTATAGGTATTCTTATCACATGTCTGATATTTACACTATCTATAGGCGCTTATTCTCCTATAACCATTCATTTTGATACCCATCCCTTAACCGGATTTTCTACCTACACTATAGGAGGGATAACCAAATCAAGACTTGGAAAATTTGCCTATCATTTTCCTGTTAGTAAATTACGATTTCCTACTAATACTGATGTAGCTAGCATTAGTGTATCATCTTATCTGAGCCCACGAGTTTTAACTCACTTACAAATCAAAAAAAATACGTCTTATTATGCTGGTAAACTTCAAGATTCTGATTGGTTATCACCTGATGAAACTATCCAAGATATTTACTCTGAAAGCGATACCCAATTACATTTTTATTCTGTTGATTTAACAGTTAGAATTCCTTTACAAAGTATTATCTATAAAAATAATAATAAAACTCTTTATAGGCTATTTTTAGGTTATAAATATCAAAATTTTTCATTTACCGCTTATGATTTAGTTCAGTGGTACCCAAGCACCCCGTTAAAAAAGAAAATTACTCAGCCTGGAACTGTTATTACGTATCAACTTAAGCAATATATACCTTACTGGACATTTGATATGACTCAAACACTAGGCAGTCTCACCATAGAGTTTTCTGGAAGTTATTCACCTTTTGTTACCATTAATGATATAGATAATCATATTCTAAGATCAAAATTAGCAAATGGCTCCTTAAAAGGTTATATGCTTGCCAATAGATTTCTGCTTAAGTATCCTCTTACAAGCTATCTATCTGGTTTTCTTTGCTTTTATTCTCAAACCATTCAATCTTATGGTACACAAATTCAATCTCGTTACAAAAAAACGTCTGAAGGAAATATTGGCCATATTGCAGATATTGATCAAAAAATTGAGAGTATTTTATCTGAATTATCTTTTGGGATTACCTACTTATTTAGGTCTAACCCTTCTAATTTTTCATCAAAGTTATTACAGAACGATCTGTCTTTAGTATCTATTGGAACCTCTTTTTATATACCGCTTCAAGAAAGATCAATTGGTGTTGGTCCTCACCTCGAAATTATGAAACATTCATTTATTTTAGGAATTGGTTGTTACCAAGGTAATAATCATGTAAAAACCTTAAGCAAAGGTATCTATAGAATCATTCCTGTTTACATAATGTATAAAATACCATTCATGTCATTTTTAAAATTTGGAGGAGGTTATTCTTTTTATGATAATACAATAGATCCTCAGGCTATTAGCTATTTAGAAAGTAAAGGTATTTCAAATACTCAAGAAACTGTTAAATCAACTTGGTTTACTTTCTTATCATTGGATATGCCTATTCCATATGATAATAATCTCGTTACCTATTTTGTGCGATATATTTATCAAAATACGATAATGAAATCATTTAGTGATCAGCATCATCAAACTAAACCTATAGATTTATCAAGTCTACAATTAGGCATAAAAATTGCCTTATAATATTTGTAATTTAAATTTTTTAGACTGCTACGTCTCTTTACAAGCATGCTCTTTTTAGGTAAGTTGACACTATGTTAGAGATTACAACATATGATTTTAATTTAAAAAAACGTACTAACATCCTTGATGATAAGCAAGCAGGAATTACTAAAACGGTCAAAGCTATTGGGGATGCTGTTCGAACTAATGGTGATAGGTCTATCATTGCTTACACTAAACAATTTGATGCACCAAATGCAGATGATTCATTTTCCTTAATTGTTTCACAATCCGAAATTGATGATGCTTATACTCACGTTACCCCTGAGTTTAAAGAGGCGATGTTGCTAGCAAAAAAAAATATTACAGCATTTCATTCTGAACAACAGCCTCAAAGTTGGCAAAAACCATGTTCTATTGGTTCTTATGGCATGCAATATAACCCTATTGAAATTGTGGGATTATACGTTCCAGGGGGGCAAGCTCTGTATCCATCGAGTGTCCTTATGAATGCAATTCCTGCAAAAATTGCCGGCGTATCTCAGCTTATTATTACAAGCCCTCCTCGTTCTGACGGATCGCTCGCCCCAGAAATTATTGTTTCTGCAGTAGAATGTGGTGTTGATCGTATTATTAAAGTAGGTGGTGCTCAAGCGGTCTATGGCCTTGCTTATGGTAGCGATTCAATCCCAGCCGTTGATAAAATTGTAGGTCCAGGAAACCGCTATGTTGATACAGCAAAACAAGCTGTTTATGGGTTAGTTGATATTGATAAACCAGCTGGTCCATCAGAAGTGTGTGTATTTATTGATTCCATTGATTATGCGGCTTATGCTGCAGCAGAACTTTTTGCACAATGTGAGCATGATGAAGATGCATCTGGCATTATCATTGCTACTGATTTAGATATTTTAAAACACGTTCAATTAGAGTTAACCAAGCAATTTTCTACGTTAAAACGACAGCACATTATTAAAAAATCCTTATCTAATAGTGCCTTACATCATGTTAGTGATCTTAACGAGGCTATTGATGTTATGAATGATATTGCATCTGAACATCTCTGTTTAATTTCTGATAATGCAGAATCTATTCGAGCTAAAATTAAGCATGCAGGTGCTATTTTCTGTGGACCATATACGCCCGTTGCTTTAGGCGATTATATCGCGGGGCCTAACCATGTATTACCAACGGCTCGAGCGGCTCGTTTTTCATCTGCGTTATCTGTTTTTGATTTTGTTAAATTTTCATCATTTTTAAGCTCTACAAAAGATTCCTTATTAGCTATTCAACCAGCACTAGATTCGCTTACATCGATTGAATCTCTAGATGCTCATAACAAGACCATTACAATTCGCCTTTCATAAGTTTTGTGATTTAAATAAAAGTATCTTTTAGAAAAAAAATTATTTATTATTTAATAAATGGATTATTTTGATCACCTCAGTAAGTTAAAAAAAGACATCTTTGTTTTACAAATTGGAGCTCATGATGGCATCAGAAGTGACTATGTCTTCCCCATGGTATCAAAATATAATTGGAAAGGCTTATTTGTTGAACCACGTCCTGATTTATTCTTAGAATTACAAAGTAACTACTCAAAGCAAACTGATCTCTTATTTGCGAATGTCGCTATTGATGAAAAAAAATGTCAAAGAAACTTATATTATGTTCCGGATTCTACAATAAAAAAATACTCTTTATCAAAATGGTTTCGTGGTATTGCAAGTTTTAATAAAGACCATATTAACATCCTTAACCATATATCAGCTGCTAACGTAGATGATAAAGAAAAAATTATGGAATTAACTAATATTATCAAAGAAAATATTGCCACGTTTAATGTGGAATGTGTTCCTCTTAAATCTTTACTATCAGATCACGCCATTCAAACAATAGATATTTTAGTTATTGATGTTGAAGGCGTAGATTATATGGTTTTCAAACAATTTGACTTTGATTTATATAAGCCTTATGTAATTTGTATTGAGGTAAAGCATATGACAGAATCTGATCAAAAACAAATTTTAAATACGTTACATTCTCTTGGTTATAATTGTAATATTCATAATCAAAAAGATTTATTAGCAATAAAACCAATACCCTAGCATAACGTCTGTTTATTGTTACATGACAGTATCTCATTGTATTGACTTAAAACTATAAAATAAATTTTTTTAAAATTTATACTTTAATTATTATTTATCTTAATTTTCAACCGAACTAACTTTTCTACTTAAATAAGTAAGACCTTTTTATTAAAAAAAATGATTAAAGATCTTTAAATATGGGTAAATAGTACTTACTTTGAAGGAAATTATTAATTATGAGTGATGCAGCAAGTTCAACATCAAGCTTTTCTGAACCTGTAAAAAAGGTTGCAATGCTATTGCTATTTTTAGAAATGAATAAGCCCTCCTTGTCTAAAGGCATATTAAAGGCCATGGGAGAATCTAAAAGTAGAATTGTCTTAGAAGCAATGTCCAGCTTAGGCAATATTGACCATAGCAGCTTTAATGAAACTATTATGCAATTTCATCAATTACTTGTTGAAAAAAAAAGTATGATAGGGGGTAAAAACCTTAGCTCTATGCTTTTTCAGCAGGCTTTTGATGTTACAGAAAGTAAAAAATCGATCACTTATGATAAACCTTTTCAATATCTTGAGAGTATTGATAATGATGCTATTTTAGCTATGTTTGATCGACTATCATTACAAATGAAAGCCCTCATTTTGTACTATATCAGTCAAGAAAAATCGAGCCAACTATTACAAAAAATGGATACCGAAACTTCGAAATTACTATTTAAAAAAGTATTTTCGGTTAAAATCATCTCTCCAAACTATGTTAATAAATTAGATAAAAAGCTATACGATCAATTTATGAACTCATCAGAGGGGCAATCTGCCAAAAGCATAGTGTTAAAATTTGCTGCAATTTTAGAACAAACTCCTGCAGATAAACGAAATGACTTATTATCATCTATAGAAGAAGATAACCCTGAATTATTAGAAGATATAAAAGCTAATATGTTGTCATTTGAAAATCTTGTTCGATTAAAAGATGAAGAATTACAACTTATTCTTTCAAATATTGATATGAAAGATCTATCTTATGCGCTTCAAGGAGTTGATGATAGTATCAAAGAAAAAATTCAAACTAATATTTCTAGCAGAGCCAAAAGTATCTTGGATGAAGAATTAGAAGCTGCTAAAGAACGTGCTGATGATGATTCTACTAATGCCGCTCAATTAAAAATTTTAGGAATGGCTCGATCATTACAATCATCTGGAAAAGTAACCTTAAAACTTGTAGAAGCAGAAAAAAAAGAAGGTGATAAAGGCGAAAAGAAAGATGATAAAGGTGATAAAAAGTAATTATGGCTAAAGGATCAGATATTAAATTTGATAACGTTACTGAAGATGATTTAAATTCATTATTAGAAATTTTTAAAAGTTTATCTCTTACAATTTCTAGCTTTATTTCATCAGAATTTCAGCTTAAGTTTTTACTTAGTTATGTTGAACATGAATGTAAGCAGTACCAAGATATCTCATTTAAAGAAGATGCTGCTGTTTATAATGAGCTAAAGTGGTTTTCAAAGCCTGCATTGCTATATGCTGATAGATCATTTATCTCTCGTTTAGCAAATCGAATTCTTGGTGGTGAAGGTATTGCAGAAACTACGGATGATCCAGAATCATGGTTTTTTTCTGAAGAATGTGTTGCTAATGAATTTATTGATCTTATACTTGATTATTTAAAAACTCATAATCAACTTATTCAAATTGAAAAGTCGGTTAAGGATGTTTCTTACTTACACCTTTATTATCCCGAAGATGTTCTTCTTTCAGTTAATTTTAAAATTGAATTTGATGGAGAAGAAGGTGGGTCGATGGGTATTTTAATAAGTGAGCCTCTTCTTCAAGAATATATTAAAGGCCCAGAGGAACCCTCTACTTCTGAAGAAAATACCAATGCTATTGTCCCTGATTCTTCAGATGATACCGTTAATCCAGAACCAACTGAGGATAGTCCGGAAAATTAATCCTTTTTTTAGTATGGCAGACTATTATTAAGGTTATCAACATCTACAGATTGCTTTTTAAGCAACTCAAGAACGTTCCATGTTCCTTTTAAAAAAGATTCTCTTTGAGGTGTAGGCATTGAAATTAAAAACGATTCTTCAAAATAACGAACACGATTACTAACTAAATTTAATGTCACTATTGTTTCAGGATGTTTGATAATATGAGTTTCTAATACCTTAATATCATCCTTATTAGCATACACTACGGGTAATCCAATAGCTTTGCAATTACCAGCAAAAATTTCAGCAAATGATTCTCCTATGATAGCTTGAATCCCATACCGTTTTAATGCTTGTGGAGCATGTTCTCTAGAAGAGCCGCACCCAAAATTTTTACCTACTAATAAAATCTTAGCATTATTATAATCTTCTTTATTAAAAGGATGATTATTTTTTTTCCCACTGGAATCCTGTCTTTCATCAATAAATGCATATTGTCCCATATTTTCAAATGTTATCTCTTTTAAAAATCGTGCTGGGATAATACGATCTGTATCAATATCATCTAGCACTAAAGGTAATGCCTTTCCTATTACTGATTCAATTACCATTGTTAGATAAACTCCCTAATATCTTTAACTTTACCATGAATAGCAGCAATAGCTGCCATTTGTGGGCTCATTAATAATGTTCTTCCTGAAGCGCTTCCTTGTCTACCAATAAAATTTCGATTAGATGTTGAGGCACATAATTGATCGGCTTCTAATCTATCTGGATTCATTGCTAAACACATAGAACATCCTGGTTCTCGCCAATCAGCTCCCGCTGCGATAAAAATTTTATCTAAACCTTCTTTTTCAGCTTCTTTTTTAATACGTTGAGATCCAGGAACAACGATCATTTTAACCTTACTACTCACCTGATTTCCTTTTAATATATCTGCTGCAGCTTGCAAATCTGATAACCTTGAATTGGTACAAGATCCAACAAAAACAACATCAATTTCTTTATCTAAAATAGCTGATTTTGGCTGAAATTTCATATGTTGTAATGCAGACTCTAACAACGTTTTTTCTTCATTTTCATACTGATCGCTGTCTGGTAGTGATTCAGTTATACCTATTGATTGACCTGGCGTAATTCCCCATGTAACCATCGGTTCAATCTCATCCCCATTAATCGTTATAATATTGTCATAGATGGCATCTGAATCTGATACAATTGATTTCCAATATTTCTTTAAATTAGCAAAATCTTCTTCCTTAGGGGCATACTTTCGTCCCACTAAATAATCAAAGGTTGTTTGATCAGGGTTTACATAACCAATACGTGCGCCTCCTTCAATGCTCATATTGCAAACAGTCATACGTTCTTCCATACTCATAGCTTCAAATACAGATCCTGAAAATTCATAGGCATATCCAATCCCCCCCTTAACGCCACAGACATTAATAATTTTTAAAATTACATCTTTTGCACTTACACCCTTTTGAAGGCTACCAGTCACTTCAATTTTCCGAACTTTTAATGGTGTTAAAGCTAGTGTTTGCGTTTCAAGCACTAAAGCAACTTCTGATGTACCAATACCAAAGCCTAAGGCTCTAAATGCGCCATGGGTTGATGTATGACTATCTCCGCAGGCAATTGTCATCCCAGGCTTGGTCAAACCAAGTTCTGGACCAATAACATGAACAATTCCTTGATTCCCAGAATGACTATCAAAAAAGGTGATTCCATGTTCATTTACATTATGCTCTAATGTTTTTGACATTAATTCAGCTTGCTTATCATGAAACGGTCTACTGAATTGATTTTGTGTTGGAATAATATGATCTAATGTTGCAAATGTTCTTTCAGGATATCTTACAGTAGCTTTTCTTTCGTGTAATGATGCAAATGCTTGTGGTGTCGTAACTTCATGAATTAAATGTAAGCCAATAAATAACTGATCTTGTCCAGTTGGAAGTGTTGTAACTTTGTGTTTATTCCAGACTTTGTTATAGAGTGTTCTTTCAGCCATTAAAAAAGCCTAGAAAGGCTTTTTCATTCTGTCAATAGAAACTTGAATTTTATATGTAACTACGAAGTTTATTAAACTGATTTTCAGTTTTTATTGTATTGATCCGTTCTTTTAATGGAATATATAAATGTTTTTTTGCCGCTTTATGCTCATTTATTGCATTAGATGCTGATAAAGTTAACTCACATTCAGTTAAAATATTATAAATATAATCTAATCTTTCTTGTTGTTTTTTTGTCATAATAGCCTCTCTTATCTAGGGATGTACCCAAGGTATAGACAAAAAAAACTGATTTAAAACATTTTTTATTAATTAGAAATTTAGCTCTTTGCTAATTTTAGCAATATAGCTTTCTAGATCTTTCCTATTATTTAAATCTAAATCGTGTAAAACATAATCTAAGCAATAACGTTGTAAAATTCCTATTTGCTTATCTTTATACCCAAGTGCTTTAATTTGAGCTCCTGATAATGCCAAGTCCTTTTTTTGAAAGGTTACTTTTTTTGAATCAAAATCAAATTTAATCAATGCTTTAATCCATTCTTCCTCTTGTTTTTTAAGACGTATTTTTTTAAAAACCAAATCTAAGTCTAAGTCTTTAATTAAAAATGCAAGTCGCATATTTCCAGCTAAACTATCTAATTTTGTTAGTTCTTTTTGGTCTATACTACTTATTCCTGGCAGAAATCTATCCCCTAAACCAGAATCATTTAACGCATTAATCCCTAAACTTGGCTGTTTTGATTGTATTAATGCTAGCAACTCTGTGGTCATTCTTTCTTTTGATGGCAATAACGCTTTTGGACTTAATCTACAAACAGCGTCCCATGTTTTTTCTTCGCAAGCAAACCCTAATTGAGCTATAAACCGACAACATCGTAGCAACCGTAAGCTATCTTCACTAAATCGTTTGTCAGGATCTCCTATTACCCTAATAATTTTATTATTAATATCATTCTTACCTGATACGTAATCAATAAGTTCGTTTGTTAAAACATCATAAGCAAGGCCATTGATCGTAAAATCTCTTCTTTGAATATCATCTTTCAGTGATGAAGAAAATGTTACCGTATCTGGATGCCGATAATTTGAATAATCACCATCTTGTCTAAATGTAGTAACCTGTATTGGGATTCGTTTTTGTTCAAAATATTTAACTATTGAAATTGTGCCATACATCTTTCCAATAGCTAATGTATCATCAAACAATAATTCTAGCTCGTTAGGCATAGCACTTGTAGCCATATCAATATCATGTGAGACCTGTCCCATTAAGGCATCCCGAATGGTACCTCCTACTAAATATAGTTTGTGACCCTGATTATTGAGGACATTAGCAATATCAATAAGTAATGAATTGTAAGGATGATTTAATTTAAATTTCACAATATTTAGTTTAACAAAAAATAAAAAGGTCTTAAATATTTGTAGCTAACTTTTTTTATTCATAATATTATGTTGAATCTGATCCCAAAACCTTTTAAACTTTTCCTAATGGACACACACACTACTATCCATATTAAAGATCTTAAACAAATCTTACCGCATCGATATCCTTCTTTGTTATTAGATAGAGTTGTTCAACTTGAGTCTAGAAAGTATATTGTTGGCCTAAAAAATGTATCTATAGGAGAGCCTTATTTTCAAGGCCATTTTGACGATTCACCTGTTATGCCGGGTGTCTTAATTTTAGAGTCATTACTTCAAACTGGTGCGACTCTTTTTTTACAAGATCCTGTATATTTTGGGCGATTTGCATTTTTTGCTTCTATTGAACGTGTTGAGTTTTTTGATAACGTTATACCAGGAGATCAACTTCGACTTGAAATGGAAGTTTCAAAAATAAATGACAATATTATCTTTATGAAAGGAAGAGCCTTAGTTGAAGGAAAATGTGTTTGTTCAGGAAGCTTTTCCTTTAATCTTGCTCATCGTCCTTCCAAAGCACAAATTCATGCAACAGCATCTGTTCATCACACCGCAATTTTAGGTAAAAATGTTGAAATTGGAGCAAATACCATTATTGGAGAACAAGTTCATATTGGTGATAATACAGTCATTGATGCGAATTGTTTTTTAGAAAAATGGACTCGTATTGGTGAATCGTGTCGTATTCATTTTGGCTGTGTCATTGGTTCTCAGGCTCAAGATTTAAAATACCAAGGTGAAAAATCATGGGTTAATATTGGCGATCGTAATGAAATTCGAGAATATGTTACCATTAATCGTGCTACTGGCGAAAAACAAGTTACGATTATTGGATCTGATAATATTTTCCTAACACATGTTCATATAGCTCATAATTGTATTCTTGGAAATAATATTGTCATTGCTAATACTACCAATCTTGGAGGCCATACAGAAGTTGATGATAATGTTGTTATTGGAGGTATGACGGGTATCCATCAGTTTGTTCGAATAGGAAAAGGAGCTATGGTTGGAGCTTACACACGACTTCCTCAAGATGTGCCTCCTTTTATGCTTTGTGAGGGAAATCCCGCCTTAGTAAAAGGGTTAAATGCTGTTGGATTACGTAGAAATGGGGTATCAAGGGAATCGTTATCTGAATTAAAAGAAATTTATAAAGCACTATATCGATCTGATCTTGATACAACTGCATCTCTTAACTCTATCAAATCAAATCAGTATAAATCGCAGGAAGCAACCTATTTGCTTGATTTTCTAGCTACAAACTCTAAGCGTGGTTGTATTAAAAAATTAGACTCTAAGTGAATATTTTAGTCATTGCCGGAGAAATATCAGGTGATTTATATGCATCCTATCTCGTTAAGTCTATTAAATCATACTCCCGTGACCATACAATTTATGCTGTTGGAGGAAATAAACTTAAAAAAGAAGCTGATCATTTTTTATTTCACTCAGCTCATCAACATGGTGTAAGTTTTGCAAAACAATTTTTTAACTCAAAATTTAAAAAACATCTTTTAGAATCATTTAATATTGCACTAAAAAAATATACATTTGATCGTGTTATTCTTGTTGATTTTCAACATTTTAATACCGTAATAGCATCTTATTTTCAGTCTTTATCAATTCCTATTTACACCTTTATTACACCCAATTTTTGGATGTGGAAATCAAAAAAGAAAGCTAAAGAAATCTGTAATTACTCACAAAAAATTATTTGTATTTTTCGACCTGAATATGAATTCTATAAAAATCTTCACTCACAAACATATTATTTTGGTCATCCATATACCGATATTATTGATTCTTCTAAGTCTGAACCAATGTTAAGTACCTCATCACCAACTATTACAATTCTTCTAGGTTCACGACCTCAAGAATTTTCGCTTTATTTAGCGGCAATGCTAAAAACATGTACAATACTAGCGAAATTACACCCTTCATTAACTATTCTACTTCCCATTAGTTCTCAAGAGTATTTACCGTTAATTCAATCTTACTTAGATCAATTTCAAACACTATCTGTTACGTTACATCATGATTCAGCAAAACAAGCCATTTTAGATAGCAACCTTGTTATTGCAGCATCAGGATCAGTTTGTTTAGAAGTTATTTTATATAACCGCCCATTAATTATTTTGGCAGCTTTACCACGCTTTACATATTTTTTTGCTAAATATGTTCTTAATATTAAACTTCCGTTTATCTCATTACCAAATTTCTTAACCAATCAATATATCATTCCAGAATTTGTACAATATAATATCTCTCCCAATAAAATTGCAGGATATTCCAAAGATATGATTCAAAATCCTAAAAAATATCTTTTAAATTATTCTGAAATAAAAAAATGTTTAAGATATGAAAAAAATGTCTATAGCTTAATACGTAATGAAGTATTAAGTTAATATTTTATTTTACAATGTTAATTTTCTACAATATAATTACATTACATTCTATACAAAGGAAATGATATAAGATGAAGCGTAAAAGTAATGGTTTTACATTAATGGAAATGCTTATTGTTGTTACAATTATCGGAATTTTATCTGCAATTATAATTCCAAGATTATTCACGTCAACAACGTCGGCTAAAGGAAGTGCACGAGAAGCTGAGAGACAAACTATCAATAGTCAGATTGAATTATTTTACTTTATTGAAGGGAAATATCCAGATGGAACATCTGCTGAAGCTACTTCTGGAGATTATTCATCGGCAGCTTGGACAGACTGTGCTGTAGAATCTGGTGCTACCTGTACCAATAAATATTGGCCAGAATCAGTTCCAACTGTTGATCCTCTAAATTGTGCATGGCAATGGGATACAACAACACGCCGTATTCCTGAAGGAAATAACCTCTCAGATGCAACTGGTAATGGTTGTTAATCTTTTTAATCATTAATTGGTCAAAAAGTTAACCATAGGTTTTACTTTTGTAGAGGTCTTTATATCTCTTTTTATACTTGGGTTAGTTTCTACGCTGGTAGTTCCTCGATATATTGAATCGAAAACATACATTGCACTTAAAACAAGCTCCAAAGAACTTTCTGAATTATTTTTTTTATCACAACAAAAGGCTTCTTCATTTGGTGTTACAACGAATGTTAGCATAAATTATTCTATTGATAATCCAGATCAAGTTGAATCTCTTACTTTTTATATGCCACATCCCTATCTATCATCTCTAGAAGAATCTATGTTTAACGTTCCTCAATTTATTTCTCTAACGTTAACACACCCTATTACAAACGTAGAATTTTACTCTGATAAAACATGGTCCATGATTCAAAATACGGTTCCACTTCCTGATCAAAGCCTAGCAGTATCACTGTCTTTTAAAGAATCTCAATATCATATTCGTTTTTACCCTAATTCATCATCTATACAATTAATTGAACCACTATAAGCTGTGGTATCATTTTAATAATGTATCAAAAAAGTTTAGGAAGTTTTTATATTGAAGTAATGATTACATTACTTATGTTGGGTATCTTAGCAACATCTTTTTTACCTATTTTACCATCATTAATTGAAAAAACTATCTTATTAAAACGGTATCAATATCTACACTCCATTGGTGATTATTGCGGGAGTTATGTGTTTCGGTGGGTCAATTTTTCAAAAGAATCAAAACGACTTCCATTTTCATTTTTTAAAACAGATAGTCCATTAGAATTTACTGGAGAAACGCGAGTTAATAAACTTCTTTGGGCTACCCCTCCCAATTTAAATAATAGCTTTTTAACGGACCATTTCAAAGTAACTATTGTCTTTAAAGATAGAGAAAGTCGCCTTGATAGTGCCGGCTTGGTTATTACTGTTTGGTATGATGAAAACTTAAACAACGTAGCTGATGACTCTGAGAATAAAATCTCATTTGCAACAATAATTTCAGAAAAACAAGCTCTATGAAACCATATCATCGTGGCATTAATTTAATAGAATTGTTAATTGCTATTACCATAACAGCCATTATTGCTGTTCCAATGGTAAATGCGCTTAGAAGCATGTTAACAACATGGACCAAAGGAAGTAATCAATTAGAGTCTATTAAAACAGCTACGTTGCTATTTAATCCGCTTGTTGAAAAACTTCGTTTTGCTTCTAGTATTAATCTAGTTTCATTAACTGATAATAATCTTGGTTACATTAGATACACCAATAATGAGAATCAACGTTTTGTTGTGTGTTATAACTCAAGTTTTAATAAAAATTTATTTAATATTTCTAATGATTTTCCCGAAACATCTTTGGTTTTTTTTCGTGATGAATTTCCTCCTTCTCCAGAATTACTGATTCAAGATATCCAATTATTTTCTCTTGAAACATATGCAGAAGATAGCTCGTTATTTTTTAGAGTTGTCTCTCCAAATAATGTTACCAATCCTGACTATTCTCGTATCATTTCTCTTAAAATTACGGCGACTATATCAAAAGATGGCTTTGAAGAGTCTATTGAACAATTAATCGATCTTGCAAAAACTCCCATTGATACAACAGGGACACTATCCATTGGGAATGACTCGTTAACATTTCTTGAAATGGGGTCAGATTCTTCAGGCATTGAAATTAATGATAACTCTATTGCATTTAATGGAGATGTTCTGTCTCTTCCAAGCTTTTCTAAACCGGTTAAAATACTTCACACATCACGTTATTTTGAAACAATATCAGATGCGCTAGAACTTGCAGAATCTGGAGATATTATTTTAGTAGGTTATTTAGAATCTGGTTACACTGAAAATTTAATTATTCCTGAAGGAGTAACGATTCGGGGAGGATATAATGCAGCGACTTGGGAGCGTGATTTAACGAAGTATCCCACTAAGATTTTTATAAAAGAGGGTATTAATCTTCTTGATTCTGTTACATCTATTATTGCGATGAACTCTAATTCAACTATTGATGGCTTAGAACTAGATGCTAAAAATTTAACATATGCAATTTATGCTAAAGATGCCAGTAATATAACTATCCAAAATACAGCCATTAATAATGTTGAAAATGGTATTTTTCTTAATAATGTTTCTGGTTCTTTTATTCAAAATATCGTTACAGCTAATGTTTCCAGCTTTACACTTTTAAATTCTTCAGATGTTTCTTTAATTAGAAATCGATTTCGATCCTTAAATCAGGTCTCTTATGCTAATGTTATTTTGGGCAGTAATTCATCCGTAATAATTGCAAATAATCATATTATAAATGGGTATATAGGCGTATCTATTTTAAACTCTTCAAGCAATACAGTTTTAAACAATGTGATTACTGAAGCTGCTTATTTTGGATTAAATATTAACAACCTTAATTCTTCTTTAATGGCTAATAATATTATTGCAAAAAATAATATTGGTGTTTTTTTAGACACCTCTGGCTTAGGTGATTTTGCTGCCAGTGATTTTAATAATAATTTGTTAGCTAATAATGAATTTGATCAAAGTAATAACTTACCGCTTAATGGTACTAACATTGTTGTTAGTGTTAGTGACTATATTTGGGATAATGAAAATCCGTATTTTTCGAATATTAATACCTTTGTATTAAAATCATCATCCCCTTTAATTGATGCCGGATATGGTAGTAATGAAGCATACTTTAATAATAACCCTAGCTTAGGAACTACGGCTGATGATATTGGACTATACGGAGGCGCTCATGGTGGACGTGTTGGCCTACCTTCTAAATTATCATTTACCCCAGCCTTAACTAGTTCAGAAATTATCAATCAAATTAATAGTTCCTATCCTGGAGACTTTTTATTTTTTGATGGAGGTGAGTATACTCTTTTAGAAACAATTAACCTAAAACCTTATCAATATTTAAGCGGTCTGTTATCAAATTTGTCATTATTAAGACATCAAGGCAGCTCATTTTTAATAAATTTAGCTGATCATAGTATTATTGAACAACTTGCTTTTTTAGGCAATCAACGATCCGTTTTATCGGCATTAAATGTTACGGATGTTTCTATTTCTCAATTAATTTTTAAGGATGCTTCTAATGCCATCACAGCCGCCACAACATCTGCTAATATTCAATTTTGTACTTTTTATAATTGCTCTACTGGTATTAATCTGGCAGCTGATTATTTGGGTCAAATTAATTTTAATATCTTTGAAACAAATAATTTAGGCATTGAAAATAATACGGGTAGCATTATTTATTCATCTCATAATGTGTTTTATGATAATACAACTGCTTTTTCTGGCTTACTTATGGAAGATAATAATGTTTCAAGTGCCTATTCTTCTTTTCGTAGTCCTGACAATAATCGATTTGAATTAATTTCAACCTCCAATGCTGTTAATAAATCCTTTTTTTATGATGCTGGTGCTATTGAATACTTTCATGAATTTGGGCAATACATTAGTTTACCCATAACAAGTTCTTTGGATCGTTATTATAAATCTTTAACAATTCGATACACCCATCCTGAAGATACGTTTCAGGTATTATCAGGTGTAACGATTGGTTTTATAAATAATAATCGGTCTATTACACTTAATAACCAAATTATTATTGATTCTGAAGATCTAAATTTTGTTACAGTTGATTTACCATCCTCTATTATTGCTGATGATTTTCAATTAATTATTCAACTAGACTCTTTTACCTTTGGTCGATCTCCTTATATTGATGATATAACCTTGTCTTGGTAGATATCCTTAAGATATTACAATTCTTTGGTTGGTTTTATTTCTTAAAATCTCTTATAATTAGTTAAACTTCTTTTTTTTATTACAAATACACAGTAATAGAAAAAAGTGGTAATGGTTGATAGTTTTATTTTGGGAGGATTTATGAAATTTTTTATTGATACAGCAGATGTTGATGCTATAAAAACAGCTTATGATATGGGTTTAGTTGATGGCGTTACCACCAATCCGTCTCTCATTAAACAAGCAGGTAAAGACCATGAAGCAACGATTCGAGAAATTGCGTCTTTTGTTCCAGGGCCAATTTCTGTTGAAACCATTAGTACTACCACACAAGGAATGTTGGATGAAGCCGAAATTTATCAAACCTGGGGTCAAAATATTGTTATTAAGATCGTAATGAGCCCTGAAGGCATGCAAGCTGTTAAATATTTATCTGCTAAGGGAATTAAAACCAATGTTACTGTTACATTTTCTGCAGCTCAAGCATTGATTGCAGCCAAGGCCGGAGCAACGTACGTTAGTCCTTTTGTTGGGCGACTGGATGATATTGGCCATAATGGCATGGATCTTATTGAACAAATTCGAACCATTTATGATAACTATTCATTTCAAACAAAAATTTTAGTGGCTAGTGTCCGCAATCCTATCCATTTATTAGATGCGGCTTTAATTGGAGCTGATGTTGCAACCGTTCCACCAAAAACATTACAGCAACTCTTTAAACATCCTCTTACAGAAAAAGGAATTGAACAGTTTTTAGAAGATGCTAAATCATTTTCAACAAACGGGTGAGCGAACAGCTTTAATTATTAGAGACTATTGAGAAAAACTCGTTTTGATTTAGAGCTTATGAAATGTTTTCAAATCTGGAATTACAGAAATCTCAGTAGGGCACCGTACCTCTTTTGAAAATATATTTTGTATGTCTTTATAGACTTTATTGATATTCAAAAATACTACATTGCTATTTGGCCCATCTTTTATAGTCCCTAATTCATATAAAAATCTTTTATTGTATGAGGATTCTCCACTCTTACTACTATTATACTTCTTATTTAACTTTATTAATTCATTTAAAAAGTTATATAGATCTTTCGACCTTGTATAATTTAAGAATGTTATTAAATGAGATACGGCATCTTGAAGATGTTGATCATCTTCCGACTTTGTTTGTCCATCTGTATTATGCCGTGTCAAGCCAAACAAAAAGTGATCTAAAATGTTTTTAGCATGCTCTCTAGGTTCTTTTTTATTATAACATTCCACAAAAATTATCATTAAATGCTCAATAGCGCTTTCTAAGTTGATTTGTATTGTTTTATGTGGTTGCTGCAGGGTTATATAATTACCTAAAATTAGTTGCAAATTTCCCCTAGAGCATTACTGAGGTTTGATTAAAAAAGGAAAAAGGGGGCCATTGCCAACGTAGACCACCATCACTAAAGGTAGCTGTAAAATTAAACCATTT
>PBEQ01000036.1 GCA_002719695.1 bacterium | reverse complement strand
CTATGGAGGCAATGTTGCTTTTTGGGATTATATGCATTTAAGCGAGAAAATTTTTCTTTATACGTTTTTAACTAACTCTTATAAAAGCACCCGTTCTGGGTGTTTTTTTTATGATAATAAAACAATAAACAAAAATAACAAAGACATCTCTATAAAAGAAAAACTTTACAATCTTTTAGAACAATTTGTACCACTGATTGGTGGCGGCGAATTTCGTTGGCATTTTAAAAATTTATCAGACCAGACTTAAGGATCTAAGAAATAACTTAGCAGGATGTTGTGACCATTAGCTAAAATCATATTCTTTTAGATCCCATTATTAATAAGAACACCGAGTCTCGGTGTTTTTTGCTTTGTCACATCAAAAAATAAATAAAATAAATAGTAACTCATCTTTTTAACTAAAAAGATGAAAGGAGAAAATAAAATGGCATCAGTTTCAACAGGAAAATTTAAGAGTGCATTTGGAAGAAAAAGATCAACATCACCACCACCACCACCACCAAAAAAAACAAAATCAGGAGCAGCAGCAGGATCAATAGTATATGAAAAACAAAAAGAAGAAAGTGCAAAAAGTACATCAAAAAAACAAAAATTAGCTCAAGATCATAGAGCATTTGGTGGACCTAATACTCAAGCAATTTATTTACACAATGCCCCACCAGTACCCCCCCGCACAATATCAGGATTTTTCCCTGCTATATTGGAAAAAGCATGTCAAACAATGCTTTATTGGACTATTCGTGGAATAGATTCTTCCGTAAGTGACATAAACCGATCGGATTTGGACAAAGAATTGTTAAAACTATTTCCATATGACAAAAATAAATCAGTAGATGAATCAATAAATGAGATTGATATTAAGGAATTTAACAAATTTTTAAATATTCAAGACATTGATGTTGCTGAATTTTATGTAACTGTAAGTTCTTTGATAGAATCAGGAGTACAATACTATAAAGATAGAGACCAAATTGCATGGCAAGGGAACATTAAAAGCTCTAACTCTATACCATTTAATCTGAATTTATCGCTACAGCAAGTAAGTGTGTCTGGAAAAGATATGTATCTCAATATTACAGCAGCTGTAATGAATGATCCGGAAATAAAAAGTAAAGTTATAAGTGCTGATCAAGCTTTCTCAACAACAATCCCAACCGAGTTATTGAGACTGGCAGTGGAAAGTGATCATGAAGATGCTGCTGAAGAAGGAACTAAAAAGGATATGTATAGTCATGCATACAATGCTATCGAACATCATGGATTATCTAGAGCAATGCAACACCTATTATTTCTATCAGAAAACTCTAAATCCTTTCTACAAACATGTGGGAATACTGAAGAAGCTATATTCGCAGTCACAAAAAACATGCATGTCCAGCGTTTACTCACGGAGAAATTTTCTTCTGCATTCGAAGAATATTTATTTAAATCAACAGAAATGATGGAAAAAATAACCACAGAAATGATGGAAAACATAACCACTGGAAATTGGTTAATAGATCATGCTTTAAGTATATTTCCTGTAATTAAAGATTTAGGTCACAATGATGAAAATATTATAGAAAACTTATTTAAAAATTTTATTACCCAAGAAGGTACATGGTCCCCATTTAGACAAAATACAACAGACTCCATAAATGCTCATACCAAAATAGATAAAATAGAAGGGTTAGTAGGTAATAGAATGGAAGATTTCATAGCGCGACTAAACGACATTAACCAAAACCCAAATAATTTTAATCCAGATAGTAAGTTAGATGTATATGTTATATCTTTATTTAATAGCCTATTAGAAAGCATGACCCTCCAAAAAAGAATGGTTGAATTGGCGAATGAGAATAAAGAGTATACACTAACCAAACTTGGAACAGGTGGTCGTTTATTTGCAGCATTAGAATACGAAAAAAAACAACTGGATCTTAAGTTTTTAAATATCGAATCTCCAGATAAAACTATGGATTATTATGATATGGCACCAACACTTGATTTATTAGGAATCAGTTTAGAAGAGGATGAAAAAAATATTTTATTGAACGGAATGGTATTAGCCACAAGTAAAATGACAGAGTTATTAAGTAATCTACAAAACCAAAATGAAATAGAGTATAGAATAAATGCAGTATTGAATAGTAGGGTTATGAAGAAACTCTTTACAGCTGAATCAGGAGAAATAGATCAAACAACATTTTATGAACTATTGGAATCTCTCAGAAATTTGGTAACTAAATTAAATAAAATCGAACATGTTTCTGTTCTAGAGTTACTCATAGATCGTCCACATGATCTCGACGATCAAGCAGTTCAATGGCTTTGTGCATGTTTGGTAAAAAGCAAAAAAATAGATCAGCTTATTTTTTCAGAAGCACATAAGTTTATAGATAATGTTTTATATTATGATGTATTATTACACGGTGAACTAGTGCTAGACCCTAGAATACACTACCAAACCTTACAGTCTACTGACTTCCATGCTATACAAGACCCCGAAAAAATTGGATGGACAGCTGCCCTAAAAGATATCCCCGAAGAAATAAGGGACAAGGTTTTTGCGAAAGAAAAACAGATAGAACAAGATGCTAATCTTGTAAGAATGAACGGTATAAGTCTAGCTCAATGTATTAAAGATATAAATGGCCAAAATGGAAGATATCCTGCAGCCATTCTGAGTCCAACTATGACTCCAACACCATAGGAGAAAAAGGCAGAGCAGCAGAAGCATAAGCAAAACCAAGACAAAGACATCAAAGGTAACGACTAAACCTGTATAGACAGAGCGCTAAAAAAAAGGGGGGGGCTAAAAAATAATTGAAATTTTTTTTCTCTAAAAACAGATAATAAAATTATAGGTTTAACAAAAAGAAGAAAATAATGGGTTGTTGTTGCCAAAGTGGGAAAAAAACAATCAAAAAAGTACAAGAAAACCGAGTAAAAGAACTAAGAAAACTAGCAAAACCAGGACTAAAAAAAACACCACCAAAATCAGCATCAGCATCAGCATCAGCATGGTGGGCCAATTGCATACCATGCTATGACATAGAACCACCAACAAAAAAAGAAGAACTAAAAGCAGCAGTTTTAGGAAAAGTAACTTCAGTAATTGATGGTGATGTAGCGAACATATTTTTAGAACGAGCTATGTATGGGAAATCAGTTAAAACACAAAATCAAATCATAACTAACATTCTAAGCATTGAAGATAGTGATTTGAAAATTATTTGGTACAACTTAAACGCCATCATCGATAAAGAGTTGGGCGATAGTTTTGCTGAGATAGAATGGGTTAATGATAACTTGGCACCATGCTGTGGCACAGCAACACCAACATTAGAAACCATGAAAAACCGCGCAACAGCAGATGCATTGGTAGGGCTTGTCAAAGGAACAGAGAACTTAAAAGACCTTTGTAGTAAGCTTATGGAAGATGATGATGATTTGGATTCTACTAAAGTTTTTGAACTTACTCATGGTATAACATTGGAAGAAGCAGAATCATCGATTAAGACTGAAAAGTTAGACCCAAACGGTACAATGAAAAATAACCAAGCAAAAAAAATACTCGTCTCATTAGTACCAGGATTAGAAATACAAGCGGATGGATTATATAAAGTTAATGGAAAAAATTTAAGCGACATTGTGTATGTTTCTTCTGGAACAGGTGGTGGTTCAGATGTTATGACTGCAACACTTAAAGCAATAAAGCTGACAGATGCATGTAACGAATTAAATATTAATCCGCCTAAAATTGTTGTGGGTAACGCAATAGATCCTGCATATAAAGATCCTAGTGTTAAAACTGGTAAGCCGATAGAACAATTAGGAATTATTGAATGCAACGAAGACTATTTCCGAAACCTTGGCCAAATTGATGGCAAATCCTCTAAACCTGAATATGGAACTCTAGCTAAAGAAGCTGCTGCTTTGCACATAATAAAGAATTTAAGAAAAAAACCTAGATATAGAAATATACAACAAAGAATATTAGGTATTTCATGCTCTAAAAATTCATCTGCAGTTGATATGGCTAGATTACAAGGTATATTATTTGATGATCTGACAAAAGTTTTTGGTGATGATTTTAGTAAAGTTATATTTACACTAATTGATACAGGAGCAGATGCATACACAGGTGAGACTTTTGATAAAAATCAAAAAACAGGTAACCGTGATGTCAACTCAATGAGAATATTAGCACTTTTAGACAATATGGGTATTAAAACCAGTAAGGCTTGTTGGGCACCTGGTTCAGATGAAGAATTTATACCTTTTGATAGTTTAATGCTAGTCATAAAACATGCATTAAATTCTAAAACAGATATAACTGCTATAGAAAATATGTGTACTGAAACAATGAAAGGAAATACACAGCATTACCTAGACCTGATTAAAGATAATGGAAAAGGAACTATAGGCAGAGCCATAAATGATGACACGGAACAAGAATATCCAGATCTTCCATACACACTAGAAAGTTTATGGTATAAATATATATTTAATATGGACCGAATGCCCAAGACTAAAGAATTTAAAGATGCAAGAGAGTTTGTAAAAGGTGAAACAGGCTTAACCCTAGAGGGTTTAACAAAACTCTTTTTAGTATTAATTCCTAAAAATTAAATTTTAAAAACAAAAAAAAGCTGTAGAACACAAAAAAAACCAGGTTACCCAGGTAACCTGGTTGATCGGGTAGCTTAATTTATTAGTAGACTTATTAGCATTATGTTGTCGTGAGCTTATTAATGTAAAAATAGAATGTCATTTAATGCTGTGATCTATGATGACTGGTGTCTAATATGATATTCTATCAAACAATATGAAACAAAATAGAAACTTTTGCATTATTGCTCATATTGATCATGGTAAATCAACCTTATCAGATCGTCTTATTCAAGCAACAAAAACCGTTGCAGATCGTGATATGAGAGAACAGTTGTTAGATTCTATGGATATTGAACGAGAGCGCGGTATCACAATAAAAATGCAAGCCGTTCGAATGGATTATAAAGCAAACGATGGAAATGACTATATCTTAAACTTAATTGATACCCCAGGTCATGTTGATTTTAGTTATGAGGTATCTCGCTCATTAGCAGCGTGTGAAGGAGCTTTATTGCTTGTTGATGCAGCTCAAGGAATTGAAGCGCAAACCATGGCTAATTTTTATTTAGCTCTTGAACATGATTTAGAAATTATTCCGGTTGTAAACAAAATTGATTTACCGGCAGCTGATCCAGACCGTATTCTTGCAGAAATCGAGCAATCATTTGGTATTCCAAAAGAAGAATGTTTGTTATGTAGTGCGAAAACAGGGCAGGGCATTGAGGATATTTTAGAGGCTGTTATTAAGAAGGTGCCAAAGCCAAAAGATAGTACTAGCGAGCAGCTAAAAGCCTTAATTTATGATGCTAGTTACGATGATTATCGCGGTGTAATTAATTATGTTAGAGTGTTTGATGGTGTTATTAAAAAAGGACAAAAAATTCGTCTTATGGCATCTAAGAAAAAAGTGGATATTTTAGAATGTGGTTATTTTAAACCCAAAATGACACCGTCTGAATCGATTAATCGTGGTGGTGTTGGCTATATTATTACAGGATTAAAATCAATTAAAGACGCACGCGTTGGGGATACTGTTACAGAAGATAATAATCCCATTAAAGAACCTTTAGCTGGCTATCAAATTGCTAAACCAATGGTATTTTGTGGCTTATATCCTGTTGATACAGATGAGTATAAGGTTTTAGGAGAAGCGCTAGAAAAATTACAACTTAATGATGCCTCATTAACCTTTGAAACCGAATCATCACAAGCATTAGGATTTGGGTACCGTTGTGGCTTTTTGGGGCTATTGCATATGGAGATTATCCAAGAACGCATTCAAAGAGAATTTAATATTGAGATTGTTGTTACAGCTCCCAATGTTACATACAAAGTAAGCCTAAATAATGGAGATTCATTTAATATGGAAAATCCAAACCAATACCCTGAAGTGACGCATATTGATACAATTTATGAACCTTGTATGGGGTTGTCGGTCATTGCGCCAAATGAGTATATCAGTACCATCATTGAATTGGTAAAAGAATCAAGAGGCGAATTTGAAAACTCTGAGATTATTGATAGTAGCCGTCAGGTATTAACCTTTGAAATTCCGCTTAATGAATTAATTACTCAATTTTTTGATAAGTTAAAATCACGAACCAAGGGCTATGCCAGTATGGATTATTGGTATAAAGATCATAAACCAGCGGACTTAGTTAAAGTAGATATGTTAATTAATGGTGATATGGTAGATGCGTTGTCTTTTATTGCTCATCGAAAAAAAGCAAGTCCCTTAGCTCGTAACTTAGCTATTAAATTAAAAGATATCATACCAAGACAAATGTTTGAGGTTGCTGTTCAAGGTTCCATTGGCGCCAAAGTAATTTCTAGAGAAACGATTAAGGCTATGAGAAAAAATGTTACGGCAAAATGTTACGGTGGCGATATTTCAAGAAAACGAAAACTACTAGAAAAGCAAAAGGCGGGTAAAAAGAAAATGAAGCAAATAGGAAGTGTCCAAATACCAAAAGAGGCCTTCTTAAGTGTTTTAAAAGCAAGTGAATAAACCGTAATGTTTCAACAGGAACCTATTACACTTACCGATTCATTACTGGCAAAGATTTTAAGTCAGCCCTATACAAGTTTTTTAGATTGCAATGCTCATGCCAAGGATCACGATACATCCATCATTGGCATTGATCCTGTGTATACGTTTTTTGCAGAAAAAGATAGGCTGATTGTTAGGCAAGGCAAAAAAAAATATATCCATAATGATAAAAATATATTTGATCTTATTGAAAGCTATATAAAACCCTGTGAGAAGAACAAGGATCAGAGAGGCTTTAGAACGGGGTTTATTGGTATGTTTACATTTGAATCAGCAAGATGTTTT
This sequence comes from bacterium, assembly GCA_002719695.1. Lineage (GTDB taxonomy): Bacteria > Margulisbacteria > Marinamargulisbacteria. Next base: position 9,258 of record PBEQ01000036.1, on the reverse strand, counting down.
TCGGACTTTAATTGGTTAAAATCAGATGATTATCCAGAGGTTTTAGGCGGTATTTATGATCGCTATTTAGTGATACCTCAAGATCATTCTCAGGCATACTTTGTAGCAAGTACGTTATATGGTAGGCCAACTATTTCATTTAAAGAGTTGCAGAATCAATTTAGTAACCAACAAAACGATTTTAAGGTTATTGGAAACTATAACAATCCTCAAAAAGAAACATATAAGCAAGCTGTAAATCATATTTTAAATTACATAAAAAAAGGACATGTTTATCAGGTGAATTTTTCAAGACAGCACTCTGTTAAATTTGATGGAGATTTAAGTGTGCTGTATCGTCAATTAAGAACCGTATCACCAGCGCCCTACAGTGCTTATATTAATTTTAAACAACATCATATACTAAGTTCATCACCAGAGTTGTTTTTTAATGTTCGTAAAAATATTATTACAACCAAGCCTATCAAAGGAACTATTGCTAGAGGCGCTACGCCTGATTTAGATAGTTCTTTAAAAAATCAGTTGCATGAATCAATAAAAGATAAAGCCGAGTTATTGATGATAGTCGATTTAGAAAGAAATGATTTAAACAAGATCTGCCAAACAGGAAGTGTAAAGGTGACATCCCCAAGAGCAATTGAATCATACCAGTATGTTCATCATGGAATGGCTGTTATAACTGGAGAATTAAAAAAAAATCAGACTTTTTATTCAATTATGAAGGCTTTATTTCCAGGTGGATCTATTACGGGAGCTCCAAAAAAGCGGGCTATTGAAATTATTAGCGAGTTCGAAAAACAACCAAGAGGTCCTTACACAGGGTGCATTGGCTATATTTCAGGAAATGGGGATTTAACGTTTAATATTGCCATCAGAACGCTTTACTCAAGAGCTAATCAGTTACTGTTTCATACCGGAGGTGGGATTGTTTCAGATTCAGTGGATGAATTAGAGTGGGCTGAGTGCGAAACTAAAGCCAAAGGTATGGTTGAGACGTTATTGACGATATAGTGTTCAAAAACCTTGTCTTATTTAAGGATTGATGAGTACACTAGTGTTAGTGGATAGTGTTTATAATTTTATTTCAGAGAATTTAAATATAAAAGAGAAACAAGCTATTGAGTTTCCTTTTATGGATTATGGTTTCTTGTATGGATATGGTCTTTTTGAAACCATTCGAGTCGAAGAAGGAAACCCTATCTTAATTCAAGAGCACATTAATCGGTTACGATCGGGTGCTATTATTTTAGATATTCCACTCGATGTATCAGATGAAGCAATTATTAATAGCATTAAAGAGCTAATAATAAAAAATGATGTTAAAGACTGTATTTTAAACTTATATCTTACTCCTGGAAACCGATCAGAAGACCCAACAAAAAGCATTGTTACAAGGCCCTTCTTTTTAATTGTTTTAAGAAAATGGCCAGGCTATGATCCTGAACAGCGATTGCGGTTAGACCTAAGACAGCAATCCTTTCAGAAGATTCCCTTAGATCAATTTAAGTCGTTATCTTGGATGAAGAATATGTTAGAAAATCGATTAAGTAACGATTTTGATGATGTTGTTTTATATGATGAAAATCAAGCATTGCTAGAAACGTCACGTTCAAACATTTTTTTCATTAAAGATAATATCTTAATCGTGCCTGAATCTAATGTGATCCTAAAAGGGGTTGTAAGAAATTTTGTGATTAAGCATGCAAAAGAATTAGGATATTTATGTGATATTAGAGAAGTTTTAGTAACCGAAATGTCTGAGTTTGATGAAATATTTTTAACTAATTCATTAAGAGGTGTTATTTTAGTGGAATCATGTGGGTTTGAATTAACACTCAGATCCCAAGAAAAGTCTAAATATATTCAAGAAAATGTGTTAGAAATGTTTAAGAAAGATAAAATTTTCGTTTAATTATTCTTTTTTTGCACTTTGTAGAATATAATTCTATTTTATTATTTTTAAGTTTTTGATATACTAGGTTAGTTTTTCTAAAAAGGGAGCTTGATGCAAAATATAAGCAGTAGTGGTGATATAAATAGGCCTCAACAAACATCCGATTCTGCATTACCTAAGTCTATTCAGCAAGTAGACAAAGGAGGCGGACAAAGTAAGTCTGTTGATCAACCAGCAACAAAGACACCTGAATATGTCAGGTCATTAAACTCTCAAGATATCAGCCAAGCATTATTAAACTTACAAAAAGCAGTTACACCTGAAAATAAACAAATTCTTACAACAATGCTGTTATATGGTGTTGAAGCATCCCCTGAAGCATTTGATTTAGTAGAGCAAGCCGTTAAGGGCAGTAAAAAAGGTAATAAATTAGAAGCGAGTGTTATTGCCTATTCAAAAGGTTTAAACGCTAATTCTAAAGCGGTTGATTTAATTTCCAAATTTTTATCACACAATATGCAATTTTCTAGAGGTCTTGCATCTCTTTCAAGTGGTTTGAATCAATTGAAGAATGGCCTGTCGGGGTTTAATGCTTTCTTAGATCCATCCTTAGTAGCTGGTGTTGCTGGATTTTTAGATGATTTTATTGAAGATACAAAAGGATTGAAAAAACATGCTGATAATTTAGATATTAAGGGCTTATTTTCAAAACAAACTGATTTAATTCAAGATTTGCGCTACTTAAAAGATTTTTTTAAAGGGATCGAAAAAAAACTATCCTCTTCTAATAATTTAATTGCTGATAATTTAAAAGAGGTTATTAAAAAGGTTGAAAAGCAGGCTACAGAATTTCATGATGTATTATTAACACAGCTAATTTTATCTAAAAGCCCTAGTAATCAACAAATAGCAGAAGAGTTCTTTCATTATTGGATGATACCAAATCCAATGGCAACAAAAGCAAAAGATATTCAAATTATGGTTAGTAAGGATCCTAAAAATAAAAAAAAGATTAATCCTTTTAAAACAAAAATAGTGATGAAATGTGAAACATCTGATTTAGGTGATTTAACCATAATTATTGAGATTGATGATAAAAAAATGGCATATAAGATTTATACCAGTAGTGAACTAACTAAAAAATTTGTTATTGATGAAGCTCCTGAGTTAAAAAAATCAATGGAAGCGATGAACTATGAAGTAACCACTATTCAGGCCTTAAAAAAAGTTATTAATATCGACAAGCTATTATTACCAACTGTTAATTTAAATACTATAAAACGAATTAGTACGGAAGTATAAGATGGTCCCCGCAAAAAAAAATAATAAAACTAAGAACTTAAAAATTAAACGTAATATTCACCAGTTGGATGTGAAAAATAAAAACAATTTAAAAGCTATTGCATTAAAATATGATGCTAAAAATAGCAAGGCTCCAAAAATTACAGGGTTTGGAAAAGGACAAATTGCGGAAAAGATACTCAAGGTAGCTGAAGATAACAAGGTTCCATTTTATGAAGATTCATCATTAGTGGAGTTATTATCAAAGTTAGCTATCAACTCTGAAATACCACCAGCCTTATATAATTTGGTGGCAGAGATTTTGTCGTTTGTCTATCGATTAGATCGATTGGCTAAAAAACAAAAGCTTAAAATAAAAAAGGAAAAAGAGTAATAATATGACGAATGTTTATCGCTATTTATTAACGGGTATATTACTTATGATTTTAAGTGGAGCATCAACAATAGTTGGATATACCGATTTTGGTGACGTTCAAGAAGATGGGGTGAATACATCATTGGAAGCAATGAGAATGTTTCAGGTACATTATACAAATTTTATGTTTTATACAATTAATGTTGGGACACCAGGATTTATTGAGACGGGGGTTTATAATTCTCGTAAAAAAACAGATGATGGCTATAAATTAGAGTATCTACCATTTTATCGTTGGCGTGCAGGGCCTATGGTAGAAACAAACAAAGAGCTTGATTTTTATATTGATGCGACTAGTAGGGGCTTTTTTATTGTTCAATTACCTGGAACGATTGCCTTTACGCGTGACGGACGATTTATTCTTGATTCACAGCGTCGATTGGTAACACTATCTGGAAATTATCCAGTTTTAGGTGAAGAAGGTGAAATTATCTTGCCAGAAGGTGACGATATTTTAGTTTCCAGATCGGGCTTAATTTATGTCGATGGGCAACCTCAAACACGGATGAAAATTGCTGTTTTTAAAACCTTTGCAGCCATGCAATCATTTGAATCTATTAATGGAGCTTTCTTTATTTTAACCAAAGATGTGCCGGTAGAAGAGGGTTATGAACACTATGCAATTGTTCAAGGTGCATTAGAGCAAAACAATGTTTTAAAGGGAATTACTGGAGATATAATGACGGCTAAAAATGCCTATGATGCAAGTGTAAAAACAGCTCATTTAATTAATAGAGCATTGAACACGGCTGCAGGACTATCAAGTCCTTAATATAAATATCCATAAAAGGAGGAGTTAAAGCATGTTATCACAATTATTTATGGCAAAATCAGCATATTTTTCTTATGAAAGAAAAATGCAGGTTATTGCAAACAATATAGCAAACGCACAAACGGTAGGGTTTAAGAAAAAGCGTATGGAAATGGAAAGCTTGTTTCCATTGGTCTTAGAAAGAGCGTATTCTGAATTTGATGAAGTGTCACCAGGAGCTGGACGAAAACGAAAAAAATATTTGGAATATGGTCAAGGAATTCGGATTGTTGATATTACGAAAGATTTTTCTACAGGATCAATAGAAATGACGAATCAACAACTTGATGTCGCCATAGAAGGAAAAGGATTTTTTCAGTTTTTATTACCTGATGGTACATTCGGGTTTAGCCGGGCTGGAAATTTGCATATGGATGCTGAAGGGAATGTTTTAAATCCAAATGGACATCCACTTGATCCTGCGATTACAGTTCCTGCAAACACAACTGAAATCATTATAAATGAAGCGGGAGAAGTATTTGCTCAAACGCCAGAAAGTGTTCAGCCAACAGAAATTGGTCAGGTATACCTTGTACATTTTCCTAATCCAGGAGGTCTTAAAGATATAGGACAAAACCTATTTCGTTCAACAGCAGCTTCGGGAGATCCAGAACTAACAATACCTGGTGAAAATGGGGTTGGTATGGTAAAACAACGAGCACTTGAGTTTTCAAATGTTAATATTATTGAAGAGATGATGAATATGTTATTATGTCAACGAACATTTGAGCTTGTAAATTCAACGATAAAATCAGCAGATTCAATGTTAAAAGCTGCAAGTGATATTGGTAAATAATACATGATTAAAATTTGGTTTTGTGTTTTTTGGATAGCCCTGCTTTCGCTACAACTTAGCGCAAAGCAATACAGCGTTGCTAGTTTTTCGCAAGCACAACTTCATAATGATATTAAAAATCAGATTATTAGCCAGATTGGAAATGTTTCAAATCCAGATATTAAGATTGAAGGTAAAAATGCATCGTTATTTACCAGTTTAGATCGAGATATATTTTATGTGTTTGTAGATTTAGCAAAACCAGAAACATTAATTGGTAAGATAATCTTAGATGTTACGTTTCTATCAGAGAATAATACAATTTTAGCGAGTAAAAAGTATTTTATGCAGTCTAGCGTTTATGCAGATGTTTTTGTGACAAGTAGAAAGATTTCTAAAAATGATATTATTAGCGCATCTGATATTGTAACAAAAAAAACACAGTTAAAAGGACGTTCTGAAGATTATATAGTTAACAAACAGTCAATCATTGGAAAACAAGCCAAACGTACTATTGTTAAGGGCGTCGCATTTTCAGATCGTTGGGTTGAGATTGTTCCTGATGTTGCAAAAGGCCAACATGTAACATTACTCATTAAGTCAAAAGGCTATGAAATTAAATCTGATGTTACGGCTCTAGATTCTGGGATGATTGGTGACATGATACGATTAAAAACAGTTACAAAAAAAATATTAAGAGGAAAGGTAATTGATAAAAAACATATTCTTATTAGTTCTAATTAGTTTGCTATTTCCAATGGAGGTAGTTGCAGATTCATTATTTGATAATGCTAAAACACCTTTTTATGGTGTAAATAGACGATTGATTAGAGTTGGTGAAATTATTACAATTTATGTGTCTGAATCAACTTCTGCAGCGCAACAAGCATCAACTAGTACTGAAAGAGAATCAAGTTTGGGCGCATCATTACAATCAAATTGGGAACAAATTGGTAATTTGCTTGGTAATGAAACACTCAATCAAAAAAGAGAGTATGGCCTTAATGGAGATGATAAGTACGAAGGTTCCGGCCAAACATCAAGAAGAAGTCAAGTAAAAGCTGTTGTTTCTTCTGTTGTAACAGAAATTTTAGATAATGGTAATTTATATATTGAGGGTGTACATAAGGTTAAAGTTAATGACGAATTAGAAACAATTCGTGTAGCAGGGATTATTCGTCCTCAAGATATTTCACCCAAAAATTCAGTTTTTTCATATCAAGTAGCAAAAGCAGAAATTTCGGTTCATGGAAGTGGGGTTGTGGCATCTAAGCAATCACCTGGTATTATAACAAAAATGTTTAATTGGTTGTTTTAATATGAAATTTATAGCAGTACTATTCATTATTTTAAGTATTATGGGAGCTAGTTTATGTGCCCAGAGTACAACGGTTCGCCTAAAAGATATTGGAAAGTTAATTGAATCTAGAGATAATCAATTAATTGGCTATGGTATTGTTGTTGGATTAAGAGGGACTGGGGATTCCCGAGCAGCTGGTCTTACAAATAATGCTCTAAGAAATTTATTATCAAAGATGGGTGTATCAATTAGCGGTATAAACTTAAATGCTAGGAATGCTGCATCTGTAATTGTAACGACGGATTTACCATCGTTTATAAAAAAAGGTCAAAGAGTTTCCGTAACAGTTTCTGCTCTTGGAGATGCTAGCTCTTTAATAGGAGGGACCTTAATTATGACCCCTATGGTGGGGCCAGATATGCAGACATATGCTGTTGCTCAAGGAAATATTGTAGTTGAGGGGATTAATGAAATTTCATCATCATCTCAATTATACAAAAATCAAGCAACGGTTGGGTCTATTCCTAATGGAGCTATTGTTGAGGCGGAAATACCTGTAACGTTTACAGATCAGCATAATATTACCATTGTTCTAGATAAACCAAGTTTTTATACTGTTTCAAAAGCAATGAAAGCAATCCAAGAAAATGGCTATAAAGGTGCCAAGGCTATAGATGGAAACACCATTAAAATTCCATTAGAGGATTTAACAAACTTAGATCTAATTTCAGCAATTTCTGAAATTGAAAATATTGAGATTACACCAGACTCATCATCAAAAATTGTCTTAAATTCAAAAACAGGAACGATTATTATTGGTGAACGTGTCAAGTTATTTCCAGTTGCTATTACCCATGGAGGTATGTCAATTAAAATTAATAATGATACTGGAGGGTTATTTGGAAACCAAGAAGATGCTATTACAATTTCTGAAGATCAGAATCCGTTAATATATTTAGAGGCAGCCGATACATTATCAAATTTAGTGAATTCATTAAATCAGATTGGTGTATCGCCAAAGGAATTAATTAGTATTATTCAAGCATTAAAGGAGTCAGGAGCTTTAGTGGCAGAATTAGAAATATTATGATGAAGAAAGTAATCTTATTATTAAGCTCATTGATGATATTCGTAGCGACGCCTGCGTTTGCTCAAATGCCTGATATAAGTTACTATCAATTGTTAAATCCACAATATGAGGTTGGTAGTGATGAAGAAGCCATGGACAAAATCCAAGCATTATTTATACAACAAATATTTGTTGGACCCTTATTCAACTCAACAGATGTTATTGAGTTTGAAGAGGAAGATAGTATTTACAACACAAAACAATCTAATGAACTTATGAATGTTATTTATGCAAGAGAATTATCTCGTTATCTAGCAGAGCAAGATATATTAAATTTAGATGATTATTTTATGGAGCAATAAATGACTTCCAATAATTTAGATATTAGTAAATTACAAAATAATGAGGCCCTAAATAACAAAGGGTATTCTGAAGAGTTTATCAGTGAAAATATGCCATTAATCAAAAATATTGCCAATAAAATACTCCAAGCAGGTAAAGTGCCAACGGGTATTGATTTTGAAGATTTAATTAGCTGGGGAATAGAAGGACTGCTAAAGGCCAAAAAAGGATTTAAAAAAAACTTAAATACCAAATTTCAAACATATGCTTATTATCGCATCAGAGGAGAAATTTTAGATTCAATTCGAAATGAATGGAGTGCTAAAATGCCTCAAGCCTATCGCGAAAAAAAGCAGAAATTACAAGAAACATTATCAAATTTCATTGATGATACAATTAATGAGTCTTCAGGATCAGCAAATGATAAAGTAGATAGGGCAATAGAGTCTGCTACGTTGGTGCATTATGTTTCTTCTGAAGTAAAACAAAATGTTTCTGAAAGTAAAGGAACTAAAAATCCTGAAATTGAGGTTATTGATGAAAATTATGATTTTTTATGGAAAGAAATTTATGATTTAGACTATCCTGATAAAGATGTTATTGAATTATTTTATATCCATGGACTAAAACAAGTTGAAATTGCAGAACATTTAAAATTATCTAAAAGTAGGATTTGTCGAATTCATATGAATGTATTAGAAAAATTAAAGAAACGATTACAAGGATCCGTTGCTAATGAATAAGTACGGTATGATTATAGCCTGTTTTGTATTATCACTTTTTAGTGTAACAGTTGCTCAAAACAGTGATGATATTTTGTTTTATCCTGTTGATAACAAATTAGAAAAAGCAATTTATAAGGCAACAAAAAAACATGCTCTTTTTTCTTATAATATAGCAAACATTACGACTCCAGGATTTGAGCCTATTTTATATCCTGAAGATCAAGCAGAATTAAATGCTATTATCCCAAATAATAGTGAGTTGAGAGAAAAGGTATTACTTGAACATATGTCCTCTAGCATGGCACGTAATAGAAATCTACAGGCCAGTTATCTTACTATTTATAAAAAACGATTTGATACCTATCGACAAATAGCAACTATGGGAAAACGATAATGCTTATAAGAAACCTATTGCTAGTGAGTATACTTCTAACAATACCTATTACTGCACAGCTAAGTACATTAGATGATGCGTTTCAAATAAATATGTCAGGTATTGTATCTCAGCGTATGAAAATGACACTAACAGCTGAAAATATTGCTAATTTAATGACATTAAAAGATGAAGAAACGGGGTTGCCGTATCAAAAAAAGTACGTTGTATTGGAATCCTCTGATTTGGGTG